>JBGUSZ010000051.1:0-12778 GCA_045132795.1 Tidjanibacter sp. | reverse complement strand
TTTTCTGCGTTACGCTTGTGCTCGAAATCCTCATTTGCGTGAGCAAACTGCGGTTTCTCGCACTTCGCAAGCCTTGAAAACCCCTCACACAAAAAGCAACCAAGGGCAGAAAGAGCAGAAAGGGCAGAAAGAGAAATTGATTTACTAATTAGGAAAAAGTCGTTAGACGATTGACGTTAGACGTTAGACAAAAAAACAAATATGCTTAAAGTTAAGAATTTACACGCATCGGTCGATGGCAAAGAGATTTTGAAGGGCATCGACTTTGAGGTTAAGGCGGGCGAGGTACACGCCATTATGGGCCCCAACGGGTCGGGTAAGAGTACCTTTGCTTCGGTGTTGGCCGGCAATGAGAAGTTCACCGTAACGGAGGGTACGGTGGAGTATGAGGGCGAGGACCTCTTGGAGTTGAACATAGAGGAGAGGGCACGCAAGGGTTTATTCCTCGGATTTCAGTACCCTGTGGAAATCCCCGGTGTTAGTATGGCGAACTTTATGAAACTCGCTGTGGCAGAGCGTAGGAAAGCACAGGGCTTGGAGCCACTCACTGCGGGCCAGATGCTCAAATATATGAGGGAGAAGGCAGCAGTTGTGGAGTTGGATGCCAAGCTGATGAGCCGTGCCGTGAACGAGGGCTTCTCGGGTGGCGAGAAGAAGAAAAACGAGATTTTCCAGATGGCAATGTTGGAGCCCAAATTGTCGGTGTTGGACGAGACGGATAGCGGCCTTGATATCGACGCACTCCGCATTGTGGCCACGGGTGTCAACCGCCTGCGCACGGAGCAGAACGCAACGGTGCTGATTACCCACTACCAGCGACTGCTGGACTACATCCAGCCCGACTTCGTACACGTTCTCTACAAGGGCCGCATCATCTACTCGGGCGACAAGAGCCTTGCGCTCAAACTCGAAAAGGAGGGCTACGATTGGCTCATTGCCGACTATAAAGAGTAGGGGGCAATCAATTCAAAATTCAAAATTCAGAATTCAAAATTTTGGTTTGGAACTGATGAAAACAAAGGAGATTAAGATATTGGGTAACGAGTGCGGAGAGTGCGGCGGCAACTATGATGTTGTGGCCGACGAGCCGCTGATGCTCTACCAACTCTGTGGGGTGGGCGACCACACCACGACCATACGTTTGGGCGAGGGAGCCAAGGCGAAAGTTGTCTTTGCGGCACTCGATGGTGGCGACACCTCCTACACCTACCGTGTGGAACTCAACGGCCGAGGTGCCGAGGTGGAACTCTACGGACTCTTTGTGGCAGGTACGGGCGATAGGTGTCGCATCAAGACCGAGGTGAGGCACAATGTGCCCGACTGCGTGAGTAACCAGGTGGTTAAAGGTATTGCCGACGGCGAGGGCTATGGACTCTTCGACGGCCTTGTCTATGTGGCCCCCGATGCACAGCACACCGAGGCCTACCAGCAGAGCCGCAACGTGCTGTTGAGCAAGACAGCGCGCATACAGACACAACCGCAGTTGGAGATTTATGCCGACGATGTGAAGTGTTCGCACGGAGCCACCGTGGGCCAGATGGAGCAGGAGCAGATCTACTATATGCGCCAGAGGGGCCTCTCGGAGGCCGATGCACGCAAACTGCAACTCGAAGGCTTTATGAGGGACATCCTCGATAGGATTGACAACGAGGAGGTGAGAAGGGAGTTCGAATTGAGAATTGAGAATTGAGAATTGAGAATTGACAATGTTTAACCCGAATGAGATAAGAGCAGAGTTTCCGCTGCTGGGCAGGGAGGTCTATGGTAAGCCACTCGTTTACCTCGACAACGCTGCCACAGCACAAAAACCACGCTGTGTGATTGACACCATCGCAAGGCTTTACAGGGAGGAGAATGCCAACATCCACCGTGGCGTACACCTCCTCTCGGAGCGATGCACCGAGATGTATGAGGATGCACGCAGGGTGGTGGCCGAGGCACTCGGTACACCCGACGTGGGCGAGGTGGTCTTTACGGCAGGTGCCACGGCAAGCATCAACACGGTGGCTTGGGCGTGGGGCGAGAAGTTTGTTGGCGAGGGCGACAATGTTGTGGTGAGCGAGATGGAACACCACTCCAACATCGTACCCTGGCAGATGCTCTGCGAACGTAAGGGCGCGGAGTTGAGGGTGTTGCCCTTTGACGAGGAGGGCAACTTGTGCGTGGAGCAGTTGGACGGGTTGCTGGATGACCACACCAAGATGGTGGCCATTACCCAGGCAAGCAACACGCTGGGTACAATGCCCATCTTGAAACCCATAGTGGATAAGGCCCACAAGGTGGGTGCGCTGGTGCTGGTGGACGGCTGCCAGGGCTTTGTTCACTCGGAGGTGAACGTGAGGGAGCTGGAGTGTGATTTCTACGCCTTTTCGAGCCACAAACTCTATGGCCCCAACGGCGTGGGTGTGCTCTATGGCCGCAGGGAACTGTTGGAGGCTATGCCCCCATTCTTGGGTGGTGGCGATATGGTCAAGAAGGTTACCTTCGAGAAGACCACCTATGCCGACCTGCCACTGAAATTTGAGGCTGGCACGGCAAACTATATTGATGCCATCGGCCTTGCCGAGGCGATAAAATTCCTGCGAGGGCTGGATAGGGGGGCGGTTATGGCCCACGAGAGGGCCTTGTTGGACTATGCCACCGAGGAGTTGAAGAAGATTGAAGGGCTGCGCATCTATGGCCAGGCCGAGGATAAGTGTAGCATTGTGAGCTTCAACGTGGAGGGCATACACAACTTCGACCTCGGTGCGGTGCTCGATAGGAGTGGCGTGGCCATCCGCACGGGTGCCCACTGCGCCGACCCTGTGATGGCCCACTACGGGGTGCAGGGTATGGCAAGGGCCTCCTTTGCGCTCTACAACACCGCCGAGGAGGTGGATGCTTTGGTTGCGGGGGTGCGTAAGGCGGTAAGAATGTTAAAGTAGAAATTCATCTTGCGGGTGCTTTTGCACCGAGCAGCAAAGGGCAGAAAGGGCAAGAAAGGGCAGCAAAGGGCAGAAAGGGAATTTAAGGAATGTAGAGAATTTAGGGAAAGAGAAGATAATTTTCAATTTTCCATTTTCCATTTTCCATTCGGAAGATATGTTTATAGTATTGGAGGGCTTGGATGGGGCCGGAAAATCCACCCAGATAAAACTGCTGCGAGAGATGGTAGAGCAGGCAGGTTGGGAGTGTGAGTATCTCCACTTCCCGAGGTTTGATGCGCCCGTGTATGGCGACCTCATCGCACGCTTTCTGCGTGGCGAGTTCGGGTCGGTGGAGCAGGTAAACCCCTACCTTGTGGCTCTGCTCTATGCGGGCGATAGGGCCGATGCGGCCAAACTTATCAACGGCTGGATGGCGGAGGGTAAGTGCGTCATCTGCGACCGCTATGTCTATTCCAATGTGGGCTACCAATGTGCCAAGGTGGCCAGCGAGGAGGAACGTAAGGCCCTCACGGAGTGGATTTTGAAGACCGAGTTTGAGGAGTTTTCCATTCCTCGCCCCACGCTGTCGCTGTTCCTCGATGTGCCTTTTGCCTTCACCGAGGCCAAACTGACTGCCGCACGAGAGGGTGCCGATAGGGACTACCTCGGAGGTGCGCAGGACATCCACGAACAGTCGCTCGACCTGCAACGCCGAGTGAGGGAGGTCTATCTTGCGGCTGCCGAGAGGGACGAGAATTTTCGTGTGGTGGACTGCTCCTCGGAAGAGGGAGGTATGGCTTCGCCGGAAGAGATTTTCGAGAGAGTGAAAGAGATTGTTAAACCGCTGTTGAATAGATAGTTATGACCAATAAGCTGCAACCGAAAGAGGGTGTGAGGAACTCCCGACTGCTCCGCACCGTGGCCCTTGTGCTGCGTGTGGCGATGGGGTGTGTCTTTATCTTTTCGGGTGTGGTGAAGGGACTGGACCCCTATGGTACGGTCATCAAGATTGGCGAGTATCTCCACGCTATGGGCATCGAGTGGCTTGGCCCGCTGGCGGGCGTGGCGTGTGTAGCTCTTGTGTCGTTGGAGGTGGCTCTGGGCGTGGCCCTCGTGGTGGGTGCGTGGCCGAGGGTGGTGGCACCTGTGGTGCTGGCCTTCAATGTGTTCTACACGGCACTGACGCTGTGGTTGGCGGTGGCTAACCCCATTGGCGACTGCGGTTGCTTTGGCGACGTGGTGGTGCTGACCAATTGGCAGACCTTCTGGAAGAATGTGGCCCTTGCGGTGGCTTTGGCTGTGGTGTGGGCTGTGTTGCGTAGGGAGAAGGGAGCGAGGTGGAGCCTTGCCGCTACGCTGGGCGCAGGAGTGCTTATGGCACTTGTGGCCGCCTACTCGCTTGCCTGCTTGCCGTTGGTCGAAAAATTCCCCTTTGGCGAGGGTGTCGATTTGAGGGCCCTTGTGGTGGCGGAGCCTGCCGAGCAGGAGCAGAGTGGGGGTGTGGTGTGCCGCAATGTGGCCACAGGCGAGGTTGAAACTTTCGACCTTAACGACCCTGCGTGGTGGGACGAGAGCGTGTGGGAGTTTGTGAAGATGGAGGGCGCGGATGAGGCCACGGATGATAGGGTGGTCGTTACGGGACGTGATTTTGTGCTCACCGATGGACAGGGCGACCTCACGGCCGACGTATTGGAGTTTGAGGGTACCACACGAATGGTGTGTGTGCAACTTGTGGATAGAGTGAAGGCCGAGTGGTGGAGCCGCGTGGCCGAAGAGATAGACTACGCCCTTGGACGTGGCGAGAGAGTGGTGGTGGTTACCGCCTCGGAGATTGGCCACGCCACGGAGGTACTCTCCCGTGCGGGCGTGGATGTGGTTAATGTGGAGGTGTGCAATATGGACATCACCACCTTACAGGTCTTTCTGCGTGCCCCCTCGGGAGTGGTTGTGTTGAAGGACGGAGTGATTGTGGAGAAGAGAAGAATTTGAGCAAAAGACGTTCGACATTCGACGTTGGACGTTAGACTAAAAGATATATGAAGAAGTTTTGTAGGACAATATTGATGGTGGGGCTGTTCCTTGTGGGAGCAGTGGGTACCGCTGTGGCACAGCAGGCAAGGAGTGTGGACCACTACGCCGCGCGTGCCGAAAAACTATATGGGCAGGGACACTACCGCGCTGCTCTCCAAGAACTCAAAAAAGCACGTGCAGCTGCGGCAAACGTTAGCCACAACCACTCGCTCGATGTGGAAAGAGTCGATTTCTTGGAGGCAATGTCGGTTGCAGCACTCGGCAGGGACACCGTCGCTTTGGGAGGCTATCTGGCCACCTACCCCAACTCCATACACAGCAACGAGGCACGCTATACCCTCGCACGAGAGTTCTTCGAGTTGGAACTCTGGCAGAGGGCTGTGGATAATTTTGCGGTTGTCAACACCGAACGACTCTCGGACGAAGAGTTGGAGGAGTGGTGCTTCGAATATGGCTTTGCGGCCCACCGCTTGGGCGACGATGCCACCGCACGCGATATGCTCACTCGCGTGGATGGTAACGGCCCACGCAGTAACCACGCCAAATACCTTTTGGGATACATAGCCTACACAGAGGGTTACCTGCTCGACGCAAGGCTACACTTTGGCTCCGTGGCAGATAGTAAGGAGTATAAACACTTGGTGCCCTACTATCTCTTCAATATAGAGCACCGCTTGGGTAACAATCGCTATGTGGCCGATAGTGCCGAGGGCGTGTTGGAGGGGCTGAAAGGCTCGCGTAGGGCCGAGGTGATGCGTATCGCAGCCCAGAGTTGCTTCGCTTTGGAGAAGTGGGAGAATGCGGCAGACTATGTGGGGCGTATGGCCGAGGAGGGTGTGGCTCTTTCGAGGGAGGAGAACTACCTGGCAGGCTATGCACTCTATCGCTGTGGTAAGTGGGCCGATGCGGCCTCCTATCTGCGTGCCGCTTGTGGTGCCGATGATGCTCTCACCCAGAATGCAGCCTACCACTTGGCCGACTGCTACCTCCGTACGGAGGATAAGACCAAGGCTATGCAGGCCTTCTCGATGGTCTATGGCGGTGTGGGCGACGAGCGTATGAGAGAGGATGCGCTCTACAACTACTGCAAACTGCTCACCGAGCAGGGCGGTGGTAACTTCAACCAAGAGATTCAAACCCTGAGCCGCTACCTGAAAGAGTACCCAACCTCCTCGCACAAGACCGAGATTGAGGGCTACCTCATTATGGCTTGCTACGATGCGGGCGACCTCAAAGAGGCCTATGCCACTCTGCGAGAGTTTGAGAGCTCGGGCGGACAGATTAGGGCCGCAATGCAGAAGGTGGCATACTACTACGCTGTGGAGTGCTACGCTATGGGCCGCCTGGACGAAGCGGAGGAGTATTGCAACCTCGCACTCGACCTGAAAGACTACGACGAGGAGATTGAAGCGCTGACTGTCTATCGCCTCGGCGAGATTGACTATGTGCAGGAGAAATATGCCTCGGCAGCTGTGATGTTCGACCAATACATCAAGATGGACAAACAGAGGCACAACGAATACCTCTTTGCACACTACAACCTCGGATATGCAAGGTTCAATGGCGCTCGCTACGATGAGGCCTATGACCACTTTGCCGACTTTGTGGAGATGCGCCCCACGGGCGATGAATTCCACGCCGACGCTCTGGCTCGTATGGGCGACATCGAGACGGTGGCTAAAAACTACAAACAGGCAGCACGACTCTACCGCCAATGTGCCGCAATGGGTACCGAGGTGCAGTTCTATGCCGGCTACCGTGTGGCCGTGGTTGAGGGACTCGGTGGCAATGTGGAGGGTCGTGTGAAGGCTTTGGAGGACATTGTGGACCTCGGCCGTGGCCCCTATGTTATCCGTTCGGCCTACGAGTTGGGTAGCACACTTCTTTCGGCAGGCGACTATGCGGCTGCTGCCGATAGGCTCGAAAACTTTGTGGGCAAGTATCCCACCTCCACGTGGTATGTGTCGGCCCTGAGCGACCTCGGCCTTGCCTACCGCAACCTCGGTAAGGACGACAAGGCGCTGGCTAACTATAAGAAGGTGGTAGCCTCGTCCAAAGGCTCGGTGGCAGCACACAACGCGCTGGACGAAATCAGGAACATCTATGTGGACCATAACAAGGTGGACGACTACTTCGACTATGCCACCTCGGTTGGTATGACCGACGATATTGGTGCTATGCAGCGCGATTCGTTGGGCTTTGTGGCGGCACAAAAAATCTACATCGCAGGCGACAAGGCCACAGCCTCGGCAGCGTTTGATACCTACCTGGCCGAAAATCCCGATGGACTCTACTCCGCAGCAGCACTCTACTATGCGGCCGACTGCCGTGTGGCCGAGGGTGATGCGGCGGGTGCAATGGAGCTGCTGGGCAGGCTTACGGCTATGTACTACAACCCCTACACCCAGCGTGGCTATGAGAAGATGGCCTCTGTGGCCTCTCAGGGTAATGACCACTCTGTGGCGGCTGCGGCCTACAAGCAACTCGCCACAATGGCCTCCACTCCTGCTAAGCGTAAGGAGGCCCTGAAAGGATATATGGATGCGGTGATGGCCGAGGGTGTGGCCGATAGTGTGGTGGTGGCTGCCGACTTTGTGGTGGCCAGCGAGGATGCCACACCGCAACTTGTGCGCCAGGCAGAGTTCGCAAAGGCGAAGGCACTGATGAGCGTTGGCAAGCGTAACCCAGCGGTGGCCATATTCAGCCGACTGAGCCGCGAGGTGACCTCGCCCGAGGGTGCCGAGAGTGCCTATATAATCATCGAAACGGCCTTCCAATATGGTAGTTTCGAGAAGGCCGAAGAGCTCGTTTATGAGTTTGCCGAGAGGGGTACGCCACACGCCTATTGGCTCGCCAAGTCGTTCCTGCTGCTGGGCGATGTCTATGTGAGCCGTGGTGACCTGTTCCAAGCAAGGGCCACCTATCAGAGTATCGTGGATGGCTATTCCACCTCGGCCGACGACGGCATCGTGGAGATTGCCAAGGAGCGAATTGCGGGACTTGATAAATAGAAGAACAATATGAATAGGAGAGTTATTATCACAACCATATTTGCCCTGTTGGTGGGAACTGCTGTGGCACAAGAGCCCGAAGCAATCACCAAGCAGGTGGAGATAGAGAAGGACTACTCGGCAGGCGTGTCGAAGGCCGAGCGCATCGAGATTGAGCCCACACTGCTCGACACCACCATCGTGCGCCCACAGATGCGCTATTCCATCGTGTCGGTGGCGCAGAGGAGTAACTTCACCACGGAGAAGATTACCCCCGTGGAGTATAGTACGGCAGGGTGGAGTAGGCCCGAGCGGTTCTACCTTAATATAGGTGCAGGTGCTCCACTCCAAAGCGAGTTAGACCTCTATTGGACCCCCGTGCAGAGTAGGGATAGGCTCCTTGTTGTGGGCCTTAACCACGAGGGCGTGGAGGGTAGGCAGACCACCGTGGAGAACGACAAGGTGTCGGGCCTGATGCTCAAAAACCGCCTCGCCACCCACTATGCCACACCTCTGGGCGATAGTCTTAACACAAGGCTGGTGGCCGATGTGGAGTATCAGGGCGTGGTGGCCAACCCCTACGGTGGCGTGGGTGTGGTGGCCCCAAGAAACATCATAGACAACAACGCTTTTAGGGCCGATGTGAGGGTGTCGGGCGAGTTCTCCGAGAAGTCGCCACTCTCGTACACCGCCCGAGTGAGGGGTAACTATGCGCTGGCCAACTATGGCGCAGGCAAGGCCGCTGCCGAGGATGGTACAATGTGGCGCTACTGTGTAGATTTCGCGCTGGATGGACTCGATAGCATCAAGAGGTGGCTGCCCGACAGGGTTACGGCATACTACTACGGGGTGCGTTCTACGGGGTGGAGCCCATACTACGACACCTCCGTAACGCTCATTCCCGAGTGGAGTTTCCGCATCGGAGAGTGGCTGCCCGTGAACATTATGGCCGGATATGATTATATGGTCAATCCCGGTGCGGTGCAGAGTTGGAGAGGACTCATTGGCTCGGTGGACGTGGCGTGGGTGCGTAACCCGAAGGTGGTGCCCTGGGTGAAGATTAGCAACGACATCGATGCGGGCCTCTTTGCGCCAACCCTTTGGACCAATCCCTACCACAACCTCCTGCCCTCCGACTCGCGCAAGGTCTACCGTGGCGAGGCAGGCGTGAAGGGCGAGTTGGGAGTGTTTGACTACGAACTCAAAGGTGGCTTTGAGCACCTGTCCAAATATTTCTATACCAGAGTATTGGAAGGTTCACCCGTGTTGCTGTGGGGAGCCGATGCCAAGGGTGTAGATATGTGGTATGTGGAGGGAGCCTTCGAGTGGAGTCCTCTGCGTGGTTTGTCGGTGGATGGTGGTGTGCGTTTCAACTTGCCGAGCTACCACACCGAGGCTGCGGTGGTGGGCGACAATGCCTATTCCATTCGCAAGCTCAAAGGACACCTTGCGGTGAACTATTCGCCCATCAAGAGGCTGCACCTTGCGCTCACTGCCGAGGGTGCTACCTCCACGAGTGCTCAACTTGTGGCAAGAGGTGGTGATGACTTTGTGGTTAAGGGCGAGGTTGCGATGCCCGGATATGTCGACCTCGGCATGAGGGCCGAGTGGGAGTTTACCAACAAGTTGGTTGTGTGGCTCAGGGGCGACAATCTTCTCAACCAGACCATCTACGAGTGGGCGACCTATCGTGCGTTGGGGGTTGGAGGACGTGTGGGTGTTGCCATTACCTTTTAGGGCAGAAAGGGCAGGAAGGGCAGAAAGGGCAGAAAGGGCAGAAAGGGCAGAAAGGGATTTCCCTACGCACCCTACGTTTCTTAACCTCCCTAAAACAAAACTAATGGCTAAAAACTGATAGCAAAAAACAGACGGTCGACGGTCGACGGTCGACGGTTGACGTAATAAGGTATGAACAACGAAAAAGTAGCAAGTCAGATTGTCGGTTGGTTGACCGACTATGTCGGTAGGTGTGGCTCGAAGGGCTTTGTTGTGGGCATTTCGGGCGGTGTTGATTCGGCAGTGGTGTCGGCTTTGTGTGCACGCACGGGGCTGCCAACGCTGTGTGTGGAGTTGCCCATACATCAGGCCGCAGCACAGGTGAGTCGTGCGGCCGAGCACATCGAAAACCTTATGGCCGACTATCCCAACGTGGAGCGTGCAACGGCCGAACTGACAGCCCCCTACGAGGCTCTGCTGTCGGTGCTGCCCCGTGAGGAGGGTCCTCTCTATGACCTCACGACGGCCAACACCCGTGCGAGGTTGCGTATGACAACCCTCTACTACTATGCGGGCCTGAGGGGTGCGCTGGTGGCAGGTACGGGCAATAAGATTGAGGACTTCGGCATTGGCTTCTACACCAAGTGGGGCGATGGCGGCGTGGATATCAGCCCCATTGGCGACCTCACAAAGAGCGAGGTCTTTGAGTTGGGAGCCTACCTGGGCGTGTGCGACTCCATCCTCAGGGCCAAACCCACCGACGGACTCTTTGGCGACGACCGTAGCGACGAGGACCAGATTGGTGCCACCTACCCCGAGTTGGAGTGGGCAATGGCCGAGAGCGAGAGGGGTGCTGTGGCGGAGGACTTCGAGGGCCGCCAGAGGGTGGTCTTTGAAATCTACACCCGCCGCAACCGAGCCAACCGCCACAAGATGGAGCCTATCCCCGTGTGTGTGGTGGAGAAGGAATAGAAGTTGAAATTGAAAATTGAAAATTGAAAATTGAGCAAACAAAGTTTTCTCTAAAAAGCTTCTCCTAAATCACGGGTATTGTTTTTGATACCCACACCATTAGATTACTCCCATTACGTCGGTGGATGGGTGTCTTGTGGCAGGCAGAGATAAAACGAGTTGGGCTACCTTTTAGGGGTAGCCCAACTCGTTTGTTGTAATGCTCCTATTGGTGCGGGAACTATCTCAACCTATTCCATTGGTGCAATGAATACCTCAATGTCGGTGTCGGCCAACATCTCCGGTATGCGCTGGATATCCTCCTGCGGGGTGCCAATGGTGTGGATGGGGTAGAAGACCTTGGGGTTAATCTTGCGTGCCGCCTCCACAGCCGCCTCCACCGTCATTGTGTAGGGCAGGTTGACGGGCAGGAAGAGGTAGTCCACATCGGGCACTGCCACCATCTCGGGGGTCTGCTCCGTGTCGCCGGCGATATATACTCGCTTGCCGGCGATGGTCAACACATAGCCTACGTCGCCCCTCTCTCGTGGGTGGTACTGTGGGCGCTCGATGTTGTAGGCCGCCACCGTTTCGACCATACCCCACGGCATAAGGTGCATCCTCTGGCCGGGGCCGAGGTCGAGTGCACCATCAATCTGCTCCATCATATGTGTTGGGCAGACAACCATTGTGGCTGCCTTGGAGAGATACTCAATGGCCTTGGGGTCGAAGTGGTCGTCGTGGTGGTGGGTTACGAGGATGAGGTCCGCCTTGGGCAGGCCAACGTAGTCGCACTCGCTCAGGCAGGGGTCAACGTAGATGTGTCGCCCTGCGTGGGAGATGCTGATGCTGGCGTGCCCGAAGAGTCGGAACAGTATGTCGCAGAGGTGGTTGCCCTCTCGCTTGTCGGCTGTGTACATAGTTCTTTTGTTTGTTGGTGTGTGTGGTTTAGTTGGTGGGGCATCCACCGGTTGGGAAAAGTGCAGACCTACCCACTACACAAAACGGCCTATGGCCGCAATTTTATTTGAGGTATTTGTTGAGCCAGCCGAAGAACTCCCTATTCCACACGAGCGAGTTCTGGGGTTTGAACACCTGGTGGGCCTCGTTCTCAAAGGCTACCAACTTGGCCGGTACGCCCTGCAACTTGGCCGCAGTGAAGGCCTCCAAGCTCTGGGTGTAGGGGATGCGGTAGTCCTTCAAACCTGTGAAAATCAGGATTGGGGTGTCCCAAGCGGCTGCGTCTTTGTGGGGCGAGTTGCGGTAGCTGCGCTGTGCTGTGCGGTTTTTCTCGTCCCAATAGGCACCGCCGTAGTCGTTGTTCACAAACCACATCTCCTCGGTGTGGCCATACATACTCTCGAAGTTGTAGATACCGCAGTGGGAGATGAGCGCTTTGAAGCGTCCCTCGTGGTGGCCGGCGAGGTAGTAGACCGAGTAACCACCATAGCTTGCGCCCACAGCACCCAACCTCTCCTCGTCGCTCCAAGGCTCACGGGCTACATCGTCGATGGCTGCGAGGTAGTCGCGGATGTTCTGGCCGCTGTAATCGCCCGAAATCTGGTCGAGCCACTCCTGACCGAACGAAGGCAGGCCCCTACGGTTGGGAGCAACCACAACGTAGCCCTCGGCTGCCATCAGCTGGAAGTTCCAACGGTAGCTCCAAAATTGGCTCACAACGCTCTGTGGACCGCCCTGGCAGTAGAGCAGGGTGGGGTATTTCTTGCTCTCGTCGAAGTCGGGAGGCAGGATTACCCAAGTGAGCATCTGTTTGCCATCGGTGGTCTTCACCCAACGTTTCTCGCACTTACCCATAGGGATGTTGTCGTAGATTTGCTGGTTGATGAAGGTGGCCTGACAGAGAGCCCAATCCTTGTCGAGGGTGTAGAGTTCGGGTGCCTTCATAATGGTATTCATATGCACCAAGAACTTCTCGCCCACCTTGCTGAACGAGTTGATGTCGTGGTCGCCCGAGGTGAGCACCTCCACAGGCGAGCCGTCCAACCCAACACGGCAAATCTGGTGGGTGGCGGTGATGGGTGCGATGAAGTAGAGCGTGTCGTTACCCTCCCACACCACGTTGGAGGCGTTGTAGTCGAAGTCGGGTGTGAGGTCCTTCATTGTGCCGTCCTTTGCAAACCACACAAAGAGCCTCTCCTTGTCGCTCTCGTTGCCCGCACGGCG
>JBGUSZ010000050.1:0-5225 GCA_045132795.1 Tidjanibacter sp. | reverse complement strand
CCCACAGAGGAGTGCGAACTCACCTGGCAGACCAACAACCCCGATGCTGTGGCTGCCACAAGTGCAACGGCATATTTCTTTGCACGCCGTATGCAAGAGGTGCTGGATATCCCCGTAGGTATTGTTGTTACCTGCTGGGGCGGTACACGCGTGGAGGCGTGGATGAACAGGGAGGCTTTGGAGGGCTTCGAGGGTATCAAATATGAACTGCTCAACACCATCTCCACCGCCAAACGTCCCCACGATGCACCCACAAGTCTTTACAATGGTATGATTAACCCCATCAAGGGCTTCGCAGCAAGGGGCTTCTTGTGGTATCAGGGCGAGGCTAACCGCAGGCAGCCCGTGCAGTACCGCGAGTTGATGAAGAGTTTTGTGGCTATGCTCCGTAAGGATTGGAACGCCACCGCCGAGCAGATGCCATTCTACTATGTTCAGATTGCACCCTACATCTACGCTGGCGCAGATTTGGCAGATTCGGCCTTCCTGCGCGAGGCTCAACTCTATGGTTTGAAGGATATCCCCAACAGCAATATGGCCGTAACGCTCGACGTGGGCGACGCCACCTGCATCCACCCCGCAAAGAAACAACAGGTGGGCGATAGGCTCGCTTGGCTGGCACTCCACGACACCTTTGGCTACAAGGCTGTGGACGCTACCACTCCCACCGTTAAATCGACCAAAGTGGAGGGCAAGACCATCCAACTATTCTTCAACTCGGACAAACTGAGCATCAATCCCCTGACACCCCAACTCGCAGGCTTCTACGTTGCAGGTGCCGACAAGGTGTTCTACCCTGCGAAGGCCAAGATTGTGCGTAATGGTCGCTATGTGGAGGTGAGTGCGCCTGAGGTGGAGAGCCCTGTGGCTGTGCGCTATGCCTTCAAGAATGTGCCCGAGTGGTCGCTCTACAACGCTGCCGGCATGCCCGTCTCGTCGTTCCGCACGGACGATTGGACCGACGCAACCTACAAAGAGTAATGACCGACGACCGTCAACCGTCGACCGTCAACAAAAAAACCTCTCGAAAGCGAGAGGTTTTTTTTGTGTGATATGAAATCTTAAATAGTTCGTCCCGGGTAGGCTTCGAGGGCCTTTTGGAGCACCACAAGGGCCTTTTGCAATTCCTCCTTGCAGATGGTATAGGAGATGCGCACCTCGTTGCGTCCCTTGTCAGGCTCGGAGTAGAAACCCGACGCAGGAGCCAGCATAATGGTCGCACCCTCATAGGAGAACTCCTCCAAGCACCACGCACAGAAGCGGTCGCTATCGTCAATCGGCAGCCTTGCAACGGTGTAGAAAGCACCCATAGGAATGGGCGAATAGACTCCCTCGATGCGGTTGAGGCCGTCCACAAGGCAATTCCTCCTCTCGATGAACTCCTCGTAGGTGTGCATCGCATACTCCCTCGGTGCATCCAACGAAGCCTCGGCAACAATCTGTCCCACCAATGGGGGACTCAACCTCGCCTGGCAGAACTTCATCACAGCCTCGTGTACCTTCTTATTCTTCGTGAGCAGCGCACCGATGCGGATACCACACTCCGAGTATCGCTTCGACACCGAGTCAATCAACACCACATTCTCCGTGATGCCCTCCAAGTGGAAAGCCGAGATGTAGGGCGAGCCCGTGTAGATAAACTCCCTATACACCTCGTCGGAGAAGAGGAAAAGGTCATATTTTTTCACCAAGTCACGGATGCGATTCATCTCCTTACGAGTGTAGAGATAGCCCGTGGGGTTGTTGGGGTTGCAGATGAGAATACCTCTCGTGCGGGGCGTAATGAGGTTTTCGATGTCGTCGATGGGAGGCAATGCAAAACCACTCTCAATGGAGGAGGTTATGGGCTTGATGACAGCTCCCGCCGACACGGCAAAAGCCATATAGTTGGCGTATGCAGGCTCGGGGACGATGATTTCGTCGCCGGGATTAAGGCAGGCCATAAAGGCAAACAACACCGCCTCGCTACCACCGGTGGTGATGATGATGTCGTCGGCCGACACCTTGATTTGGTATTGGTCGTAGTAGCCCACGAGTTTCTCCCTCAACGAACGGAAACCGTCGCTGGGGCTGTATTCGAGCACTTTGCGGTCTATCTGTTTGAGTGCAGCAAGGCCCTCTTCGGGGGTGGGTAGGTCGGGCTGTCCGATGTTGAGTTTGTATATCTTCACACCCCTCTCGGCTGCCGCCTCTGCCAATGGGTAGAGTTTACGGATTGGCGAAGAAGGCATCAACTCGGCACGTTCTGAAATGAGTGGCATAAGCGTAAATATTGTAATTTTGTTGATATATCTTTTTTAGGCCCTCATTTTGCGGGCCAATCTAACGCAAAGGTACAAATAATTGCACAAAATCGTTATCTTTGTAGAGAATAAATGAGCCTATGGGATTGAATATTCGCAAATCGTTTGGGCGGCTCACCCGCTTTGAGTGGGGGCTGTTGGTGGTATCACTTGTGGTGGTATCGGCCTCCTATGTGTTCTCACCCGAGGGCGACCTGCTCAACCTGCTCACATCGCTCATTGGGGTTACGGGCCTGATATTCATTGCCAAAGGTATGCTCTTGGGCCCGATTATTACACTTGTTTTTTCGCTCCTCTACGCCATCATCAGCTACCGTTTTGCCTATTATGGCGAGGTGCTGACCTACCTCGGAATGACCGCCCCGATGGAGGTTGTGGCCATCGTTGCGTGGGCCCGACACCCCTACAAGGAGGACGATGGCGAGGTGGAGGTGGCCCACGTCAGACCCCGACAGATGGTGCTGATGACGGTGTTGACGGTGGCTGTTACGATAGGTTCCTACTATCTCCTGCGGGCCTTTGGCACGGCTAACCTGCTGACAAGTACCGTGTCGGTGGCTACGAGCTTTGTGGCGGTCTATCTCACTTGGTTGCGTAGTCCGTGGTATGCACTGGGGTATGCGGCCAACGACGTGGTGCTGATAGTGCTGTGGGTGCTGGCCTCGGTGGAGGATGTGGCCTATGTTCCAATGGTAGCGTGCTTTGCGATGTTTCTTGCCAACGACATCTATGGCTTTGTCAATTGGCGACGTATGCACCGCAGACAAAGAGGTAATTAGTCGAAGGGCCTTGTTTCGACCAAGAAAGTTACAAAAAAACAATAATTTTGAATTTTGAATTTTGAATTTTGAATTTTGTGCGTATCTTTGCACCCTCGACAAAGGATAGTGATATCCTTGTGTGCGTAGAAGCCCAGGTGGCGGAATAGGTAGACGCGCACGTTTCAGGTGCGTGTGCCGCAAGGCGTGCAGGTTCGATTCCTGTCCTGGGCACAGAAAAACAGCGTTAGAGAAATCTAACGCTGTTTTTTTTTGTCTATCGTCTAACGTCAATAGACTTTTTTAAATTTTCAATTCTCTTTCTGCTCTTTCTGTCCTTTCCTGTCCTCGTCGCCTTACAATTTGCAACTCAAAAATCCCGATAAAATTTACACCGAATATGATGGAGTGGCATTGCCGCAGATGGAGTGGAGCCAAGCAATTATGAATAAGATGTTGAATCTTATAGAGCAACAAGGCGGTAAGTTTAGCGATAAAGACCTACTTGATGCGTTATCCATAAAACAGATTAAATATGGCGCGCTATATTATGTAGATGATTTTGATGCCGAGTCATGTGTTTGGCGCAATGTGGGTGAAAGGGATGGGTATAAAACTCCCGGAAATATGTTGGCGGATGGTGGTGGAGTGTTTGTTGTGGGTGATATTGCTCGGTGAAGCGTGGGTTTGGAAGAAAAAAGTGTGGAAAATATAATATATTTTTTTGGGAGTCGTTAAAAATATGTAACTTTGCACGCTAAATGCCCTTCGGGCAACGGGTGCCGAAAGAGGGAATAAGGGTTTTATGAAGAGAATTTCTGTGATAAAAATATTGATGCTGGCGATGGTTGTCGGTGCGGTGGGGTGTAGTTCCTACAACAAACTCCTCAAAGTCAACGACTCCGACCAGATGTTCAACGCCGCCATCGACTACTACAACAAGGGGCAGTTCGACCGAGCCTTGCAGCTCTTCGAGGAGATATCCCCTCGATACAGCACCACGTTGAGAGCTGACACCATCATGTACTACACCGGTTGCTGTTTCTACAAGCAGGGCGACTTCGCAACAAGTTCGCAGATTTTCGACGAGTACAGGCGCACCTATGGTCGCAGCCCGCTATTGGAGGATGTGGAGTATATGCACGCAATGGGTTATTACTTCGCCTCTCCTGCTCCTTCGAGGGACCAGACAACGACCATCCAGGCTATCTCCTCCATCAACGAGTATTTGGAGCGTTATCCCGAAACGCCCAAGAGGGGGGTGTGTGAGATGAGGCTCGAAGAGTTGCACAACAAACTCTACGACAAGTCGTTCATCAACGCCCGTACCTACTACAAAACACGACGCTACAAATCGGCAATCATTGCTCTGCGTAATGCGTTGTCCGACTATCCCACTACGCCTCATCGTGAGGAAATACTCTACCTGACACTCGATGCGTGCTATGAGTTGGCTACCAACTCCGTGTCATCGTTGCAGGTGGACCGCTACCTCGATGCGATGGATGCATACTACAACCTCATCTCGGAGTTCCCCGACACCAAGCACAAGAGGGCGGCCGAGCGTATGCTCCGAGCTTGCAAGAACTTCCTTGCCAAGCACAATGCCGGAGAGATTGAGAGCGACGGCAGTGATGTGGTGGGAGAGAGTAAACTGAATACAAATATAACTATGCAATAGTAAAACTATGGAGATTAAAAGGAACGTACCAAACAACACGGTAACACGCAAACTCACCGACATTGACGGCCCCACCGGCAACCTCTATGAGTCGGTTACCATCATCGCTAAACGTGCTAACCAGATTTCGACCGAGCTCAAACAGGAGCTTAATCGTAAGTTGGCAGACTTCTCGTCCACTACCGACTCGTTGGAGGAGACCTTCGAGAACAGGGAGCAGATTGAGATTTCGAAGTACTACGAGCGTATTCCCAAGCCCGTACTCATCGCAACCGAGGAGTTCCTCGACGGCGAGGTTGTATTTGAGGAGAAGCAGTAGTTGTATTAGTGAAAGTGATTCGTTGAGGGCGTTAAGGGCGTTAATGCCTTTAAGGCCCTCAAAGAGTTTATGAGGTAGAGGGGGTTTTCTTTGCTCTCGCTTATTCGCAACTTTCTCAATTAACCCACCTTTGGTGGCTTTTAGTTGCTCTCGCTCGGCATAGT
>JBGUSZ010000049.1:0-4417 GCA_045132795.1 Tidjanibacter sp. | reverse complement strand
TGCATAGCCTCGAAGATACCCTCGAAGTCCTCACGCTGCATAGGCAACAGTTTGGCGAGAGCAACACGGCGACCAGCCTCGTCATCAGCCAAAATCATCTCACGAACGGCCAAGATACGGTCGCCCTCGAAGAACATGTGCTCGGTACGGCAAAGACCGATACCCTGTGCGCCGAAGCTTACAGCCTGTTTAGCGTCGCGGGGCGAATCGGCATTGGTACGTACTTTGAGGCGTGCATATTTGGTGGTGAGGTCCATCAACTTACCGAACTCGCCACTGAGCTCAGCTTCTTTAGTTGCAACCTGACCGAGGTAAACCTCACCGGTCGAACCGTTGAGCGAAATCCAGTCGAACTCGTTGATAACAAGGCCGTCAATCTCGATGGTGCGAGTCTTGTAGTCAATCTTCAACTCACCTGCACCCGAAACACAGCACTTACCCATACCACGAGCAACTACTGCTGCGTGCGAGGTCATACCACCACGAGCGGTAAGGATACCTGCTGCATCCAACATACCCTTCAAGTCCTCGGGCGAGGTCTCGATACGAACCAAGATAGCCTTAACGCCGTGCTCGTTGAGATACTTCTCTGCATCCTCTGCGAAGAATACTACGGGACCGGTAGCAGCACCGGGGCTGGCGGGCAGACCCTTGGTGATAACCTTTGCACTCTTGATAGCCTGTTTGTCGAATACGGGGTGCAAGAGCTCGTCGAGTTTCTCAGGCTCCTGACGGAGAACTGCGGTCTGCTCATCAATGAGGCCCTCCTCCAACATATCCATAGCAATTTTCACCATTGCGGCACCGGTACGCTTACCGTTACGGGTCTGCAACATCCAGAGTTTGCCGTCCTGAATGGTGAACTCCATATCCTGCATATCTTTGAAGTAGCTCTCCAAGTGCTCTTTGATGTCGCAGAGCTCCTTGTAGACCTCAGGCATAACCTCCTCCAACGAGGGGAACTGCTCTGCACGGGTGGCCTCGTCGATGTTCTGAGCCTTAGCCCACCTGCGCGAACCCTCCAAGGTGATCTGCTGGGGGGTACGGATACCTGCCACAACGTCCTCACCCTGTGCGTTTACGAGGTACTCACCGTTGAAGATGTTCTCACCGGTAGCAGCGTCACGCGAGAAGCAAACACCGGTAGCCGAGTTGTCGCCCATGTTACCGAATACCATTGCCATAACGCTAACTGCGGTACCCCACTCCTGAGGAATGTTGTTGAGTTTGCGGTAGAGGATAGCCCTCTCGTTCATCCAGCTGCGGAATACAGCGCAGATGGCGCCCCACAACTGCTCCCAAGGATCTACGGGGAAATCCTTACCGGTCTGCTCCTTAACTGCTTTTTTGAAACGAATAACGAGCTCTTTGAAATCCTCTGCGGTCAACTCGGAGTCGTTCTTAACGCCCTTCTCCTCTTTAACCTCCTCAATGATAGCCTCGAAGGGGTCGATGTCCTGTTTCGATGCGGGTTTCATCTCCAAAACCACGTCGCCGTACATCTGTACGAAACGGCGGTAGGAGTCCCAAGCGAAGCGGTCGTTGCCCGAGCGAGCAGCCACAGCCTCAACAGCCTTGTCGTTCATACCAAGGTTAAGGATGGTATCCATCATACCGGGCATCGAAGCGCGAGCGCCCGAACGAACCGACAGCAAGAGGGGCGATACCTCGCCACCGAACTTCATACCGGTCGACTCCTCAATCATCTTGATAGCGGCCTCTACCTCAGCTTTGATAAGCTCGATAACTTTTGCCTCACCCTCTTTGTAGTACTCGGTACATACGTCGGTGGTGATGGTAAATCCGGGAGGCACGGGCATACCCAGCAGGTTCATCTCTGCAAGGTTAGCACCTTTACCGCCAAGCAACTCCCTCATCTTGCCGTTACCCTCAGCTTTCCTGTCGCCGAAGGTGTAAACTCTTTTTACGTTTGCCATAAAAGTGAATTGTTTTTTGTAAAAATGTGTGTTATTTGTTGTGTTCTAAATTTGTATTCTGCTTTGTTGGACGTCGGTTACGACTTAATGTAGCCTGCGAATATAGGTAAAATTTCTCAACCTACCAAATTTACACCTCTAAATACCTTTTTTCTATTAGAAAAACTCCTCTCTGAGTGGGTATGTATTGCGCCTATGCTCAAAATCTTCGGGGTGAGTTTTCATCCTTTGGCTCTCCTCCATGAGGTTGCAATGGGCCTCTATGCGTGCGCACATATCCTCCCAACTGATAGGGTGGGGTAGCGAGGGACGAACCCCTTCGGGATACCAATCTTTCAACTCCTCTAAGCTCAGCGTGGAGGTCATTGCTCGCAACACTATTGCCGAAGCGTTGGCCTTGCCCTGTACGGAGTAGCCGGCGATGTGAGGAGTGGCAATCTCGGCAACTTTCAAGAGTTCCGAATTGATGCCGTCCGGCTCACCCTCCCAGGTGTCGATGCAGAGTGTAAGTCGGTGGGCATGAGCGAGTAGGGCAGAGGTGTCGGCAACCTCTCCACGGGATGCATTCAGGAGTGTGGCCCCATCGTGCAGTTGGGCAAGGAAATCGTGGTTGGCGAGGTGGAATGTGGGGTGCGCTCCTGTGTGCGACAAGGGGGTGTGGAGCGTAACAATGTCGCTCTGCGAGAGGAGTTCCTCCAACGGCACAAAGCCTTCATCTCTGCCAAGCCCCTCGGCCCGTTCTCTGGGAGGGTCACTGCATAGCACTCTAAAACCCCAACTGCGGGCGTAGTCGGCCACAATCGAGCCGACGTGTCCCGCGCCAATAATACCCAAAGTGCGCTCCTGCGGACTCCAATACTCCCTCTTGGCGAGGTGGGCTAATACGCCCGCAACCCATTGAAGCACAGCCCTTGCGTTGCAACCTGCGGCACTCGTAAAGGCGATACCTTGCGAGGCGAGCCACTCTCGGTCTATGTGGTCATATCCGATGGTGGCGGTGCCCACAAAACGTAACTTTCTAGCCCCACCAAGGAGTGTTTCGTTACACTGTGTTCGGGTGCGCACAATAAGGCCGTCGGCATCCTCCAAAACCTCCTTGGAAATGTTGCGCCCATCTACGCACACAACCTCCGCATAAGGTACAAGAGCCTCGGCTAAATAGGGGACAAATTTGTCGATAACGATTTTCATATCCTCAAAGGTACGCTTTCCCATTTAACTCCCAAAACCGAAACGGCAAAATGTTCAAAAAAAGTACCCAAGGCTGACAATGTCCCAAATGTTTGGCTATATTTGTAAAATTTTTGGTCAAAAAAGAGGCAATATAAAATGTCGTTCTACACAAAAATAACCCGCCCGCTGTTGTTCCTTTTCTCGTTGGAGAGGGTGTACAATGTAGCCTTGTGGCTGTTGGGTGTGGTGGGGCGTGGTCCCTTTGGTCAGTGGGTGCTGAAAAAACTCTTTGCATGGCGTTCTCCGCAGTTGGAGAGGGAGGTTTTTGGTGTTAAATTTCCCAACCCAGTGGGCATCGCCGCCGGCCTTGATACCAATGCCAAACTCTACCGACAATGGGGAGCTTTGGGCTATGGTTTTGTGGAGGTAGGTACCCTCACTCCTCGCCCGCAGATGGGGGCTCCGAAGCCTCGAATGTTTGCCATCTCTCGTGATAGAGCCATTGTAGAGCGTATGGAAAACCCCAACTGCGGACTCGAAAAGGCCATCAAGCACCTCCGCCGTAGGGCCTATGGGCAAAAGGTTGTTGTGGGTGCCAATATTGCGCCAGGAAGCATCACTTCGCCCGATAAATTCACGGCCGATTACCTTCGCCTTTTCCGCAACCTCTATCAATATGTGGAGTATTTCACCGTCAATGTGTCGGCCCTTGTGAGCGATGCCGAGCGATATACCGATATAGATAAAAAGAAGGTGGAGGAGGTGCTCGATGCACTCTTCGATTTCCGCAGGGGACAAAACCAATATCGCCCCATACTGCTCAAAGTGTCGCCCGATTGGAGTCAGAAGCAAATCGACGATATGGTTGACATTCTGATTGATACGCCCCTTGACGGACTTGTTGTTGCGGGAGGCTCCACACGTCTTGGAGGTAGAATGAGCGATAGAAAATTGCTCCGAATGAGCGGAGGATTGATGAGTGGGGCACCGCTGTTGGAACGCACTATTGAGTTGGTCGACTACGTGTGCCGTAAGATGGAATATCGCTATCCTGTGATTGGAGTAGGTGGTGTAATGACAGCCGAGGATGTTCAGCGACTCTTGGATGCGGGCGCAAGCCTTGTTCAGTGCTACTCGGCAGTGGTCTATGAGGGTCCCGGTTTTGCGGGCCGTGTGTGTCGTAAATTGTCGGCCAATGCGCCAGCCGAACAGCAAGCCTAAATATTTCTTTATAAACAGATTAGTTTTTCCGAAATGAAAGCAGATATTATAACCATTGGCGATGAGATTCTCATCGGCCAGATTGT
>JBGUSZ010000048.1:0-7191 GCA_045132795.1 Tidjanibacter sp. | reverse complement strand
CCAGTCGATGTCGGATGAGGCCACCGCCTCCAAAAACTCGTTCTGTGAAGGTGCCGCAGCAAAGATGATGTTAACCTCATCCTTGCGGGACAACAAATCCTTAACATAGGCCACGGCTTCCTCTGCAGCACCAAGGCCCATTGCACGACGGCTGTCGTAGATACACACGCGCATCGTCTCTTTACTAAACTCTCGTAATAACATTGCTTGCTATCTGTTTTGTGTTTGCTCTTCAAAAAATTCCAAAAACTTGTCCAAGTATGTTTGGGTTGCATAGACGGCTTGGGCGTGGCCTTTGCCCTCCATTATGTGGAATACCGAGGGAACTCCCACCTCCACGGCACGGGCGTGCAGAGCTTTACCATACTCCACGCTCACAACATCATCCACCTCGCCGTGGACCGTATACAATGCGGGAGCATCGGCCTCAATCACCGAAGCATCTTCCAGACCGCCCCACATATTGAAAACAACGTCTATATCCACACACTTCGGCTTACGCACATAGGCTGTGTGCAATGCCGTCATTGCACCGGCAGAACCTCCGCTAAGGGCCACCTTGTCCAGGTTAAGACCATACTCCTCGCCATACTTGGCAAGCCAGCGTAACGACCTCACTGCATCGGCAGAAGCAGCCTCGAAATACCTGCGCCTTTCGGGGTGCAGTTTCCCATCTTTGGGCAGTCCGGGGCCCATCTCCTTCTCAATGGGGTAGCCCTCAATTGGGTGGTATTTGCCACGAAGGTAGTAGTTGATTGCCACCACTGCATAGCCCTTGGCCACAAGTGCCGGAATCATAGGGTGAATACCCCAAGTGTCAACCTTTGCGCCACCGCAAAAACCTCCGCCGTGGATATAAACCACCACGGGCCAACCCTCCGCAGGTTGTTCGCCACGAGGAATGTAGATGTCCAGCAATCGGTCGCTGGCAGGGTCAGTGGGAGGTACCTTACAGCTACGCTCGCCATAGCGCACGTTCTCATAGAGGGTATACTTCGAGGTTATCCTCGAAGCCTCCGGACGTTTCTTCCTCTCCACATTGCAGCCACTACACAGCAACACAACCAACAGAGTAGCAACTCCGGCACCTCTCATTATTGCTTTTCCAATCTTCATATTCGGCCCGTTTATTTCACCAACTCAAACTCTCCTGTCAGGCGAATGTCCCTCGAAGAAGCGCCAACCAAGAGGGTGAACTTACCGGCCTCGTCGGTCCACGTCTGCGCCTCCTCATTCCACCACTGTAAGGCCCTGCGAGAAAGGGTTGTTTGCACTCTCTTCGACTCGCCTGCAGCAAGGGTAACTTTCTCGAAACCTTTGAGTTCCTTTTCGGGGCGCATCACACTGCTCTCGTTCTGGTGGACATAGATTTGTGCCGCCTCACTACCCTCTCTATCACCCGTATTGGTGATGGTGAAGGCAACCTCAAACTCCTCCTCCGAGCCATTCCACACGGGAGCAATCTCCAAGTCGGAATACTCAAAAGTGGTGTAGCTCAAACCATAGCCAAACTCAAACATAGGCTCCACATTGCAGCTATCAAAATAGCGATAACCAACCAGCAAGCCCTCGTTGAAGTGTACCTCTTTGTTGTCGCCGGGGTACTCTCCCAACTTAATGTCGGGCATATCTTCGAGTCTTACGGCCCAAGTGTTTGCAAGTTTACCTGAGGGAGTAACATCGCCATAGAGCACCCTTGCCAGGGCGTTACCACCCTCTGTGCCGAGGAAGCTGCACTGCAACACACCATCGGTGGTGTCATACCACTCGCCCATCTCCACGGGCGAGCCTGTCATCAGCACAACCACGGTGTTGGGGTTTGCCTTCTTAACCTTTGCAATAAGTTCGTCCTGGCGATAGGGGAGCTTCATATTAGGACGGTCGTAACCCTCACAATCCAGACCGTGTTCGTGGCTCAGGCCACCCACAAAAATCACCATTTCGGCCTCCTTGGCAACCTCAACAGCCTCCTTAACGAGTTCGGGGAAATCGCGGTCAAATTCATCTGTAAAGTAGTGCTTAGCGGGGGCGAATTGACGGTTGAGCAGTTTGTAGCCAGGGGTAAAAGTAATCTCTACATTCTCACCCAGCCTATTGCGTAAGCCCTCCAAAACGGTTACCTCATATTTGGCCTTCACCTTGGGGCTACCACCACCAAGCGAGAACTTGGTGTTGGCATTCACACCAATCACAGCCACTTTCTTATACTGCGTAGAGTTCAGGGGCAATACCTTGTTATCGTTTTTCAAGAGCACAATCGACTCCTCGGCAATCTTGCGAGCCACTGCCACGTGCTCAGGAGTGGCGAGTTTAGCACCCATACCCACAGTATCATAAGGCTTTCCGCCAATGGCATCAAGCCTGATGAGGGTACGCAGGATATTACGAACCTTGCGATTGACAAACTCCTCATCCACGTTGCCTGCCTTAACCTCTTCCAACAGAGGGTTGGCAAAGTAGTACTTATCGAAGGCATAGAGTCCATTCTCCTTGATGGCCGTACCCATCTCGACATCGGTGCCCGTTGTGGCGGTGCTCACGGTGTTGTGCACACCGTTCCAGTCGCTAACTACAATACCATCAAAACCCCACTCTCCTCTCAACAGAGTGTCGATAAGATACTTATTCTCCGAACACCACAGGCCGTCAACTTTGTTGTAGGCAGGCATCAGAGCCATCGCCCCACCCCTCTTGATTGCGGCCTCAAATGCAGGCAGGTAGATTTCGCGAAGTGTACGCCTGTCGGTCTGCGAACTAATCCAATATTGCGACAAGGCCTGTGAGTTGAGCGCGAGGTGTTTCACACATGCAGCCACACCCTGCGACTGTACACCCTTGATATAGGGTACAGCGAGTTCGGCTGTGATGTAGGGGTCCTCGCTGAAATACTCCCAAGTACGACCATTGAGCACCGAACGGGTAATGTTCACACCGGGTGCGAGTTGCACGTGTTTACCCCTTGCTTTGCTCTCGGCACCGATAACTTCGCCACACTGCAACGCCAATTCCTTGTTCCACGTTGCGGCCAAAGCGCTCAGTGCAGGCATATTGGTACAAGCGTCGTTGTCCCAATTGAGCGAAGTCCAACCATTGTCCACGCTCTCGTAGCGCACTCCGTGTGGGCCGTCGGCATACCATACATCGGGTATCCCCAAACGCTCCACACCACCACTCGAAAACATCCTATTGGCGTGCAACATACCAATCTTTTCTTCCAAAGTCATCTTGGAGAGGAGGCGCTCAATTTTGCGATTCTCACTTGCTTTCCTACACTCTGCCGAGTTGCATCCAGCGGTGGTGAGGGCAACCACTGCCACCATCGCCACTGCCATAATTGAGGTTAGGGTTCTTCTGTTCATACTATTTTGCGGTTTACGATTAGCTATTTTGTTTTGTCCTGCGCTCAACCATCTCGTCAAGTACCTCTTGGGGTACTTCGTCGAGCCAATAATCCTTGGCCACACCCTCCTTGTAGATTTCCATCAGGGCGGGGTCTTTGTGGGGGCGACACTCAGGCTCTCCTGCGGTGTTTGCCTGATTGAAGTAGACCACAGCCTTAACCCTTGGGTTGGTCTGGTCGAGGTTGAACCACTCCTGCAACCAAATTTTGGCATCGCAACCCTTGTAGACACCACCCAAACGGTAGGCACCCTCGGAAATCATAATGGGCTTGTTGGGGCTTACAGCCTCTGTTTCGAGCATCAGGTACGAAGGATAGGGGTGCGAGATTGTGCCGTTGTGGGTTGTGTAGTAGCAGCTGGTACCAATCCAGTCGCAATACTGGTCGCCGGGGTAGTACTCCTCCATTTTGTACTTACCATAGGTGGAGCAGTTGCTCGACCACACAAAGACGTTGTATCCTGTAATGCCCACCTGCTCGGCGATGTTGTACATCCTGCGCCAGAACTTCACATAGTTGGGTGCATCGTAGCCCCAATGTACCCAGTTGGAGTTCATCTCGTTGTTGGGACGGAACCACACGGGGCCATAGTCCTCCACACCCTCCCTCTGGGCCTCCTTCACGTCGGAGAAATATTTCTGCCAATGCTCGTCGAGTTTACCCTCGGCCAACTCTTGTGCGGTGCTACTCTTTTCGGGTTTGAGAGCGTTGGTGTTGAAATCACGACCTTCGGAGAGCCAGCCATACATAAACATACGATACTCTCCCTCTGCAAGGCCCTTGCCTGCGTGCTCTTTCCTAACCCTCTGAATTTCGGCAAAACTGTATTTATCATCGGGATAGTCGGTCATCACCTGATACCACAACATCATCGATGTAGCCTTGCCTGCATTGGTGTCGAACTTATCCACGGGGCAAGCACTACTACCCTCTTCGCCACTGAACGAGAGTCCGTTGTTGAAAGCACCGTGGTAGGCACCCTTCTTGGGAACATACTTCCAATCCTCCTTGTGTTTACCCATAGCGGTAATCTCGTCCACAAGGAAGGCACGGTTTGCCGAGGGGGCCTCGATGGTTACTTTCAGATAGCGACACTCGGTGAGGTTGGCCTCTGCTTCTGCCCAACCAGTCGATGCATTCACCTTGGCCGACACGGCACTGCTCCACGTCTTCTTGTCGGCACTGCCGTAGAACTTAACACCCGAAGGGAATGCGAAGAGATAGGCGGAGGCGTTGCCCTCTATTGCGTGGAGTCCCACCTTTTCGATGGCGCGCTTGGTGCCGAGGTCAATCACTACATCCACACTTGCCACACCTTGCCAACCCACACCGAGGGTGTTCTCTTTGATGGAGCCCACCTCCTCATCGGTGAGTTTCACACCCATCGAGTAGTTCAGACAGGGGAACGCATCCTCACGGCCCGACATAGGCTCCACCGAAGCCTGGTAAAACTTACCTGCGGCGAGGTTCAACAGTTCACTTTGTGGCGTGGGTGTGGGAGTAGGCTGTGGGCCCCAATAGTCGGGCTTGTCTTCCTCACAACCAACGCACACTGCCCCCAAGAGGGCCAACGAAACCAATATGTTCATCTTCACTTTCATTTTGTTTTAAGTTTTATCGTTATATTTGACTTGCGGATAATTATCTGTTTTGTTTAGTCTTACGCTCGGCCATCTCGTCGAGTACCTCTTGTGGTATTTCGTCGAGCCAATAGTCGTCCTGCACGAGTTGTTTGTAAACTTCGAGAGCTGCGGGGTCGTGGTGGATACGACGGTCGAGGTCGCCGTTGGAGTGGTTTTCCCACACCACACCCTTAACCCTTGGGTGTGTGTTTTTCAACCCAAACCACTCTTTCACCCAGAGTTTATTGTCGCACTCCTTGGGGCCAAAACCGCCCTCGGTAATCATCACGGGTTTCTCCTCCGAGATACTCTGTGTTTCGTTCATCAGGTAGGAGGGGTAGCCGTAGGTTGATGCGGTGGAGTAGTAGCAACTTGTGCCAATCCAGTCGCAGTAGTGGTCGCCGGGGTAGTACGACTTCATATTGTACTTACCGAAGCTCACGGCATTGCTCGACCACACAAAGACGTTGTATTCAGTAACACCCACCTGCTCGGCGATGTTGTACATTCTGCGCCAATATTTCACATAGTTGGGCGCATCGTTACCCCACTTCACCCAGCCCGAGTTCATCTCGTTTGCGGGGCGGAACCAAGCGGGACCACAGTCGTCGTCGCCCTTCTGCACCTCTTTAACCTCCTTGAAATATGTGTCGTAGTATTCGTCCATCACGCCGGTTACGAGGTCGGCGCTGGTGTATTGAGGCTCCCATCCGTAGATGAAGAGGCGGTATTTTCCATTGTAGTTTTTGCCCGAGAAGGTGCGCCTGATGTTCATAATCTCGGCATAGTTGCGGGTGGGGCCCGTTGCGCCCTGATACCAGAGCATCAGCGAGAGCTGCTTACCCACATACTCCTCAAAGGTATCCACAGGGCATTGGCTTTTGATGCCCTCTGCCTGGAAGGAGGTGCTATTGTTGAAAGCACCGTGGTATGCGCCATTTTTGGGCACATATTTCATTTCGTTTTTGTGTGCACCCCAGGCCTCGATTTCATCCACAAGCATAGGCTTGTTGGCCTCTGTGGGGGCTATGATTGTGTATTTGAGGTAGCGGCCCGTAATGTTGCACTTTTCGGCTTTGGCCCACGCTGTTGAGATGTCAAAGGCGAGCGACACGCTGTTACCCCAAGTTTTGCCATCCTTGCTGCCACGCACCTCCACGGCTGCGGGCAGGGTGAATTGCCACATCGACACTTGGCCGACGATGGCGTGTAGTTTCACACTCTCGATTGTGCGCTCACGTCCGAGGTCAACAACCACATCGACACTCTCCACACCCTTCCAACCGACACCGAGGTCGGCACTTTTGGAGGATGGGGCCACATCACCATCGGTGAGTTTGACACCTGTTGAGTAGTTCAAGCAGGGGTATTGGTCTTTGTATCCCTCCATTGGCTCCACGACGGTTTTGTAGAACTTACCGATTGCGAGGTTCAACAATCCGGCCTGCTCCTCTTTCTCGTCGGGCTCGGGCCAATAGTTGGGTTTTTCGGGTTCCTCACAAGCAAACAAGAGGGTTGCCATTGCAGCCAATAGAAGTGTCATTTTGTAGCGCATAAAGTAGAGTAAAAAGTTTGTGTTTTTGTGTCGGTTTTTTATACCACCATCTGCCAAAGGGCATTTGGCCCTTTGGCAGACAGCGGAAAATCAGAGTTTTAATGTATCACTAAATGTCCAAGCAGTCATACTGCACGCAGCCTACATAACCGCCTGCGAACACAAAGTAAACATACATATAGTAGCCATTGTCAGCAGCGTGGAGAGTAACATCACCATACTGATCCGAGTTGGTAGCACCAGCTTTCACTGCACCATAGGTACCCGAAGGGATAGTGGTAATAGGATCACCAAACTTGCGATCGGTGAAGTCAAAGAGCTTCACAGCATCCGACGTACCAACAGCATAGTTGAACGAGTTTACATAGTTGTAAACAAAGTAGTCGGCACCGTTGAAGGTCATAAAGTCGCCCGCATCCATAACGGTATTGCCACCCTCTACTACAGTCGTCGCCGGATCATTCCAGTCAGCAGGACCCTTCTCGATGACACTGTGGTCGGTCCAGTTCTGGTAGTAACTATAACGTCCCAAACCACTTGCCTCATTTGCGTGGGCAGCGATGAAGTAGTTGCTGGGCATAGTTGGTTTCTCGAAGATGATATCACCAGTCCTC
>JBGUSZ010000047.1:0-6402 GCA_045132795.1 Tidjanibacter sp. | reverse complement strand
GGAGGATGGGAGGGGTGGTCGAAATTGCGCTCGGCGGCCTCGTCGAGCAGGAGCTGTCGCAAAGCGACTGAGGGGTATGCCGACGGTAGACGGTTGACGGTCGTCGGTTGACGGTTGACGGTTGACGGTCGACGGTCGACGGTCGTCGGTCGTCGGTCGACGATTAAAGACACGGAAGCACCTTTTCGAGCCTTATGCCCCGCGAACCTTTCACCAGCACAAAGGCCCTACGCAGGGGTTGCGACGAGAGCAGCCACACCACATCGTCGGCCGTGGCACAGCGCACAATGCGTGGGTCGGCAGAGGTGGTCGCACCAAAGTTTCGGCCCACCAAAATTATCCTCTCTGCATCACCACCTACGGCAGCCTCCACCACCCTCTCGTGCTCCTCGTGGCTCCACTCGCCAAGTTCGAGCATATCTCCGAGTATCAACACCTTACGGTGGTAGCCAGACCTCTCCGTAGCATTGTGCACAGCCACCGCTGCCGCCATACTCGAAGGGTTGGCATTGTAGCAATCAACGGTGAGCAGATTATCCTTTGTCTGCACCTGTTGGGAGCGGTTATTCGAAGGCACATATTCGCCAATGGCGGCTCTGATTTTCTCCTCCTCCACTCCGAAAAAGCGGCCCACCGCAACGGCTGCCGCAATGTTGAAGCGGTTGTAGTCGCCCACAAGGTTTGACTCCACCCCTTCGGCCAGCTCCGAAGAGTAACCAACCGACCTCAACCCTGCTCGCTCGGCAACCATAGCCGACAGCACCTCGTCGTCGGAGCGATAGATGGCCACGCCACCATTAAGGGCCAGATAGTCATAGAGTTCGCCCTTGCCCTTACGGATACCCTCAACGCCTCCAAAGCCCTCCAAGTGGGCACGTCCGACGTTGGTAATGAGGCCATAGTCGGGGGCGGCAATTTCGGCCAACAGAGCAATCTCGCCCCGGGCACTTGCGCCCATCTCCACCACAGCCACCTCGTCCTCCGCAGTCATCGACAGCAGGGTAAGCGGAACGCCGATATGATTGTTGAGATTACCCACCGTGCAGGCCGTGCGAAAGCCACGCGAGAGCACCGCCGAGGTGAGTTCCTTGGTGGTGGTTTTACCATTGGTACCCGTGATGGCCAACACCCTAAGGCCCAACTGCTTGCGGTGGTAGTGAGCCAGCTCTTGGAGCGACCTCAACACATCCTCTACAACCACACACTGCTCCTCTCCTACACCCTCCACGGCCTCGTCAACGACCACCGCCAACGCACCCGCAGCGAGGGCCGCCGCGGCATATTGATTACCATTGAAATTCTCGCCTTTGAGGGCGAAGAAAATCTCCCCTTTTTGGAGTTTGCGGGAGTCGGTTTGAATACCCGCAGATTGCACAAAGAGGCCGTAGAGCCTCTCTGTTATGGTGGTGTTTATTTTCATCGTTTGAACTTGTTGTCGGTGGGAGAAACTGCTTTTCACACCCAAATAATCCCTCCTAAATAAACTTGTTTCCTTTGGTGAAATTGACCGTTTCGATATATCGTTTGATGTTCTTCTCGGCACTCCTCGGGCAGACCATCAGCACGTCGTCCGTGTCGACCACGATGTAGTCTTTGAGCCCCTCCAAGACAACCACTTTCTCCTCCGGAGTGCGAATAACGCAGCCCTCGGTGTTAAAGGTAAAAGTGTTGGTGCTGAACGTATTGCCATTCGCGTCCTTGGTGGAATACTCATACATCGAGCCCCAAGTGCCAACGTCGCTCCATCCCAGGTCGCTACACCTCACCCACACGTTGTCGTAGCGTTCCATAATGCCGTAGTCGACCGAGATGCCCTTACATTCGGGATAGACAAGGTCTATTTGTTCCTGCTCGGTGGGTTTACCATAGTGGTCGGCGATGCTGTTGAGCGGACCATAAATTTCGGGTTGCAGTTGCTCAAAGGCAGCCAAGATGGTCGGCACCCTCCACACGAAGATACCCGAGTTCCAGAAGTACTCGCCACTGTGCACAAAAATCTCGGCCAACTCACGGTTGGGTTTCTCGGTGAAGGTCTTGGCCTTGTTGAACTTACCCGACGCTTTGTGCTTGTTGACCTGAATGTAGCCATAGCCCGTTTCGGGCCTTGTGGGTTGCAGGCCTATGGTGAGCAGAGCATCCTCCTCGCCCACAAAGTCGAGGCACTGTTGGATGACCTCACAGAAGTGTATCTCGTTGAGAATGAAGTGGTCCGAAGGTGTTACAACCATCCTTGCATCGGGATTGATACTGCGGATGCGCATTGCAGCATAGGCCACACAGGGGGCGGTATTACGTCCCACGGGCTCACACAGCACCCTATCGGCCGAGAGTTCGGGAATCTCCGCCAACACCATATCACGGTAGGCGGTGTTGGTTGCCACGAAGATATTTTCCAGCGGGATGATATTGGCAAAACGCTCGAAGGTGGTGCGGATGAAGCTCTTGCCCGTACCGAGCACATCGAGGAATTGTTTTGGTTTGCTACGACGACTGATGGGCCAGAAGCGGGAACCAATGCCACCGGCCATAATAACGCAGTAATTGTTTTCGTTCATTGTAAAAAATGTGTAATTTTGAGGTTACTCGTGGGCAAAAGTACGAAAATTTACTACCTTTGCCAATATTTATCTGCTTTTATTAACGAGAGAGTATGAAAGTAAAGTATTTTACGCTACCAAATATTATCACCCTGGGCAACCTTGCGTGTGGAACAATGGCCGCCATGTGCGCTGTGAGCCACATTTGGGCACCCGAGGTGGTTAGTCTTAAAGTCCCCTTGTTGTTCATCCTTGCCTCTGCCGTGCTGGACTTCTGCGACGGCTTGGCGGCACGACTCACGGGTCAATACTCCGCCCTGGGTGTGCAACTCGACTCGCTGGCCGATATGGTCAGCTTTGGCCTCACCCCATCGCTTATCCTCGTGGCCTTGTTTGAGAAGGCAGGAGGCGTTGGAGCGTGGTGGCTCATCGCCCTCGCAGTGGTGCTCTGCTCGGCCCTTAGGCTTGCAAGGTTCAACATCGACGAGGAGCAGAAGGAGAGTTTCATTGGCCTACCCACCCCTGCGTGTGCCATAGCCATCGGCTCGTTGGCGTGGGCTGTGGAGGAGGCAATCTTCACCCTCTCGCCGAGTGTAATCCTCGCCATTGCTATCGTTGCAGCGTGGTTACTCATCAGCCCCATCGGTATGTTCTCGCTCAAATTCAAGGGTTTCAGCCTCAAAAATCCCGCCAATCGTTTGCGCTATGCGTTTCTGTTGTTGGCCGCCGCAATCCTCATCATCGGCGGGCTGGGATGCGCTTGGGTGGTGATAATACTCTATGTTCTTACATCCATTGTCAACACGCTCCTCGCGGCAGCGAAAAACAACAAATAATTTGGGAAGAGTGAAGAGGAGTTTTTTAAGGATAGTCATCGCACTCGGAGTGGTGTTGGTTGGGTGGTGCGAGCAGTCGCACGCACAGGTTATGGGCGCACAGGATTTCGGACGCGACCCAATGGCACTCACACAGGCAATGCAGAGTATGCAGAACAACCCCTATGCAGGTGAGCAGGAACTCGACGAGAACGGCAACCCCATTGTTCCCAAAGAGGGAGCCGACTCGGTAAAGGTCAAGGAGATAATGCCCCTCGAATCGTTCTTCTTTGACGACTCGGTGCGTCGCCGCAAGCACTTTGTGTGGACGGTGGACACCTATGCCAACCACGTCAAAATGAAGGATATCGACACCCTGTTGGGGTCGTTCAACTACGACTACCCCTTCCAGCGTGAGGATGTGGGCGATGCCAATGTGGGCATTGTGGGCGGCGTATCCACCCCGCTCAACTTCTTCCGCCGTCCGCAGGGCAACGACTTCACCTTCGTGGATGGCTACTACTCCTATCTCTACACCCCCGAGAACGCTCCGCACTACAACAACAAGCGTCCCTACACCATTCTGGGCTACCTCACGGGTGGTCAGAAGAGGTATGCCGAGGAGGTCCTCCGAGTGGTACACGCACAAAACGTAACCCCCTCGACGGGTTTCAATATCACCTACGACAGCAACCACTCGCGCGGTATCTACAATTGGCAACGAGGCAAGGTTACCGACCTGTCGGCCGCCATATCACACACCGGCAAGCGATACTCGGTGCACGCAGGCGCCATCAGCAACACCATCTCCAACCGCGAGAACGGTGGTCTGACGGAGGCGTGGCACGTGGTTGACACCCTCTATGAGTCGGCGCAAGGTCTGCCTATGAGGATGAGCGACGCACTCAACAAGGCCAACAACACGGCCTTCTATGCGGTGCAGTCGTTCGGTATCCCCTTTGTGCCAATGAGCGACTCGGTCTTCACAATGGCCGACCGCACGGCCCTCTTCATTGGCCACTCCATCACCTACAACCGCTGGAATCGCAACTACTCCGACACCTACAACGGCACCTCCTACAACATCACCGACCGACAAGGTAAGATTGTCGAGAAGCGTAACTACTACGAGAATTGGTACCTCAACCCCAATACCACCTGCGACTCCCTCTCGGAGTCACTGCTGACCAACCGACTCTTTGTGCAGTTCCAACCCTACGACCGCAACGGAGTGCTGGGCACGGTGGACGGAGGTATCGGTTGGGACCACCACCGCTATTGGCAATTCCGCCCGGAGGACTACATCAAAGGCACCGCCTTCGACAAGCGCAACACATACTATGCCTATGCCAACGCCACGGGTGCCATCGGTAAGTGGTTCGATTGGCACGGCTTTGCACGCTTCAATGTGGGCGGTTACAGGGCCGGCGACATCGACATTGACGCCGATGCACGCCTCAATCTGTTCGTCAAAGAGAGGCCCATAACCCTCTCGGGACGTTTCGGTTTTGAGCTCGAAGAGCCATCCTATTGGGCACAAAACTACTTCTCCAACCACTTCATTTGGAGCAACAACTTCGGCAAGCAAAACCGCACCGAGTTGGAGGTGAACCTACAAGTGCCACACATTGGCGCAGAGATTGGCTTCAAGCAGGCAGTGTTGGGCAATGCGGTATATTACAACGAGTTGGGCCTCCCCTCACAGATGATGGGTGCGGTGAGCGTCACGGGACTCTACCTGCAAGAGAACCTCGCCATCGGTATTCTCAACCTCAACCACAGAGTGATGTTGCAGTTCAGTAGTGACCAGACCGTTGTGCCCGTACCTACCGTTGCGGCCAACATATCCTATTTTCTGAAATTCCAGCCCGTGAAGAATGTTCTGACGGTCAAGGCAGGTGTGGACGTGTGGTGGAACTCGCCCTACTACGCACAGGCCTACAACCCCGCAACGATGACCTTCTACAACCAGCGTGAGGCCGAGATAGGCAACTACCCCTATGCCAACGCATTCCTGGTGGCAAAGTGGAAGACGATGCGTATCTTTGTGCAGTATCAACACGCCAGCGAGAATCTCTTTGAGAAGCTCAAAGCGTCGTTCAGTGTGCCATACTATCCCTACAACCGAGCACTGCTCAAATATGGCATTTCGTGGTATTTCGACAATTAGTGGCCCACGCCACCAACCCACACTTTCGTATTGACAACACTCAAAAACCCACACAGGGTACATAGACTCACAGCACTCCTCTCTGCGCTCTGCCTTTTGGTAGGATGCAACGGTGGTCAGCATACGACACACAATGAGTCGCTGAGGGTTGCACTTGGCGACGATGTGGCAGGATACTTTGTGGTGGGTGGCGAGCACTACGGTTTCGTTACCTCCGTAACGGATGCTGTGGCAAACGCTATGGGGCGCAGGCTCGAAGTTGCCACCTCGCTCTCAACCGAACAATTGAATGGTGGGTTGCGTAGCGGAGATATCGACATCGCCGCCATATCCTCACACCACCGCGTGGAACTACACCACTACCCTTCCCTATCGCTCTACTCCACCGACTACGTGCTGCTGATGCCCTCGTGGGCAAAGGTGGCCGACACCACCGAGGCCATTGAACTATGCAAGGGCAAGAGGGTGGCCACCGACAAGGGTTTCCGTTGCCACACACAGTCGTTCACCACTCTCGAAAAGGTAGCCTCGCACATCGACACCGCAGCCACCGATGGGCACTCCCTCGCTCTGCATCTGTTGCAGGGACGATGCGACGCCATTGTGTGTGAACGCAGCGAGGCTAAACTCGTCAGCTATCTCTACCGCAACATTCGTGAGGTGGCTTCGTTCAATGAGCAGGTGGAGATAAAACTCATCTTCGCCAACCGACAACTCAAAAAAATCTTCCAAGAGAACCTACAATCCTATACCGCCACGGAGGACTACACAGCCGCCACAGAACTCTACTTTGGCGACACCTCCATATCGAAAGGTTTTGTGCAACTCACCTATCGCCCCACACGTGTCGTGGGCGGCATCTCGGTGTGGGACAAGCAGC
>JBGUSZ010000046.1:0-24870 GCA_045132795.1 Tidjanibacter sp. | reverse complement strand
CTACCGTTTTCTCTGCTATTCCGAGTTTCTGTGCAATTTCCTTGTTGGAGAGCCCCTGCAACTTGCTCATCACGAATATTTCACGGCGTGAGGCAGGCAGTTGAACGAGGATGTCGTTGATGTAGTCGGTCATAAAGCGAGCGTCCAACTCCTCGATACTCGAATTATCCAGCAGGGTAAGTCGTGTTTGCGTTGCGGCGATGTATTTGCCGTGCAACACCATTTTTTCGGTTTGTTTGAATACAAAATGTTTTGCAATGGTAAAGATGTAGGCTCCGAGCGAGCGTTCTTCGTTGAGATAGTCACGCTTCTCCCATAGTTTCATAAAGACATTTTGCGAGATATCGTCGGCAAGAGATCTGTCTTGCAGGAGAGTGTGAGTGAAGTTCCACACCTTGCCGATATATTTTTGGTAGAGCAGTTCAAACGCATCCATATCGCCTGCTTTGAGTCGCTTTACGAGCAACTTTTCGGCAGCAGATATGGTGTTTTCACTGCTAATAGGTGTCTGAATAGCCAACGGCGAAGTCTTCATAGGTCGTAGGTTGTTGGGAGTAAGATCGAAGAAATGCTCCCAAAGATACTTTTTATTGGAGGGGCAAACGTGTACCCCTCCAATAAAAAGTCATCAAAACAATCAGATTACAAAATATGTGTGGATTTCCTAAAAACACTTACTCCTGTACAAGGCGAACAGAGAAACCGGTTACGATACCCTGATTACTTGTAGTTGCAGCAGCATCACTCTTGAACAGCAGCATAGGTGCCTTACTGGATACAGATGCGCCACCACCCCAAGTGTTGGTGTATGTAAGTGCAGAGAACTTAACTTTGCCACTGCTTGCAGCGGCCTTCAACAAACTTGTTGCTCCAAAGAGGGCATCGCCATTCAGTGTTTCAACCACGTTATTCACAAATCCACCCAAAGCAGTCCACTCGTCGGCAACGATAAGTTTCCAACCTGCGGGTGCAAAGTTGCTGTCATCGCAATCACCAGACGCTGCATAGCCGATTGCAAAGCCGTTGTAGAGATATTTATCACCATTGATAAATACTCGTGCGTCAGTGGTTGTCCAAGCATCGTTTGCTACTGCCGAAGTAATATCGGTGCCGTCAACATACTTGGTAGTGCAGAAATCCTCTGCAAGCCAAATCTTCGAGCCAATCTTCACGGTGGCGTGGCTCTTAACATCGCTGGTCAGAACATAGGGAGCAATGGTTGCGGTGCTTGCACCAGCCTGCTCGGTGAAGCTAATTTCCGAGCCATCGTCCTTGATATAAACAACGGCTGCGTCTGTACCCTCACCTCCGTCGTAAACCACATTTGCATGGTTCATATCGGGAATGGCAATGGTTGCACCATCAAGTGTCAAACCACTTGCGAGATTGGTTCCATTGTAAACCACAACAACCTGCTTATCCTCAGTTGCACCAAGATACTCTTTGGTGATGGTTGCGATAATGTCGCCACCAGCATTCTTAACGTGCTGAACATAGGAGGCTGTCCAATCGATGTCGTTTACTACAACAGAGTAGTAGTTTGCAGCAACAGCAACATACTCGGCCTGTGAGATAGTCACACTACCCTTTGCACCCTCGGCGTTGGTAAACTCAATAACGCCTGTGCGAGCAGCAGCAGTACTTGCCTCAACGGTAACAACAAAACCCTCTCCTGTGGCACCTTCACCGACCGATACGGTTGCCCATTCGGGTTTGGAGGTAATGCTCCAAGCCGAAGTGGTGGCGGGAGTGATGGTTGCAGTGCCACCAGCAGCAGCAAACTCAGCGGGAGCCTCGGCGGTAACATAGGGAACAATGACAGGCTGGTATACGTGTTTGTTCTTGCCCTTCTCGGCATCGTACATCGACACGGTCTTGCCCTCCCAAATCTTCTTGGTGATGGTGGAGCCATCTGCAAGGGTGATGGTTACATTCAAACCATCCTTACACTCAAAGCGGCCCACAACAAATTTGAGGCGCACGGGAGTGGTGGTGTTGAGAGTGGCACCATCGGCGATTGTACCAATAACCCTATGACCGGTGCTTGCAATGTTAGTGGTAATCATCTCGCCTGTTGCAAGATTGATAACACCTTTTGCATTGAGGAACTTGTTCTCGGCCGGAGTGTTACCATCCTCTTTGGTTACGGTCTGCAACTGCACTTTGGTCACCTTGTCCATACCCAACAGACCAATCTCCAAAACGGGGAGTGCGTGGGCGAAGGTCATCTGCACCTTGTTACCCTCGGCGGGAGCAACACCACTGCCGTAGAGGTAGTAGTCGTTGTTGGAGGTGGTCAAGCCACCCTCTGCGAGAGTAAACTGTTGGGTTGCATTGGAAACCCAAGGTGCGTATTTGTAGTCGGTGATGGGATCTCCTGCTGCCACAGCTACAAAGTCGCCCGAAGCATTCAGTTTGCTGGGGTAGCCTTTGCAATATGGATACATTGCATAGTATTTTGTACCAGCTACAACCACATCCTCGCCTGCTGGGGCAAAGGTTGCTTTTGCTCCTGCATCTTCGGTAGCATAGGAAATATTGGCACTCAAAATGGCATTCTCGGCATCAACACTAAATACACCGATTTGGTCGGCAGCCTCCCAAGCAGACACACCACTCGTAAGGCCAACCCTTGTAGCATCCTCATTATCGATACCTGCTACGAAGGTCAACTCACCCTCAGGTATTTCGGGTTTAATATTGTCGTTCACATCGGTTGCGCAACTTACCAAAACCAGCGCTGCGCTCAAAAAGAATAATGTTTTTTTCATCGTCGTAATGGTTTTAGCAGTTCTACTCGGGTTGATAATCTTCGTACAACAAATCTTCGATTACACTCTCTTGGCCTTGCGAAAAAGCAATGCCACTCTCCACCGTACACTCTACCATGTCAAGCAGTGGAGCCTCATAAAGTTCACTCCTTTTCATCTTTGTCTCAAATATTAGTATTTAGATTTAGTTAATAGTTTTCCATGTTGCACAAAACAACTCTATATATCTATATCCATAACTCAGAAAAAACACTTACACACACTCTCTTTTTTGTAAGGGTTTTTTGTTCCTAAAAGATATATGATATATAAGTGTGGGAAGCGTCCACACAAGCAATAACCCAAAACCAATTATTCAACCATATGAATTTCACAAAAGAGAACTCATTGCTACTCTCCACAAGTCGTTTTGACAACCTCGGAGGGTGGACTCTCGACCAGCAATTTATGGAACAGATGGGCTCCTCCTATCTACTTGCCCACGGACTCGGTATTGGTGTTGAGGATGCCACAACCGAAGCACACTTCCCTTGTATGGGCAACTATCATATCTTTGTGAGGACCATCAACTGGTCAGCACAATTTGCACCCGAAGCATCACCCGCAGGACAGTTTACCATCACTCTTGACGGCACGCCTATCACTCTGCCACTCGGCAACAAAGCCCCCAAATGGGAGTGGCAAAAAGCCGGTATGGTAGAAATTTCGGAGGGCAGGCACACCGTTGGTCTGCACGACTTGACAGGTTTCGACGCTCGTTGTGATGCAATCCTTTTCACAACTCTTGATGAGGCTCCTGCCGAAGGAGTGGAGGCCATCAATGAGTTGCGCCGCAATATGTTTGCCATTGGTGCTCCGGAGGATAAAGGACACTACGATTTTGTAGTCGTTGGTGGTGGCGTGGCAGGTATGTGTGCCGCCATTGCAGCAGCAAGGCTTGGTGTAAAGAGGGTTGCCCTCATTCAGGACCGCTTTGTGCTGGGAGGCAATAACTCCTCCGAAATTCGTGTAGGACTTGGTGGACGTATTAATGTGGGACTCTACCCCTCGCTCGGCTATCTGCTCAACGAAATTGGTCCCAAGACCAAAGGTAATGCACGCACCGCCGATGTCTATGAGGACGACAAAAAAATGGAGGTACTATGTGCCGAGGAGAACATCACTCTCTACAAGGGCTACAAGGTGAGTGGCGTGGAGAAGCAGGGCGATAGGCTTACTTGTGTGATTGCGACCAACGTACGCACCTATGAGCAGATTCGCATCAGTGGCGACCTCTTCTCCGATTGTACGGGAGATGCCACACTCGGCGTGTTGGCTGGCGCAGAGTGGCACATGGGACGTGAATCGAAGGATACCTTTGGCGAAGTGTCGGCTCCTGATGTGGAGGATGGTATGACTATGGGTGCCTCGTTGCAGTGGTACTGCTTGGAGGACGACAACGAGAACGACTTCCCCGCAATAGATTGGGGCCTGAAAATCGACGAACAGACTGTACAAGTGGTACGTCGAGGCCAGTGGTATTGGGAGGTTGGTATGCGAGATGACCAAATCGCCGATGCCGAGCGCATCAGGGACTACGGTATGTATGTGGCCTACTCCAACTGGGCCTACCTCAAAAACGGATATGCCAAGCGTGAGGACTACGCCAAGAGTTATCTCGGCTGGGTGTCGTGTGTGGCAGGCAAGAGGGAGTCGCGCAGGTTGAGGGGTGAGTTTGTGCTTCGTGAGCAAGACCTCAAAAACTACGTCATCTATCCCGACGGCTCGGCCTCCACTTCGTGGTACATTGACCAACACTATCCCGACCCCGAAAACAGCAAATACTTCCCCAATAGGGAATTTCTATCCTGCGGACACCTCGACCCGATGGGCTTCTACCCTATCCCCTATCGTTGTTTCTACTCGAAGGACGTGAAGAATATGTTTATGGCCGGTCGTAACATCAGCGTTTCGCACGTGGCTCTCGGCACCGTGAGGGTGATGCGCACAACGGCAATGATGGGTGAGGTTGTGGGTATGGCTGCAAGCATCTGCAACAACCACAAGGCCCTGCCGAGGGATGTCTACTATACACATTTGGATGAACTCATCGCGCTGATGAAGAAGGGTGTGGGGCGTACCGACATTCAGTACAACCAAATCTATACCCTCATCGACACCACTGCCGAAAGAAGCGAGGAGTGTTAGGTGGGGCGATTCTCGATAAACCTTGTAACCAACTAAAACCTACAATACTCTATGGCAATTATCGACTGGATTATTATTGCATTTTTCCTCGTTGCCCTCACAGGCATCGGTTTCTACTTCTCCAAAAAGAGCAAAAACCTCGAAGATTACTTCCTCGGCGGAAGGTCGATGCCTATGTGGCTGGTGGCCTTTGCTGCTGTGGGTACATCCATTTCGGCAGGCACCTTTGTAGGCTCGCCACAAATCGCCTTCGACGGCAACTACACCTACATTATGATGAGCGTGGGAGCTATCTTTGGAGGCATTCTGGCGGCGCTCGTCATTCTGCCCACACTCTACAAGGCCAACTCCATCACCATTTATGGCTATATAGGTAACCGTTTTGGCAATGGCTCCAAGACCGCCACAAGTATTATGTTCCTCATCGGTCAGTTATTGACTTCGGGGTCGAGGCTCTTCATTGCGGCTATCGCTGTGTCGGTAATGCTCTACGGACAGATTTCGTTCTCGTTCCTTGTGATTTCGATTATCCTGCTGGGTGTCATCAGCACCATCTACACAATGGCGGGTGGTATCAAAGGACTAATCTACATCGACACATTCCAGATTTTGCTGGTTATAGGTACGGGTATCCTCTCCATCATTCTCATCTACAACGCCATTCCCGAGTCGTTTGGTGAGATAATTGGCACCCTGCGCCACGCTCCCGAGGGCAACAAACTCAAACTTATCGACCCAAGTTTCTCCTTCGCTGAGCCTTACAACCTGATGGGTGCACTCATTGCGTGTGCTATCTTCAAGTTTGCGCAGTTCAGCACCGACCACGAGTTCGTACAGCGTCAGCTCACCTGCCGTTCGGTGAAGAAGGCTAGCGTGTCGCTCATTTGGTCGCAACTCATTTCGTTGCCCGTAGTGGTAATCTTTATGATTATCGGCTCGCTGCTCTACATTGCCTATCCCCACATCATGCCGCAGGAGACGGTAGCCGCCATTGCACAAGATTCGAGAGATGTGTTCCCTCAGTATATTTGCAGTCCCAACGTACCAGCAGGTATTAGGGGTCTGATGATTGTTGGCCTGTTGGCTGCGGCACTCTCGTCGTTCAACTCGGCCATCAACTCCATGACAAGTAGCTTTGTGGATGACATCTACAATCCCTTGCGTGAGAAACGCCACCGTCCCGAACAAACCAACCAACAAAAGGTTCGCACTTCTCGTATCATGGTGCTCGGTATGGGTGCTGTATTGACCGCATTCGCCATTGTTGCCTGCCTGATGCAGGAGGCCGGAGGCCAGAACCTTGTGGACTTTGCACTCGGCATTATGAGCTTCTCCTATGCCGGTATGCTGGGCGTGTTCCTCTGTGCAGTGTGGACCAAGAGGGGTAACACGGTGAGCGTTATCTCGGCCCTTGTGGTTGGAGCTCTTGTTGTACTTGCGCTCCAACCCAACATCCTTGCAGGGTGGAGTGAGCCTCTGTTTGGTACTGCACTAAATATCGCTTGGCCTTGGTGGTGCCCCATTGGTGCAGTGATTAGCTTTGGTGTCTGCTGCCTTGGCAAGAGTAAACAAGAGCCAACCATTTGCAATAAGTAGGAACACCAATGTTTAATCACAACTAAATAACATAAAGCTATGCTTGTTCCTTTTCGCGAAATATTGGCCGACGCCCACCAGAGAGGTTACGCCGTTGGCGCATTCAATTGTCTGAGTGTAGAACACGTTATGGGAGCTATTCAGGCTGCCGAACTGCTGCGCTCGCCCATTATCCTGCAAGTGGCAGAGATTCAGTTCCCCTATGCTCCATTAGAGTTGATGGTGCCTGCATTTATTGAAGCAGCACAACGAGCCACGGTGCCCGTTGCCGTACATCTCGACCACGGTTTGAGTTTTGAAACCTGCATCAAAGCCCTACGCTTGGGTTGCAACTCTGTAATGTTTGATGGCGCATCACTCCCTTTTGAGGAGAATGTTGCCCAAACGTCGCTTGTGGTTCGTGCTGCCAAAGCTGTGGGCGCCGACATTGAGGCCGAGCTTGGCCATGTTGGCGATGCACAGTGCTCGGCCGACATCGAAAACGACATCTTTACTGCGGCCGACGAGGCCAAAACCTTCATCGAACGCACCGGTGTGGATGCGCTTGCCATTGCCATAGGCAATCTCCACGGCAAATATATCGCCACACCACAACTAAACATTACACGACTCAAAGAAATCAACTCCTTGTGCAATACACCGCTGGTACTTCATGGTGGTAGTGGCACTAGCGAGGAGGATTTCAAAGCGTGCGCCCACAACGGTGTGGCCAAAATCAACGTCGCCACTGCACTCCAAATTGCAGCCACAAAAGCTGTGGAAAACTATTTGGCCACGAGCGCCACACCCAATTACATTGATATGAAAAATATCATTGTGGAGGCAACTAAAGAGTCTGTCGCTTGGCACATACGCCTTTTTGAGAGCGACGGGAAAGCATAAACGTTACACCTTGCAGTCCTATGAAACGTAGTGGTATTATAAGTGTTGGAAACTGGATTTGCGACATCATCAAGTTTGTGGACCACTATCCCGAGAAGGGTACCCTCACCACCATACGACACACCGAAACGGGGTTTGGAGGATGTGCCCACAACGTATTGCTCGATTTGGCCGCTCTGCAAACGGAACTTCCTCTCTATGCAGGAGGTTGTGTTGGCTTGGATTCACTTGGCGATGACATACTCAAAGAATTAGCAGATGCTGGCATAGACAGCAGTGCAATGCAAAGAGTGGAGGCCCCGACATCCTACACCGATGTTATGTCGGAAATTGGCGGTAGCACCACTCGCACCTTCTTCCACCACCGAGGAGCCAATGCCCATCTCTCCCCACAACTCATTGACGCAATAGAGTGCAATGCTAAAATTTTTCACCTTGGCTATCTTCTGCTCCTTGACCAACTTGACGCTGCTGATGAGGAATATGGAGTAGTTGCTGCCAGGGTGCTCCACTCATTACAGCAGCGTGGCTACAAAACAAGTGTGGATATGGTATCGGAAGTTAGTGAGCGAGTACGCAAAGTGGTACTTCCCGCATTGAAATATACCGACTACCTCATCATCAACGAAGTAGAGGCCGGAGTGTGCTGCGAAAGAACACTCCGTAGTGCAGAAGGCGAGATTTTACTCGACCAAGTGGCCGAGGCGGCTCGCGAACTTATGGATTACGGAGTAGGAGAAGTGTGCTTAATCCACTTCCCCGAGGGGGGCTATATGCTCACCCGCAATGGTGACACTCTTTATTGTCCAACAATCCCCGTAGCACACGAAGATATTGTATCGACAGTTGGCGCCGGAGATGCCTTCTGCGCCGGAGCGCTTTATGCCCTACACGAGGGCTATTCCCCTCGTGAAGTCCTCACGTTTGCCAACGCATCCGCTCGATTCAACCTTTACGGAGCGACCTCTACGTCGGCAGCTCCTTCTCTCAAACAGATTACAAATTACTTAAAATCCCTATAAATTATGAGACAAGCCGTATTAGTAAAACCCCACCACATCGAACTTCACGATGTAGCACCTCTCAGTACAGCCGACCTGAAAGACAACGAAATCCTGCTCGCCATCAAACGTATTGGCGTGTGTGGCTCCGACATACACTCCTTCCACGGACAACACCCCTCGTGTATCTATCCCATCGTGCAGGGACACGAATATTCGGGCGAGGTTGTGGCTGTTGGTAAAGATGTTACTGTCGTGAAAGTTGGCGACAAGGCTACCGCACGCCCACAGCAGGTGTGTGGAGAGTGTGCCCCCTGTCGAAGGGGACAGTATAATGTGTGTCAAAACCTCAAAGTAGAGGGCTTCCACGCTCCGGGTTGCGCACAGGACCTCTTCATTGTGCCCGAAGATAGAGTGGTGTTTGTTCCAGAAAGTGTTAGTTTCGACTATGCTGCAATGATTGAGCCGGTGGCAATAGCTGCCCACGCCTCCAATCGTCCCCGCGACATCAAGGGTAAGAATGTGGTGGTGTCGGGTGCCGGCACCATCGGAAACCTCATTGCTCAGTTCGCCAAAGCGCGAGGTGCCAAGAAGGTGGTGATTACCGACGTGAGCGACTTGCGTCTAGACATCGCACTACAATGTGGTATCGACGGAGTTCTTAACGTTGCAAAACGTTCGCTGGCAGATGCCGTAGATGAGCTCTTCGACGGCGAAGGTTTTCAAGTGGGTTTCGAGTGTGCAGGTGTAGAGTCGTCTATTCGCTCGCTGATGAGTGCCATTGAGAAAGGTAGCGATGTTATCATCGTCGGTGTGCACGCCAAAGACCCCGCAATCGATATGGAGGTGCTCGGCGAACACGAACTCTACCTTATCGGCTCACTAATGTATCTCCACGAAGACTACATTGAGGCTGTGGAAAATGTGGCTACAGGTAAAATTTGCCTCACCCCGCTCATCACAAACCACTTCCCTCTGGAACAATATATGGAAGCCTACGAGTTTATTGACGCCAACAGGGAGGGTTGTATGAAGGTGATTATTGACCTCTAAACCACCACACTCGCAACCATGAACAACAATAGACCAACTATCGTAGCACTCGGCGAGGTGCTGTGGGATATGCTTCCAGGAGGTAAGAAAATCGGAGGAGCGCCGCTGAACTTTGCCTGCCACGCCACACAACTCGGCTGCAAGGGTGTTATGGTGAGTAGCATTGGCAAAGATGCGCTTGGCGATGAACTCTTGGAAGGAATTGCCCCCATTGGCGTAGAACTCTCGTTTGTGCAGCGTAGCGATAGACCCACAAGTAAAGTAGATGTTGTGGTGGATAGTCAGGGTACACCTCAATATATAATCAACGAGGGGGTTGCTTGGGACCACATCCTTTTTACCCCAGAGATGTACGCACTCGCACAAAAGGCCGATGCCGTATGCTGGGGTTCGCTTGCTGCTCGTAGCGAGACATCCCGAACAACCATCATTCGGTTTGTGGAGTCCACAAGAGAGGATTGCCTTAAAGTGTTCGACATCAATATCAGACAACACTACTACGACAAGGAGTTTATCAATTGGGGCCTCACACAGGCCAATGTGCTCAAACTCAACGATGACGAACTACCCCTGCTGCAAGGTTACTACTCCCTTATGGGCGACCCCATAGAGCAGTGCAGAGAGTTGTTGGAGCGATTCGGATTGAGGTACGTGGTGTACACTTGTGGAAGTAAGGAGAGTGTGGTTGTTGGAGCGGAGGATATTTCTCGCATCGACACTCCGAAGGTTGAAGTGGTGGATACTGTTGGTGCCGGCGACTCGTTTACGGCAGCCTTTGTGAGTGGCCTTGTGAATGGGCGTACCATAGCAGATTCCCATCGCCACGCAGTGGAGCTAGCAGCGTATGTCTGCTCGCAGCGTGGCGCCACACCCCAAATTCCCGAATTCTTGCGAGAACGATAGAAATCCGCCCTCATAGAATGCCATATACAATCTCCGATAAGGGGCTTGCTTGGGTTTGACAACTAATAGCATACGAAAGTGACAGAGGCAGGTTCTTCCTGCCTCTGTCTCTTTAAGTGATCCCGTTGGTGGAGGTGAGGATGTTGTTTATTTCTGTAGCTCAAAGTGTTGTGTGCGTTTATGAATTTGCACTCACGACACACTCACTATAATGGAGCGTGGAGTTTGAAAAAGTGGTAAATCAACACCATAGCCATTGTGTCGAGTTCGCAGTAGCGCAGTAGGGCATTTTTGAGCTTCAATTTTTCGTCGAGAGAGAGTCCATCGTACTGCAATTTAGCATAGTTTGCATTTGCCAGACCACCATTATTGATACGCTCTTCACCCTCCAATTCGCCCAACTCGGCACCCACCACAGGTAGGTACTTATAGGGGTTGCCCACGTTGGTTTTTGCAGCATCGGTATAGTTAATCAGCGAGTAGTCAAAACCCTTATAGTTGGGCGAATCGACATACTCACAATAAGGTTTCTCGTAGCACTTCTGCAACTCCTTGGAGCGCAACACTGCCGGTAGCACAACCTTAATGGAGTTACTCCCTCCCATCGAAGGGTCGTAGTAGTAACGCACCACCACATCGCAGAGGTCCACCATATTGCGCTCACCCACACGGTCGGTGTCGGAGTCGTGGGTGATGGTGTGAATGAACGCTATGAGAGCCTCTCGGTCGGGCTCATTGCTCGTGGCAAGTTGCTCAGCAATCTGATTAAGCACCGAGTTCTCGTGGTGCGAATAGCGAAAGATGGTACCCTCGTCGCCTTCCAAATCACGTTTCAGCGCACGCACAAACTCAAAGTTCGGAAATACTCGCTCGGTAGATATCCACTCCGAGTGGGTCAATGTGCCGTCCTTTTCGAGCCTGTGGTGCGAATACTGAAAGGCAATAGTTTCGTATGGATAACGCCCCTTGGTAAAGGGAATGGCCACCGTGGAGGTCTCGAAGTCGATAAAGTGGAGCGGAAATTGCCACTCTGCCATCTCGTCGTTGATACCATCGAGAAGTACAAAGCTATTATCGCCACTGCATCGCTTCTCAATTTGCATCTGGCGGCGTGTGCTGCCGTTAAACTCTCCTTCATTGGGACCCTTCGCCAAATCTTTGGGGGTAAAATAGTCTGCGGGGGTCAGATCTGCGAGAAAATACTTCCTTTCTTCAATTAGTTGATTTGCTCGTCTAAAACCCTTACCACCCCACAATTCCAAGATGTGTGGTTTCTGGAAGTCTGCATCACTAAACCCTGCACACTCCTTCCAACAGCGGTGATAGCCCGAACGAGTGGTATTGTCGCTGCGAAACTCGCACCCCTTACACTGCGTAGAGAGGCGAGGAGCAAGAGGGGTACTGCACTGCAACGAGGCGAGCAACTTGTCAACATAGTCGGTGAAGGTTGCACCCATATAGTCTGCCTGCTCGGTGGTGCGACCTGCAATAATGGCATCGCAAACTTGTGTCATATCGCAAGGCAGCAGCAACCACTCCTCACTATTTGTAGGTGGAGTATAGTTTTTCAGTCCCTCCACGTCAACCTCGTGGGTCTTGGTGTTGATGCGTATCATCTGGTTTAGGCCATCGATGTCGCACGGCTGGTCGGAGTTGATGAGCATTAGGAAACCCTGCACATCGCAATCGAGCGCATTTTCTACCACATACTTTTGGAATGCAAGGTCGTAGATATAGTGGCGGTAAGCGGAGTTCACCTCTCCCCTTTGGGTGGTTTCGGACACACTCTCTCGGTCTGCCAATTTAAGCGAAGACGACTTAACTTCAATCAACTGAATCGTATGCCCACGCTTGACCATAATATCCGCCCTCACATAGCAGCCGTTCCACTCGAAGGCCGCTTCGGCAATTACAACATTATGCTCACACATTGCCTCGGATGTTTGTCGCAAAGCCTCCGCCTTATCCTTGGTTTCGATGTAAGTGTACGCAAAGGTTTTATACTTCGACTTGTAGTAGTGGCGTGCAAGCGCACCCACCTGAATACCGCCCTCGGCGAGCGAGCGCAGGAAGTCGTCGTCCACAGAGGCATTGTCGTAGAGGTCGGGGTGTGTGGCATAGTAGAGCTTGCGCGGACACCCCAACGATGTGGTAAAGAGAGATTTTGTCAGCAGTTTCATAACGCAAATATAGCGATTTTCCGACAATGATTGCCTATTTTTGTGTGGTCTTTTCCTCTCACTTAATACCCCCTTTTTGCCCCGACCAGATGGTCGGCTAAGGTTATAGTTATTTTTTGAGTTTTGTTACTTCTATGAATTTCGACACAAGAGTATAGTGTCTTTCGACATGATTCTCTGTATTGATGAAGTATTCTTGAGGTGTGAAAACTCCGACAAACTTACAACAGTCCTTACCATATTTATCTTTCATTTTCATAAACACGATGCGATCCATATTAAAATCTACATCTGGCTTGTTTTTTAGTTTGTCCTTTTGATCTATCTCTATAATCTGAGTGCCATTATCATTATGTATAATATAGTTTGTCCATCCCTTCTTGTTGTAAACATTACCGTTTTCATCAACAATGGCCAAGTGAGGTACCCATAAGAAGTAATTATTAGATAGCTTACCACCTCCCCTACGATATAGTTTGTAGCCTAACCTATCTGCAATCTCCTGAATCCCTTTGAAATTGACGTTGTCATCAATATTAAACACACCATTCGCAAAAATTTGATTTCGCATTTCTGTATCAGAAATCCATTTGAGTTTTTTCCCTTCTTTTATCTCTTTTTCTTTGATTGCTTGTTTAATCTCTTCCACACAAGTGTTTATATCTTGTTCAATTTCTTCATAAGAACGCATTTTTGCTAGAGGAGAGTTTTTATCCTCTTTATAGTATATTTCTATTCGCTTTTCTGGACAGTTAATAGCTTCTTTTATGGCATCTTCCCTCTCCTTGTCTGCCAATGTGTGTAGCTCTCCTACGTGCTGTTTCTCATCTACTTCTACTCCGTAATTGATTTGTGGAAAATATAGGTCCATGAGATAATACCTATTCCCTGTTTTAACATATTGTTGAGTGATGGGCATAAGTTCAGTGTTGCCTACTCGATTATATATAGCGTTAACGATGTAGTTCTCATACTTTTTATTTTGAGTACGAACGTTAAACATATGTGATATGTGCTCGAATTTATCCATAGTACTTATTGTTTTGGTTAGTATTTACTTGACTATACAAATATACGAAAATACAACAAGGGTGTTACTCTTCGACAATAAGATTGCCGAAGGGGGCGGTGTCTTTGTTCGAGAAGCCCTGCAAGCGCACTTTCCAGTGCCACTCCACAAGTTCGCGGTTGGTGCCGTTGAAGTGGGGATCGGAGCATTCGGTATCGAGCCAGCGGCTAACTCTCTCCATCAGTTCGGAACGCTCCTCGGGCAAAATGTTATTGGCCCTCTGGTAGGGCACACGCACAATCTTCGCCTCGGTCGAAAGGCGTGCCTCGTAGTCTATCTCCTGAATATCTATTGGCTCTGTCCAACCATCCGGAGTAACTTGAACAGTCTCATACCTACAAACAATAAAATAGGGTTGTCTTACTGGATACTCAAACACAATCTCTGCCACAAACTCCTCTGCGGGTAGGGCCGACCCTGCACCATCGTACTCGTTGAGTCTGATTCTTGCCGAATTGTGGCTAAACCTGTGTTTGCGCTCATACTCCAACTGCACCACAGCCTCATCAACCGGCGCATTGCGCAGATTGTTACTCTGGTCGGCTCGGTAGGCAGGTCTAAATCGGCTACGGTGCAAGCGTTGCTCATCGCACCTCTCGAGGTAGAACATATCGCTATCGTCGGGGTAGGCTCCTGTGTTGCAGGTTACGGGAGGGGTGGCGATATACTCCTTGATCGGAAAATCATTCTCCATAGTGAAACTCTCGTCGGTAACCTCAATGTTGCGGAGCGATGTGAACGCATAGGGGCGCACAAGACCATCGTCGGTGCGACCAATCAGAAACCAACTCTTATAGAAACTTTTCAGATAGTAGGGCTCAATGGTAAACGTGTGGATATTGTTGTATCCCCTGTCCTTGCGGCGATAGGTAACCTTCACCTTGCACCCCTCTCTCATCGCCTTGTAGAGCGGAGTGAGGAAGAGGTCCTCGGTGCGAGTGTCCATAATAACGCGCTGCTGCAATTGAGGCGAGTGGGCCAATATCAGCGAATTGACAAGCCACTTCTGCATATCGCTCTTATAGTCATTCTCGCTCTCCTTAATATAATAGACATAGTCACCCACCTGCTCGTTGGCGATTTCGATACCGAAAATCTCATAAATAGCCTTGCGATGGTTGTGGAATGTGCGTAGGGGAAGTGGCGCATTGTCATCGTTTAATTCGTATGAATTTTCCCATTTCTCGCTGATTTGGGCAAATGTCAATCTTTGGTTTTGAAGTGTGTCAAGCAACCAAATATACCTTCTTAATAGATTTGTTTTTTCCGCCATAGGTCGTTATGTTTTTGTTTGCTACAAAGATAGCACTTATCTCTGCCAAAATATGGCACAAGTAGGCAGATTGTGTGAATTTTTGCCAACTTTTTTACTCTGCCACAATTTGGCATAGAGTTGAGGTAGATTTGCATCACAAACGAGAAAGAGAGAAAGATGTTTAATAACTAAAAAAGGTATATATGCACAAAGAATCAACCTACTATTACAGCTGCTATCTCACCCCGACCGATGCGGGGCAGACCATCTGCGAGGCAATTGCTGCGCACTTTCCATCCTCGCCACTTACCAACTATGACCCCTCGGTTGCAATTTGCGACGTGGAGTTGCTCGACTATGTCCTTTCGGGGCTGACTCGCTCGAAGTTGGGGTATGATGACCTTGTTGAGCCACTCTTCACATTTGTTGATGAGAGATTTCTGCGACTCGACTTCACGACCACCTTCCCCGTTAGGCTGGATGTTATCCACCCCAAGGAGCGCAAGTTCTACATACACTCGGTCGAAGAACTGCTTATGCGACTTAAATATACCACCTATGTCAACCCCACCGAAGAAGATGATAAAATTTGAAGAGCCTATGAAAAAACAAGCAGATAGAGATTTATTGGGATTTGAGATAGACAACAACAAGGAACTGACTTTGCTTGACGCTATTGAGCAGATTGTGTTGGTAGCCCGTGATTCCGACCTACGCCCAGACATTTTCGACCGTGCAGCACGCCCGATTGGCTACTTGTGTGAAAGGATGAACCTCACCAAAGAGCAGGCAGTACTCCTGTCGGTATTCGTTAATTTTTCCAACCGCATGTTGGACATCACGGACCTTGCAGGCTTTTTTGGTTGCTCGCAGATTGCCATCATACGCTATATGAAACACGTGGAGGAGCTCTACAAGATGCGCTACTTGAAAAACTGCCAGATAGATGGCGAGGATCAATATAAAATTGTCGGTGGCGTGATTGATGCGCTCAAAGACAACAAAGCCTACGAGCGTCCTCGTCGTGATGGACTCTTGCTGGTTGAGTTCTTCGAGGTGCTCTCTTCGCTCATTAGCGAGCGCAAGGAGGACATACTCTCCTTTATGGATTTTGCTGCCGAGTTGGAAGACCTCGTAAATAGTAACTCCCATTTGCCACTTGTGAAAAAAATCAAGGAGTGCGACCTGAAACGCTACGAGATACTCTTTCTGCTTTGGAGCTGCGATATGCTCGTTGATGGGGATGGCGTCATTAGCACTATGGATGTAAACAATATGTTCGAGGGGCGCAAAATTGTTGGTCGCAACATTCTCACCGAGATTCGCAACGGCTCATCGGGGCTTGTGCGACACGGGCTGTTGCAGGAGTGCTGCATGGATGGAATGGTTTCTTCCAACAACTTCGAACTCACTCCCTACGTAAGGAAGGAATTGCTTAATGGAGTGGTAGCCGAGACCAAACAGTCCCAACACAAGGCACTCACCTCCTGCGATAGCATTACCGCCAAGGAACTTTTCTACAATCCCAAAGAGGAACGCTCGCTCTCGCAGCTTGTGAGCCTCTTGCAGCCCGAGAAATTTGCGAGTGTCTGCGACCGTTTGGAACAAAAGGGTATGCGAAGAGGTTTTGCCTGCTTGTTCTACGGTGGTCCGGGTACGGGCAAAACCGAAACGGTACTCCAACTCGCCCGCCAGACGGGACGAGATTTGATGCAGGTGGACCTCGCCAACATCCGTAGCAAGTGGGTGGGCGAGAGCGAAAAAAACATAAAGGCAATTTTCGACACCTACCGCCACTTTGTCAAGAACTGCGAGCGCACCCCCATTCTGTTCTTCAACGAGGCAGATGCGGTTATCTCCAAACGCAACGAAGGAGTGGAACGAGCGGTGGACAAGATGGAGAACTCCATTCAGAACATCATCCTGCAAGAGATTGAAAACTTGGAGGGTATCCTCATTGCCACCACCAACCTCACGAGCAATATGGACTCCGCCTTTGAGCGCAGATTTCTCTATAAGATTGAGTTTAAGAAACCCTCGGCGGAGGCGAAGCGAGCCATTTGGCAGACTATGATACCTTCACTATCGGCAGAGGATGCGGCTGTGCTGGCAGCGAGATATGATTTCAGCGGTGGTCAGATTGAGAATGTGGCCCGCAAGCACGCCGTTGAGGAGGTGCTGTGGGGTGTGGGCATAAGCCTCGACCGCCTTGTGGAGTTTTGCAACGAGGAGCGCCTCGGCGACAACCACCCACAACGAAGAATTGGTTTTATTCAGTAGGGATATATGCTATCCCATTGAAACAACTTGCCCCGACCTTGGTCGGGGCAAGGGGAGGGAAAAACTCCTACATATTTAATGACCCAAGTCTGACCATGTTTTATCTTTTAATAGCTCTGCAAAGTCATCAATACCTTTACACCCTTTTGCAATATTTTTGAAATAGAGTTTGGTGCCCCACATTCCACCTGTCGAATCTTTTTTGAAATTAACTTCACGTCTTTCACCCAATATAAATACTTGCATTGGTTTAATTTTGTTTTCTTCATGACAGTATTTTTTTACTGTTTCTTTTGCCTTGTTACATATGGCTTTTTCATCTTGATTGTCAGCATTACACCATTTTATAGTTGCATTCGTTCCATTTTCTGATACGGATACAACAGCATCAATTTCATATATGTATTGAACACATTTATCTTTGTATGTGCCAAAATATCTTGTTCTTTTATGTGAATATGTTCTGCCAGTGTCGGGACAACAATAACAAGCACTATCCACAATGTTTTGCCAAGAAGTTGCGCAATTTACAACATTTAAAGTATGCATCCATGTTTGTAATAAATTCTGTCTGTCTAAATATTGAGAAAATTCTTCTAACTGAACAGATAGAAATGAAGATGTGCAATATTTGGATAATGCAACAATAAATTCTTCAAAGGTAATTTCGACAACCTTGGTATCACGTAAGCTATCCTTTATTTTGTCAAGCATTTCTGTTGTTTTGGACTCAAAAGATGCGCATAATAAAACGAGAATACTTGTGCCCACATCGTTGAATCCTTTGATATGGTTTTGTATTTGATCTTTGTGAAACCAATCACTAATTTTTGTCTCAAAATATATGTCAAATGATTGTTGACTAATACACAAATCAGGGATACTATTCCTCTTTCTAACTTGCTGCATGAATCTAGGGCCAACATCTATTGTAGATCCAGACATGGATAATAAATCCCCGATGAAGTTCTCAAATTTGTCTGGACTTTCTTCATATAGCATCTTCATCATAAGTCCACAATAATTGGTGATTCGATTTTCGCCCCCATGGTAATCGGAAAAATAGGAGATTGTTCTACTCATATTATTTTATCTTATTTGGTTAATAGTTACTCAAATATACAAAATTTTCGGTAATATTTTCAGACATTCTATCGCTTTTGTATAGGCTTTATTTGTATTTTCACACATATCCATTCTTTTTTTAGGTTAATAATTCTTCTTCAAAGTTAATAATTTTTTCTTGGTTTTATTATCGAATTTGTCGGCAAAAAGAGTTAATACAGTTATAGATTTTGGAGAATAATATGTTAATATTTCCTCGCGAAGATCAATAACAGATTCCTTGTCCTCCGTACCGTCATCTACTATAAATATATATCTGTCATTAATAGCATCAAAATATTTAGCTACGGTATTCCATTCTATTCTAATAGTTTGTTCTATAGTTGTTCTTAGTTGTGGATCTTTTATATAATGCACTCTAAATATATCATTTTCCATATGATCAACATAATTATCAAATTCTGATAAAGCTGTTTCAAAGGCTCTTCGAGTGTTATATGTTTTTCTAAATATAGAATTTGGCAACAAAATCATTTCTCTAACTTCTTCAACACTCATTTTAATTAAGAGGTCATCTATAAATTTTGCATCAGGATTTAATTCATTTGCAACATTCGCAATTTCTTTATTAAGAATTCCATTAGATGGAAGAACTATAGTAACATCTGATTTATATTTAGAAAAAAATGCTATTTTATTGACATTGTCTGCTATTGCTAGTGGAATTTTTAGCCTTACGGGGAAAAGCTGGGTGGTCAGAGGGTGTGAGTGGTTTGTCATATAGCTCTCGCCTCCATCAAGCGTAACGTAAGAGTCATCGGAGTAGTCGAGCTCGCAGAGGCGTTGCAGATGGGCTTCGGGAAGTTCTTGGGCGTAGGCGTTGGCAGTCTTGTGGTGTATCTCCTCGACTCGCTCAGGGGTGGGTGGCAGGGCGTAGACTACCTCCAAAGTAACCATATCGCCCCTCAATACCTCTACCAAGTCGCCAACCTTAAATCGGCACTCGCTCTCCTCGCGCCCCATAAATGGTTCCAACACGCCCCCTGTAACCTCAATGCTCGATGCCCTGCTCTCGTGCCAAAGGGAGCCGTCGTGCAGGTAGGTGCGAGTGCGTTGTGTGCCGCCCGAAAGAGTGGCGCCAAAGGGTAGTTCGTGAATTTCAAAACCGTAGTAGTCGTGGTAAACCCTATCCGACAATTTTGCCTGCTCTACTTCCGCCACACACTCCATCTCTCGCCTCTCTGCATCACGCAGGGAGTGGAAATAACCTATCGTCTGGCGGTAGACCCTAAAACGAGGATAGCGCGCACGGGACTTGTTGCAGTAGCAAATTGCAACGAGCTGAAATAGTACATCGGTCATCGGTGTATCTTGCTTAATAGTTTGGATGATTGCTGCAACAAAAGCAACGGCCACCTGTGCCAAGGCTTCGCACAAGTAGCCGTTTGGGAGTGATTTTTAGCAGTTACTCCTCGTCTGCACACTCGTTGATGGCCTCGCAAAGGCAATAGTAGAGCGAATCCCAAGAGTTGGGACCCTCCTCCTCTACATCATCCCACAACTGCCAATTGGCTTTTGCAAAGGCTTTTGCAAAATGGCAGTTGTTAATCTCTCCGGAGGCCACCTGCTCTGTCGTAAGTATGGTTGATACTTCGGGATACTCTTCTAACCCACAACCGTCGGCAAGAAGCATCTCGCCGTTTTCGTATTTCAATAAGCTATAACAGTCAAAATACTCGTCGTCACTTGGATTAACGGCAGGCGCATTCCCAAAATAGACTACTGCAATGTTGCGTTCCTCAAGAGCCTCCTTGATTTTTCCACGATAGATATCAATCATTTTGCTGAGCGAACCAAACGCCGCTTCGTACTCAATCTTTTTCATAGTTTTTGGATATTATTGTTAGTTACTATTGTTAGTATGCGCAAATGTATTTGATACCTGTGCCAAACCAAAGCATAGGCAAAAAAATGGCATAAAAAATTTCATCTTTTCAACCTCTGCCATAATTTAGCACACATCGGCAGTACATTTGTTTTCGAAAAGGAGGAAGAAATCATTTTATTTGAGGTGGCACCCTTCATTCTCATTTGTCGCCTTATCTCCCCAAACATACGAAATCAAAACAATCATATAATAATTAAATAATGTATCGATATGTGTAGAACTCTAAATTTCAGGATAGGTGGAGAGAGCATAGACCTTGCACCTGTCAAGTTGGAGCGCAAAAAGCTCTATGGCTGGACCGAAGCCCGAGTAACGACACCCGAAGGGGCGCTATGTCGACAAGCGGGATTGGACCAGAGCGGTCAGATTATCATTCCAAAAGGGGCGACCAAAATCGGTATGCTCGGTGAGGATGGGCTGTGGCTCGAAAAGGCAGACCTCATTGCCGTTCACGCCGATGGCTCCGAAGCCGTTGCAACCCCTTCATCGTTCGACCACCCCATCGAACTAACCCGCAAGGCGACGGTGGAGGAATTGATGAATCTGCGAGTTTCGACAGTCTACCAACTCACCGGTGAGCAGGGAGCCGCACTAAACTCTCTGCTGGGCGGCGACATCTACACCTTTGATTTTAGCTACAAGGGTGGCTTTGAGAGACTCACTGCCTTCTTGCTCACCAACGGAACAACCCCTTATATCATTGCTGGCGAGCCTATGCAGTTCGACTTCATAGGTCTCGAAGATGAGGGTGTGCTGACCGAAGTGGAAGATATTGACATTGATGAAGATGAACTTGATTTTAGTATGATGTAGCCTATGAGAGCAATTAACCTATCAAACGACAAGAGCCGCAATGCCCAAGTGGGCTTTGAGCAGAAATGCGTAAAGAGCGATATTCGCACAGTACTTCGTAGCGGCGGCGAGTATACCAACGCCCGATTCCTCAAATCAACCCTCGCAACCGAACTGCCCACACTTGTTGGTCAGGCAGGCTCGGCCGAAACCTTTGCCACCAATCTTGTAACCTCCGACCCCGAAATTGACTTCGAACGAGTGGGTATGTACCTTTCGGGAGTGCGCAAGATTTTCATTACCGACGACCATTCCATCTCGTATCGTGTCAATCGCGAGGAGGTGGTGTTCACTCCCGAGGGCGAGGAGAAAGATGTGCACCCCTTCGAGGATGTAGAGTCGAACATCAATACCGACATTCCCCTGCGTTGGACAGGCAAACTGATACCCATCGAAAAGGCTGCACGAATGTTTGTCTTCTCGCGCAAATATCAGATTAAACACATCAATGGTCTGACCTACGACTTTCTCTACGATATGGCCAAACAACTCGCCGACAAACGAAGTGTTATGCTTGTAGGCGCAGGCCCCAAAGGGGTTGGTCCAATCGTAATCAACCGCGGCGGCACTCCCTACCGAGCATTCCTCGAGGGGCGCATCGAGGGCGAGAAGTACTGCCTTGTTATTCACCTTACAAATCTTGAACTTAAAACCTTATAGAACTATGAAGAACAATTTTTCCGAACTCGCTAAGAGTTACAAACGACAGATTTCCAGCTCTTTTATTCTGATTGACGGTAGCTGCATTAAAGACCTCGAAGGTGGCAACTACTGTGTAACGCGTAAGATTGACGGCACGATGCAGATGCTTTTCTATCGCAATGGTGAGGTGGCGTCATTCTCCACTTCGGGTGCCGAGTTGCGTGACCTGCCCTGCCTCAAAGAGTTTGCTGCTCTGGTGGAGCGAGCAGGTATGAGGAGTGCCACAGCTGTGGGCGAACTCTATGCTGTCTTGAGTCCTTCGGGGCGTGAGAGGGTCTTTGATGTTTCGCGAGCGGTTGCCGATGAGTCACTCCACGATCGCCTGAAATTGGCAATCTTCGACCTCGTTGACCTCGACGACCAGAAGGTTAGCCCCGATTATCGTGAGAAACTCGCCACCATCCAAAAAATCTTCTCGGGCGAGCGTGTACACCCCGTGGAGGCACGCGAGGCTGCCACAAATGTCGAGCTGGCGGAGATCTACAACCAGTGGGTTACCGAGGAGGGTGCCGAGGGTGTTGTGGTGCGCATCAACTCCTTTATGTCCTACAAGATTAAACCCCACCACACAATTGATGCCGCCATTGTGGGCTACACCGTAAGAGATGCACCCAATGATGACGCTGTGAGGGATATTATGGTTGCAGTGATGCGCCCCGACGGACTCTTGCAGCAGTTTGCCGTGACGGGCTCGGGCATCGGTACGCAGCAGCGAAAAGAGCTCTACAAGCTACTCTCGCCACTTGCCACACAGAGCAACTACATCGAGACCGACTCTCGCAATGTGGCATTCCAGATGGTGCGTCCCGAGTATATCGTAGAGTTGATGGTGGGCGACTTTTTGGCAGAGGACTCGTATGGCAAGGCGAAGATGAACACCCTCTTGCGCTACACCGAAGAGGAGGGCTACACCGTTGAGGCCTCCACCCCCGGAGTGTCCGCCCACCACATCAGTATCCTCTACCTGAGGGATGACAAGGAGATGTGCGAAGAGTCCATTCGCCTTAGGCAGATTACCGACATCTGCCCCTTCTCCACCCAAGAGGCAGTAAGCTACAAAGAGTTGCCCGAATCGCAGGTGATCTATCGCCGAGTATTCACCAAGGGCGAGGGCGAGAAGATGATGGTGCAGAAATTTGTGGTCTGGAAAACAAACAAGGAGCAGACCGGTCGATTCCCTGCCTATGTCTTCCACCTCACCGATTTCAGTGCAGGAAGGAAAGAGCCTCTTAAACGCGACATCAGAGTATCATCGAACAAGAAGCAGATAATGGCCCTCGCCGAGGAGTTTGTGGCTGCCGGTGTGAAGAAGGGGTGGAGTGAAGTTGTATAGTAATACCACACGAAGATGAAGTCGGTAAAGATTCTATCGCTCCCGTCAAAAAGGGAGCTCAATACATTGGTTAGCATCTGCACCAAAGTTGCTGCCTCGTCGCAGGGCACACCCTTTACAATGGAAGGGTATTGGGCTTGGTTGGAGAAGTCGGAGTACTATAAGTATGTCGATTTCAAACGATACGATAGTTGCGCCATAATAAATTTTGTCAGTTTTGAGTACCCAACCTCAATGGAGTACATACGCCTCGAAAATGGAGCTGTGAGAATAAGCCTCAATAGCACCCGACTCCCTTTCAAAACGCTCGAAGGGGCAATCGAGGCCACCAAATTGGCAATTGATACAATGGTTGGTAAGACAAGAGAAAGGGTGGACGTTCAACAGTTAAAACAGCACTACACAGATCTGTTTGCCGCAAAGGCTAAGGGTAGTGGGCTGCGCTACGAAGTCTTCATAAATGCCTCTTCATTGCCGTGGAGGGGGAATGTAGAGGTGAAGTTGGACAAGGGGATGTACCTAGTCTATGCCTTCTTTGCCAGCTCCCAAGAGAGTGCTTTCGAAAGTATGGCTCGCTACGCAATTGAGTACCACCACCTGCTCGAAAAATACAGTAAGTTTAATGCAAAAATAAACATTTAATAGCCGATGATAACCGTAAATTATATTCCCGTTAGAGAGAAATTGGAGTATGTATCAGACCAAGCAGATAAAAAAAAGTTCTCCTTGCCCAACGAAAATGCACTTTCGTTTATGCTCTACTTCCGCAAAGGTCCCTACCGCAAATGGCTCAATACGAATGGGGAGGGGATGGAGTGGTTGCAATTTCAAACGCTAAGAGATAGTAGTGGACTTGAACTGCATATCTCGTACAACGATTTGAAGTTGGTTGATCGTCGCAAGAAACAAACTCTCTACCACCTGAACTTGGGGTGGTTGAATCAGGCCGACAAACGTCGATGGATTGTCGAGCGGGTGTTGGAGATGGTCGATAACCCCTCGCTCTACCAAGAACACGTTACCAAAGTCGCCTCGTGGCAGAAGTACCGAAAGATGAAAGAGCAAACCTACTCCGACCTGCTCAATGGGGCCCTCTTGAAGATGAACATTCCCTCCGACTCTATCGACTACCCAAAATACAAAAAAGGGGACTATGGCGACTACAAAGAGGTGAGAATCACATTCACCTATGAGGGTATGAAGTTTGACTTCCAATTTGCCGAGAAAGATTTACATCTGTTTGTCGAGATGCTCCCCTCTATTGCTGCCGATGCGTTGGAGGTCAAACAATTCAAGCGGGGGCGACTGACTACCCACGCCAGCGCTCAATTAACCTGTGTGGCATAAAAGAAAGGATAGCTTTATGAATATCAAAATTACAGCAAAAGAACTCGTGAGTGTGGTGGAGAGTACTCCTGCCCACCAGAACATAATGCTTGCCGGCAAGCACGGCATAGGTAAGTCGCAAATACTTACCGACCACTTTGCCTCGCGTGGGCAGAGAGTCGTAACCCTCTTTTTGGGGCAGATGAGCGACCCGGGCGACCTGATTGGTCTGCCCCACAAAAACGAGGCTACGGGCCAGACCGAATTTATGCCCCCATATTGGTTCCCCATTGACGGCAACCCCATAGTGTTGTTTCTCGATGAGCTCAACCGTGCACGCCCCGAGATTCTGCAAACAATTATGGACTTGGCCCTAAATCGTTGTCTGGCAGGTCGCCGCCTGCCCGAAGGCAGCCGCATCATTGCCGCCGTAAACGATGGCGACGAGTATCAGCTGACCGACCTCG
>JBGUSZ010000045.1:0-8097 GCA_045132795.1 Tidjanibacter sp. | reverse complement strand
AGTATGTTTTTCATAGCGTCTATTTCCTTTTTACTCCTCCCCTAAGTTAGGGGAGGTGGTGTGCAACACCGGAGGGGTATGTAGACGGTAGTCGGTCGACGGTAGACGGTCGACGGTAGACGGTCGACGGCTTTGGCTCTGCCAATTCTTTGGGCGGCACGCATTTTGAGCCATATAGGATAGAAACATACAAAACAAGATATGGTAAAGAAAACTAAAAACGAGCAAACAACTGTAAACCAAGAGGTTTGCAACGAGGAAAAAGCAAACAACTCCGCCGAAAAGGCAACCGCCGAGCAGCCTGAAACTGACAAGGTGGCAGACTCTGCCAACGAGCAGACTGACAAAACGGCACCACAAACTGCCGAGGCTGACGAGTGGAAAGACAAATATCTGCGCCTGAGTGCCGAGTTTGACAACTATCGTAAGCGCACACTCAAAGAGAAAATGGATCTCATCGAGAGTGGTGGCGAGGATGTTATCAAGCTGATGCTCGGTGTGATGGACGACTTCGGTCGTGCGCTTGCCGCTATGCAGAACGCCACCGATGTGGCAGCCGTGAGGGAGGGTGTGGAGCTCATCGCACAGAAGATGACCGACGCGCTCAAAGCAAAGGGTGTGAGCGAGATTGAGGCCATTGGTCTGCCTCTCGACACCGACCTGCACGAGGCGGTGGCCAAGTTCCCCGCAGGCGACGACAAGAAGGGCCTTATCATTGATGTTGTACAGAAGGGTTACAAGCTCAAAGAGAAGGTTATTCGCTACGCAAAAGTAGTCGTAGGCGAATAAGCGAGCGTGCCTTGTGGGTGCTTTTTGCACCGAGCATCGCCTCGCAAGTTCCTCATTTACCGCTTGTAAACTGCGGACTTGCTCGCTTGCTCGGCACAAAAATCCCCACACGATATGCACTCGAATTGAGAATTGAGAATTGAGAATTGAGAATTGACGGTTGACGGTCGACGGTCGTCGGTCGTCGGTCGACGAAAAAATATGGCAAAACGTGATTATTATGAGGTGCTGGGCGTGGAGAAGAACGCCAGCGCAGAGGAGATAAAGAAGGCATACCGCAAGGCTGCCGTGAAGTATCACCCCGACAAGAACCCAGGTGACAAGGAGGCCGAGGAGAAATTCAAAGAGGCTGCCGAGGCTTACGACGTGCTCTCCAATCAGGACAAGCGTGCACGCTATGACCAATTCGGACATGCAGGTATGGACGGTAGTGCCGGTGGCGGCTTCGGTGGTTTCGGTGGCGGAGGGTTCTCTATGGAGGACATCTTCCGCAACTTCGGCGACATCTTTGGTGGCCACTTTGGCGGTGGCTTTGGTGGCTTCGGCGGTGGTGGCCGCAGCGGTGGCAGGAGTGTCAACCGTGGTAGCGACCTGAGGGTTAAGGTGCGCCTCACGCTCAAAGAGGTGGCCGAGGGTTGCACCAAGAAGATTAAGATTTCCAAGCTGATGGCCTGCGACCAATGTGGTGGCACGGGTGCGAAGGATGCACAGTCCTACTCCACGTGTCCCAACTGTAACGGTGCGGGCTACACCGTAGAGATGGTCAACAGCTTCTTCGGTAGGGCACAGACGCAGAGGGTGTGTCCCACCTGTGGTGGCGAGGGTAAGGTCATCACGTCGCCCTGCTCGAAGTGTCGTGGCGAGGGTGTCGTAAGGGGCGAAGAGGTTGTGGAGATACGCATCCCTGCCGGTGTGGCCGAGGGTATGCAGCTCTCGGTGAGTGGCAAGGGTAACGCCGCACGCCACGGTGGTGTCAATGGCGACCTGCTGGTGGTCATCGAGGAGGAGCCCAACCCCGAGCTCGTCAGGGATGGTAACGACCTGTTGCACAACCTGAAAATACCCGTAACAACAGCCATCCTCGGTGGCGAGGTGGAGGTACCCACCATCGACTCCAAGGCACGCATCAAGATTGCTCCCGGCACGCAGGCGGGCAAGGTGTTGCGCCTGAAAGGCAAGGGACTGCCGGAGGTTAATGGCTATGGTAGGGGCGATATCCTTGTGATTGTGGATATCTTCATCCCCACCAAAATCAACAGCGAGGAGAAGAAACTGCTCGAAAAACTCTCGGCACAGCCCAACTTCAAGAAGATGGACGGGGCGCGTGGTGAGCAGAATATTTTTGAGCGTATGCGCAATTTTTTCGGATAAAATAACGTATTTTTGTAGGCGGCTCTTTGGGCCGTTTGCGAAGTACAACAACCAATAAATAGGACGACGATGTTTGGAATAGGTCAGTCAATGAGGCGCAAACCACGCCAATTCAACTACAATCCCCGCTACTACGACGCCGAGCAGGAGGCTCGCAACCAGCGACGTATCGAGCTCGGACACGCTCCCAGAGAGGTGGAGGGGGTGGAGCGTAAGCCCGGCGACATCCTGCGTGCACGCAGCGAACGCCGCCAGCAGGAGGCCGAGCGCAATATGGCTTCCCGTAGGCAGAGCAACAAGACAAGGATGTTGTTGGTGGCTGTGCTGATTGTTGGTATGGTGTTGCTGACCAAGTCGATTATTGAGACCTTCAACTTCTAAACAGAGTGTAAGACCATCCACTCCTGCCCGTGCGAGAACGTATGGGTGGGAGTGTCCCCATTTTATAGAGATATAAGAATGAAGATTAGACTTTTGCCCGACTGTGTGTCGAACCAGATTGCTGCCGGAGAGGTTGTTGGCAACCCTTCGTCGGTGGTTAAGGAGATGGCCGAGAACGCCATTGATGCGGGTGCTACGCTCGTAACGGTGGGTTTCAGGGCCGACGGCAGGGAGCTCATACAGGTGACCGACAATGGCGAGGGTATGGAGCCTGCCGATGCAAGGCTCGCCTTCGACAAGCACGCCACGAGCAAAATCACCTCGTTGGACGACATCTACCGCCTTTCGACCTTCGGTTTCAGGGGCGAGGCGTTGGCTTCGATTGCTGCCGTGTCGCAGGTGGAGCTGACCACCCGCACTGCCGACGACGAGTTGGGCGTGAGGATTGTGGTTGAGGGCGGACGGTTTGTGTCGCAGGAGGCGGTGGTGGCACCGCAGGGTAGTACCTTCAAGGTGCGTAACCTCTTCTTCAACGTCCCTGCGCGCAGGAAGTTTATCGAGGACAGCGAGAAGGAGGCGGCCAAGATTAAGACCGAGTTCCGTAGGGTTGCACTGTGCCACCCCGAGGTGGGCTTTGCGCTCTACAAGGACGACGCTCCGCTCTACAACCTACCCATCTCTTCGCTCAAAGGCCGCATTGCAGGGTTGATGGGTAAGTCGGTGGCTGCCAACCTTTTGGAGGTAAGCACTTCCACTTCGCTCGTGAAGGTGGAGGGTTTTGTGTGCCGCCCCGAGGTGGCCAAAAAGAGGGGTGCCGACCAATACTTGTTCATCAACGGCAGGTACTTCAAGAGCCCCTATCTGCACAAGGCAGTGGTGATGGCCTACGATAAGCTCATCCCTGCGGGTGTGCAACCTTCCTACTTCCTCTACCTGACGGTGGATGCCGACAAGGTGGATGTGAACGTACACCCACAAAAGACGGAGGTCAAGTTCTCGGACGAGAGCTCCATCTGGCAGATTCTCAACGCTGCCGTGAGGGAGTCGCTGGCCAAGACGGGCGTCATCCCGATGATGGACTTCGAGGACGAGGGCGAGGTGGAAATCCCCGTGTTCAACTCCAACAGGAGTGGTGGCTTGCAGGAGCCTTCCACCACGACCAACCCGTTCTACAACCCCTTCAAGAGCGAGCCTCGTGTGGGCGGTGGTAGTGGTAGTGGTAGAAGCAGTGTGCTTATGGGTGGCGGTATGCACGATGTGGAGAGTGGCTTTAATGCTCCCTACCCCAAAGGGGTGGAGTCGGAGGAGGAGAGAGAGTATGACAGCTCCATAATGGAGTTCATCGAGGGCGGTGGCGACACCTCGGCTCAGGGCGAGTTGGAGTTGGAGATTGAGTCGCAGGGCTTTGTGGGTGCGTTGCCTCTGGCGGGAGGCTATGTAGCAACCTCCATCGGCGGACGTTTGGCGGTGGTCAACGTGGCACGCGCAAGCGAGGTGGTGCGCTACCGACACTATATGGCGATGCTCTCCGAGGGTAACTCCTTGGGCCAGACGCTCTTGTTTCCTGAAAGACTTGTGCTCTCGGCCGATGATGTGGAGTTGCTGGGTGAGAACTACGACAACTTCGTGGCTTTCGGCTTCGACTACACCATTCAGGATGCCAACACGGTGGAGTTCTCGACTCTGCCTGCCGATGTGAGCCTCGAAGAGTTGGAGGAGGTTGTCTATGATATGATAGACTCCTTCAAGGACAATAGCGGACTCTCGCAACAACGCCGTAGGGAGAGTGCAGTAAGGCTCTTGGCTCGTACCCGCACCCATAAGCGGCTGTCGCAGACCGAGTTGGAGGCGCTGCTGGCGGACCTCAATGGGTGTGCCGATTGTAGCCTCACGCCCGATGGTAGGGCTGTGGTGAAGCTCTTTGGCGAGGGCGAAATGAAGACGATGTTTTGAGAATTGAAGGGCAGAAAGAGCAGAAAGGGCAGAAAGAGCAGAAAAGGCAGAAAGGGAAAATATTTACTAATTACTCTTTACTAATTACTAATTAAAAAGTCGGTCGACGGTTGTCGGTTGACGGTTGACGGTTGACGGTCGACAAAAGGATAAGAATGAACGGTTATTATAGAAGTCAATATGTTACGCCGCCGGTGGTGAAAGACCTCTTGATTGTCAATGTGTTGGTCTTTTTCACCCAGCAGGTGTTGCCCGCAGGGGCCAAAGCGTGGGTGATGAACACCTTTGCGTTGAGTTTCCCGTGGGGCATTGGTGATGTGTTCCAGCTGGTGAGCTATATGTTTATGCACGCCAATTTCAGCCACTTGTTTTTCAATATGTTCGCTCTGTGGATGTTCGGACGCATCTTGGAGTATGACCTCGGAAGCAAGAGGTTCTTGATTTACTACCTCGTCTGTGGCATTGGCGCGGGCCTCATACAACTCGGAGTGAATTGGGGCGAGGCGGCGGTGATGGTGTCGCACGGCTACCGTGTGCCGATGATGACCACGGTGGGTGCAAGTGGTGCGGTGTTCGGACTGCTGTTGGCCTACGGTATGCTCCACCCCAATAATATCGTGGCGCTACTCTTTCCTCCCATCCAGCTCAAAGCCAAGTGGTTTGTGGTGCTCTATGGCGCGCTCGAACTCTTTGGAGGTATCGCATCCTCGGGCTCCAATGTGGCACACTTTGCACACCTGGGCGGTATGCTGTGGGGATTCCTGCTGCTGCGCTATTGGAAGAAGAAAAACCAAATCTGGTATTAGAACACTTTGTCCGCATACAACGTAGAAACGACAATGAAACGTAGCAAGGAAGGATACTACCACAACGAGAACCACAAGGTACGACGTGAACGCCCAAGGGGTGTGAGGCGTAGGTTTGTGTGGGGACTCTTTGATGTGGTGATGCTGGTGGTGTCGCTCTTGGCGGCGGTCTGCCTGCTGGCGGGACTTGTGGCAAAGGTCGTCAGCCCCGAGAGGGTGGCTGTGTTGGCCTTTGCGGGGCTGTTCTACCCCATCATCTACCTTGTCAATCTGTTCTGTGCGCTGTGGTGGGTGGTGCGATGGAGTAGGTGGGTGTGGCTCTCGGCCGCAATGCTTCTGGTGGGAGCAAACTCTATGGGCCTATTCTATCGTTCGGATGTGAGCACCAAACCTGTGACGGTGGATAGAAGTAGGGACGATGTGGTGGTGGCCACCTACAACGTGATGAATTTCAGCGACGCGAGCGCAGAGGAAGAGATGGAGAGCTTCGATAGGGTGGCAGAGTGGGTCAACAACAAGGGCATTCAACTGCTCTGCTTGCAGGAGGCGCACTTCTTCACCGAGGAGGCTTTCGACTCCTTCCGCAAGTCGCTCAAAAAACTATCCTACGGATACTTCATCAATGGTTACACCGGAGAGGAGAGCGACATCACAGGCTCGGGATATGCGCTGTTTAGTGCGTGGCCCATCGTGCGCCGAGGTGTCGCCTCGGCTGACAGCCTGGCGGTCTACTCCGTATGGGCCGACATTAAGATGGGACGCGACACCATACGTGTCTTCAACAACCACCTCGAATCGACGGGCATAAGCCTCGAAGAGCGTTCCACTACGCTCCACCCAGCCATAGCACGCGACACCCTCGCGGGCGAAAAACTACTCACTATTGCCGACAAGGTGGTAGGAAACTATGCCCAGCGTGCCGTGCAGGCCGAGCAGGTGGCCGAGGCTGTGGAGCAGAGTCCGCACCCCGTGGTGGTGTGTGGCGACTTCAACGACACCCCCGTGTCGTATGTCTACCGCACCATACGCCGAGCAGGCAATCTTGTGGACTCCTTTGTGGAGAAGGGTAGGGGCGTGGAGCACACCTTCAAGGGGCTCTACAACCTCTTTCGCATAGACTACATCCTGGCCGACAAGGAGGCTTTCGAGGTCAAGTCCTACGACTCCTACGACGAGCCTATGAGCGACCACAAACCCGTGGTGGTAAGACTTGGAAGAGATGAAAAGTAGCCGAAAAGTAGCAACCTTTGCCGATGCGCAGAAGGAGATGAGAGCAGTGGCGTTCAGCACAATGCTCAAACCCGCAGGCTCCACCTGCAACCTCGATTGTGCCTACTGCTACTATCTCGACAAGGCTGTTCAATATGGTGGTCATCAGGCGGTTATGAGCGAGGAGTTGTTGGAGGAGTACATCAAGCAATACATCACGGCCAACGAGGTGGATGTGGTGACCTTCTGCTGGCACGGTGGCGAGCCGCTGCTGTTGGGTGTGGACTACTACCGCAAGGCGGTGGAGTTGCAGAAAAAATATGCCGGCGGAAGGCGCATCGACAACAGCCTCCAAACCAACGCCACACTCATCACAGAGGAGTGGTGCGAGTTCTTCAAGGAGAACGGTTTTCTGGTGGGTGTGTCGCTCGATGGCCCACAGGATGTGCACGACGCGTTCAGGCTCGATAGGGGCGGAAGGCCCACGTGGGAGAGGGTGATGCGGAGTGTGGAGATGCTCCGTTGCTATGGTGTGGAGTTCAACACGCTCAGCGTTGTGAATAGCCGTTGCGAGGGGCGAGGGGTGGAAATATACCGCTTCTTCAAGGCACTCGGTAGCCGCTATATGCAGTTCCTGCCCGCTGTGGAACACGTTGTGGATAGGCCCTCGGGCCGCCCGCTGATTGTGTCGCCCTCGACCGAAGGGGCAAGGCCGGCGGAGTGGAACGTGAGTGCGCGGGGCTATGGAGAGTTTCTGTGCGACATCTTCGACGAGTGGGTGAGGATGGACGTGGGACGCTACTTTGTGCAGATGTTCGACGCAACGCTGGCGCAGTATTGTGGCGTGCAACCGGGCGTGTGCTCGATGTGTGAGACGTGTGGCGACTGCCTCGTGGTGGAACACAATGGGGATGTCTACAACTGCGACCACTTTGTCTATCCCGACTATCTGCTGGGTAACATCAAGGATAAAACCCTTGCCGAGATATACGCCTCCAAGGAGAGGTTCCGCTTCGGACTCGACAAGCGTAACACCCTCCCGAGGGAGTGCCTCGGCTGTCGCTACTACTTTGCCTGCCGTGGCGAGTGCCCCAAGCACCGCTTCGACAAGGGTGCGGATGGCGAGCCTAAGAACACCCTCTGCGAGGGCTTGTATCGCTACTTCCACCACACGGCACCCTATATGCAACAGATGAAGTCCCTCTTGGAGCGAGGCCAATCGCCTGCCTTTGTGATGCCGTGGGCACGCGCACGGATGGGGTTTTGTCGTCTAACGTCTAACGTCTAACGTCTAACGTCTAACGTCAACCGACAATTAAAATTGAAAATTGAAAATTGAAAATGGAAAATTAACCCTCGCCTAAGTTAGGAGAGGGTGCCGAAGGCGGGTGAGGTCTGTTATCCCGTCTACCGTCGACCGTCAACCGTCAACCGACAACCGTCGACCGTCAACCGACAGCATACCCCTCAGTCGCTTTGCGACAGCTCCCCTAACTTAGGGGAGCAGCTTTTTTTTCGCGGGTAACGTTTTCGTTACCCAAGCCTTTCGACTACTCCCCCTCTGATTTAGAGGGGGTGCTGCGGAGCA
>JBGUSZ010000044.1:0-3782 GCA_045132795.1 Tidjanibacter sp. | reverse complement strand
AGCCCCACGACTTACCATCATTGGGTTGTGTCTCAGCGCACTTAATACCACCAAACTCATCCAGCACATAAGGAACACCGCCCTTATAAATCAGTTGGTTAATTGCGTGAGGATACTTATCCTGAGTGGGGCCTTGTGGCTGGTAGAATTTCTCTCCGTTGAAAATCTGTTTATGAAGTTTTTCGCCATTCTGCTGATAGCTGTGAGCTGTGCAGAAGTCGGAAATCACATAGATACCACCACTGATTGTATTCACCGGACGTGTGGGATCCAATTGTTTGGTCAGCATATAAGCATCGTGATATAGCCTTCCTGCCTCATTATTAGGCACCTTCCACTCCTCGTTGAAGGGAGTCCAAGTGATGATAGAGGGGTGGTTGCGGTCGCGCACCACCACATTACCCCACTCCGAAAGGAAGTTGCGTCCCGTTTCGGGGAAGGTAGCACTCATTCCCCACGAAGCCATCTCGCCCCAAAGCAGATAGCCCAACTTATCAGCCCAATAGTGGAAACGCTCCTCAAAGACCTTCTGGTGAAGGCGTGCGCCATTGAAACCTGCCGATTTCGAGAGCTCAATATCGCGACGCAATGCATCGTCCGAAGGAGCTGTCCAAATACCATCGGGATAGAAACCCTGGTCGAGTACAAGACGCTGATAATATGGTTTATTATTCAGGAATATACGGGTGCCATCGATGTGCACCTTGCGCATACCTGCATAGGAGTTTACCTTATCGACAACGCTACCATCGGCAGCCACCACCTCAAAAAGCAAGTCATAGAGGAATGGCGACTCAGGACTCCACAGTTTGGCCTTCTTCAGATTCAACACCACAGGCATACCCTGCGATGCTGCCACATCAGCCCTTGCCACCACCTTCTTTCCGTCAACAAGGCTCACGCGCAGGCGGTTACCACCCTTAATGCCATAGTAGGCAGGGATAATTGTGAGCGTATTTTGGTCAATATCGGGCACCACCTGAACACGCTCCAAGCCACACGCATCCACAGCCTCCATCCACACGGTCTGCCAAATACCCGTTGTGCGTGTATAATAACAGCCGTAGGACTCATAACGGGAGGATTGCTTGCCGGCCGGCTGCTTTCTACCACGCACATCGCTTTCGGCGTGCACCACAAGGCTATGGGGCTGACCATCTGCCACAAAATCGGTAACGTCAAACGAGAAGGAGTCGGAACCACCATAGTGTCGGCCTACAAAGCGACCATCAATGTAGAACTCCGATTTGTAGTAGACAGCACCAAAGTTGAGTTTCACCCTCTTACCTACCCACTCGCTCGGAATCTGCACAGTGCGCTGATACCATACACTGCTGATAAAGTCAACGTGACCAATACCGGACAGCGAACTTTCGGGCGCGAAGGGGACAATGATTTTCCCACTCAACTCACCCGTCTTATAGAGTTTACGAGAATAGCCCGAATTGGACAAATCAAGTTCAAAATTCCACTCTCCATTGAGATTTACCCACTCGGAGCGTTCAAATTGTGGACGTGGATACTCGGCACGGGGTTGTGCCAAGGCCGTTGTTGCCGCAAAAGTCAACGCAACAAACAGAGCAATTTTAGGGAAATTCATCTGAAATTTAATTATTTAAGTTGTAGTTATCTGATGCTTTTCAACCCTGCGTACGAGTCGCAAACCGAGTTCATAGAGTCCCCACATAGGCAACGCCACAAGCGAAAGAGTGAAGGGGTCACCCGTCGGGGTAATCACCGCTGCAAGGATGAGAATGACCACTACGGCGTGTTTACGATACTCGGTCATCGTGGACGACGAGAGCAAACCGATGCGCGCAAAAAGCAGACACAGCATCGGTATCTCGAATATTGCGCCCATCATCATCACCATTGACATCATCGTTGATATGTAAGACGAGAGGTTGATCATATTATCCACCATATCGTTCACCTGATAGGTACCCAAAAAGCGGAATGTGAAGGGGAAAATTACAAAATACCCAACCAGACACCCCAACATAAACATAAAATATCCGCTCACCACAAAGCGTGTGGCGTGGCGTTTTTCGTGTTCATAGAGTGCTGGAGCAACGAAACCGAAAATGGAGTAGATAATATAGGGCAAAGAACCGAGAATGCCTATCCACAACGACACCCTCATATGGGTGAGGAATTGAGAGGCAAGGCCCGTATTTATCAGGTTGACCGAGAAGGCACTCTCGGCCGACAGCAGGCCAATCTTTTCCAGCAGTTTATAGGTAGCAAAGTCGCTACTCTGCGGGGCAAGTATGACATTGAAAATTGGCTCTTTGAGCACAAATGCAACAACCGTAACAGAGAGGGCAACCACAATGATTCGGACGAGATATTTTTTCAGCTCGTCAAGGTGGTCCCAAAAGGTCATATTATCGGCCATAGAGTCAATGAATTATCTATATGCACAAACACACAAACGCACCACAGAGATTTCCATGTGGCACATTCTCACAATTTCATCTTGAAAAAAGAGGTTTATTTCTCCTCGTCCTCTTTCTTGTTAAGGGGCTTCTCCACCTCCGACTTCACATCATTGAGGCCCTCTTTGAACGAGCGCACACCGCTACCGATACCCCTCATAAGTTCGGGAATCTTCTTACCGCCAAAAAGCAACAATACAACAAGTGCGATAATGACAATCTCCTGCCATCCGATACTGCCCAAGAAAAGCAATTTGTTCATAGTTTGGTCTTTGTTTTATAGTGTTTTGCAAAATACAAATATAGCTACAATTATTCGATTTTCAAAATCAGCCGTCTACTTTTTCATCAAAGCAAAGGCCAACTCGCCCCTACAACAAAGTTTCCCCTCGACGCAAAGGGTTGCCTCACAATACACCAGTGGCCCCCTACGAGCCACCATTCGGGCCGTAATCTCGCACACATCTCCGGGGCGTACCATATTTTTGAACTTCACGTTGTTCATACCCGAGTAGAGCGGCAGATGTGTGGCGAGTTCATCCTTCACAATCAAGGCACAACATTGGGCCATAATCTCACACTGCACCACACCAGGTAGAATGGGGTTTTCTGGGAAGTGGCCTTGGCAGAAAAACTCGTCCTCACGCACACGATAGCGACCGTGGCACACGCCTTCGGCGTCCATTTCTACCTCATCCACCAACAGCATAGGCTCGCGGTGTGGAAGATATTGTTTCAACTCATCTCTGTTCATTTGTACCCCCTATTTAACCTTCTGTGCAACAAATCGTTCAATTACAGCCTCGGCACCCAAAATAAGGTCTTCCACGATGGCCTTTGCTGGCTCCACACGTTTGACCATACCGGCACACTCACCGGCCATATAGCTACCATTGGCATCGCCCTCCCTTGCAGCCCTACGAAGCGCACCTGCTCCCATAGCGAAAACCTCTTCGGGGTTGGCCGCAGGGTCATTTTCCATCTTTGCCAAACTCTTTGAGAAGGGGGTTTTGAGCGAGCGCACAGGGTGGCCTACCCTCTTGCCCGTAACGATGGTCGAAATATCAGTAGCGTTGAGAATCTTCTCCTTATAGACCGAGTGTACGTTACACTCCTCAGCCACCAGAAAACGTGTTCCGACTTGCACTCCCTCTGCACCCAACATAAAGGCCGCAGCAACTCCTCGGCCATCGCATATGCCTCCTGCAGCCACAACGGGAATATCCACAGCGTCAACCACTTGTGGGATGAGTGGCATTGTGTGCAACTCTCCAACGTGACCTCCAGACTCAGCGCCTTCGGCCACCACCGCATCAACCCCAAGTTGTTGCATTTTCAGCGCAA
>JBGUSZ010000043.1:0-54197 GCA_045132795.1 Tidjanibacter sp. | reverse complement strand
GGAGGCAATTTGTTTGGACGCTTGTGTTTCCGTAGGACAAAGCCAAACAATTAACAAAACAACATAATAACCACCAACGTTAGACGTTTGACGTTAGACGTTCGACAATTAAAAGAGTATGAAAAACGGAACCATTGGGGTAACAACCGAGAACATCTTCCCCGTAATCAAGAAATTTCTCTATTCGGACCACGAGATTTTCCTGCGCGAAATCGTTGCCAACGCTGTGGACGCAACCCAGAAGCTGCGCACCCTTGCCGGTAGCGGCGTCTTTCAGGGCGAGCTGGGCGAATTGAAGGTGAGGGTGAGCGTCGACAAAGAGGCTCGCACACTGACCGTATCCGACAACGGCATCGGTATGACTGCCGACGAAATAGACCGTTACATCAACCAGATAGCCTTCTCCTCGGCCGAGGAGTTTATGGCCAAATACAAAGACCAAGCCATCATCGGACACTTCGGCTTGGGCTTCTACTCGTCGTTTATGGTGAGCGACAAGGTAGAAATTCGCACCCAGAGTTTCCACCTCGAAGAGCCCACAATGTTGTGGAGCTGCGACGGTACACCCGAGTACACCCTCGCCGAGAGCGACACCAAGAGGGAGCGTGGCACGGACATCATTATGCACCTCTCGGAGGATGCAATGGAGTTTGCCGACAAGAGTCGCATTGAGGATATGTTGCGTAAATACTGCCGCTTCCTGCCCGTGGAGATTGTGTGTAGCAAGAAGCAGGAGTGGAAGGACGGCAAATATGTCGACACCGACGAGGACAACATCATCAACGACACCGACCCCCTCTGGACCCGCAAGCCCAACGACATCACCGAGGAGCAGTACAAGGATTTCTACTCGGCACTCTACCCCACCGCCGAGGAGCCTCTGTTCAGCATCCACCTCAACATAGATTACCCCTTCAACCTCACGGGTATCCTCTATTTCCCCAAAATCAGGAACAACTTTGAGGTGCAGAAAAACCGCATCCAGCTCTACTGCAATCAGGTATTCGTTACCGACTCGGTGGAGGGTATCGTGCCCGAGTATCTCACTCTGCTACACGGCGTTATCGACTCGCCCGACATCCCTCTGAACGTGTCGAGGAGCTATCTCCAAAGCGACAGCAACGTGAAGAAAATCTCCGGCTACATCACCCGCAAGGTGGGCGACCGTTTGCAGGAGTTGTTCAACACAATGAGGCCCGAGTTTGAGAGCAAGTGGGACGACCTGAAAATCTTCATCGAGTATGGCATCGTTACCGACGAGAAGTTCGCCGAGAAGGCCCAAAACTTTGTGCTGTTGAAGAACTCGGAGGGTAAATATTTCACCCTCGAAGAGTATCGCAACCTCATCAAAGAGAACCAGACCGACAAGAACGGCACACTCGTCTATCTCTATGCCGACAGCGTGGAAGAAAAATATAGTTTCGTGGAGGCCGCCAAGGCCAAAGGCTACGATGTGCTCCTTATGGACGGCCCGCTCGACAGCCACTTCATCAACTGGGTGGAGAGCAAGAACGAAAAGACATCGTTTGTGAGGGTTGACTCCAACGTGGTAGAAAAGCTCATCCAGAAGGAGAACGACCTCAAAATGGCACTCACAACGGCACAGCAGGAGTTGCTGCGCCCCGTCTTTGAGAGCCAGCTGCCCACCGATGAGAAGATTCACTACAACATCGCCTTCGAGTCGATGGAGCCTACCGAGGTACCCGTAACCATCACCCGTGACGAGTGGATGAGGCGTATGAAGGAGATGGCACAAATCAGTGGTGGCGGTATGAGCCAATTCTATGCACAGATGCCCGACGCCTACACCATTGCCGTCAACGGCAACCACCCCCTCGTGGCCGAAATCCTCGGCGATGTGGAGAGGGAGTGTGGCGACAAGATAGCCTCGGCCGACAAGAAGATTGCCGCCGCAGAGGGACAGCTGACTAACCTCAACACCCTCCTCAAAGACAAAAAAGAGGAGGAAATATCCACCGAAGAGCGCACCCAAAGGGAGGACCTCGAAAAGAAAATCGACTCGCTCCGTGCAGGCCGCACCGAGCTGTTGCGTGGCGAGGGCAAGAAGAATGTGCTTGTAAAACAACTCGTTGACCTTGCGCTGCTCTCCAACGGTATGCTCAAAGGCGAGAGCCTCAATGCCTTCATCCGCCGCAGCGTGGAACTCATCCACAAGCAGTAGGAGAAAATTGAAAATGGAAAATGGAAAATTGAAAATTCACCCTCGCCTAAGTTAGGAGAAGGTACCGAAGGCGGATGAGGTCTGTAAAAGAGCAGAAAGAGCAGAAAGAGCAGAAAGGGAATGGAAAATTCAAAATTCTCCTTCTCCTTAAACTCCTTAAATTCCCAAAACTCTCGGGTAACAAAAAAGATACCCGCGAAGAAAAGCAAAGGAAAGTAGAAAACTGCGCCAACGGCGCACCTTAATTTTCAATTTTCCATTTTCAATTTTCAATTTATAAAGTCGTTAGACGGTTGACGGTCGACGGTTGACGGTCGACGGTCGACGTTGGTCGGTTGACTTTTTTCCGTCCGTCGTGTGTTGGCGGACGGAAAAATTTTATAACTTTGCGAAAAATCATAAGTTATGACTATAATTCAACTCGAATACCTGCTTGCTGTGGCAAGTTGCGGTAGTTTCTCCAAGGCCAGCGAGCTGTGTTTCGTAACACAGCCCTCGTTGAGTATGCAAATCAAAAACCTCGAAGAGGAGCTCGGAGTCGTCCTCCTCGACCGCACAAAGAAACCCGTAGTGCCCACCCAGGTGGGAGCCATCGTCATCGAAAAGGCCAAAGAGGCCCTACTCGCCTACAACAACGTCAGGGAGTGCGTGGAGGAGTTGCGTGGTAGTGTGGCAGGCAAAATACGACTCGGTGTCATCCCCACCATCGCCCCCTATCTGCTCCCACAAGTGGTGCAGGTCTTTGCCGACAAATACCCCAAAGTAGAGCTGGAAATCAGGGAGATGACAACGCCCGAGATAATCAAGGCGATAGACAAAGACGAGTTGGATGCAGCCATCCTTGCCGGTGGCACCTGCCCCGACCGCATCACCGAGCACGAGCTCTTCGACGACCGTTTCTACGCATATGTGTCGCCCGATAACCCACTCTTTGCACGCACCAACCTGCGCATCGAGGACATAGCCAACAAGGACCTCCTACTGTTGGCCGAAGGCCACTGTCTGCGCGACCAGGTGCTGGAGCTCTGTGGCCTGAACCACAAGCAGGAGCACCCATACTCCTTCCAGAGCGGCTCGCTCGAAACGCTTATGAGGATTGTGGACTCCACGGACAAGATAACCGTCATCCCCGAGATGGCCATCCCCTATCTCTCGGAGAGCGCACGCAGCAGGGTTAAGAGCCTCGCAAGGGGTGCAGCAAGCCGAAAAATAGTCATCGGCGTGAGGCGCACCTACGCCAAAGAGAGCATCGTGAACGCCCTGCGAGAAACAATCGTGGAGGAGGTGAAGAAAAATTCTACTCCCAATGGGTGGATTTAGGAAGATTTATCTTATCTTTGTAAGATAAAACCCCCGAAAAAGAGGGGACCGACAGGAAAATAACAACACAAAAACGAATATGCAGAAACTTATTGACAACATCGTTGGGGCCATTCAGGACAAAAAAGGCCACAACATCGTATCTCTCGACCTGACCGAATTGGAAGGCACCATTTGTGATGCCTTCGTCATCTGTAATGCCGACTCCACCACACAGGTGGACGCCATTGCCGACGGTATCGTGGAGGAGTTGGAGGAGAAACTCGGCGAGAAACCCCGCAGGGTGGAGGGTAAAACCAACGCTGCGTGGATTGCTATCGACTATGTGGACGTGATGGTGCACATCTTCCTCACCCCCCTGAGGGAGTACTACCGCTTGGAGCAGCTCTGGGCCGACGCACCCGCCACCCGCTACGAGAGCGAGGAGTAGAGAACGAATTGAGAATTGAGAATTGAGAATTGAGAATGACTACCAACAATAATACTGATTTTGAGCAGCAACCCATCGAGGGCGAGCAGCAACCCAACAACGTGGAGGGTGGAAGCAATCAGCCCAACAATGAAGGCTGCGACCAACCCAATGGGGGCAACGGCAACAACCAACCCAATGGGGGCAACGGCAACAACCAGCCCAATGGGGGCGAAGCTAATCAGCCCAAAGGCGATATGAATGGCAGGGGCCCACAGCAGGGCCGCAGGCCACAGCAGGGTGGCTTTATGGGCGGTCCTATGGGTGGCCCTATGATGGGCGGCCCGAGGAGGATGCGCCGACTCATCTTCTCCTTCTGGGGTGTGATGATTGTGGGACTCTTCGTATTGAGTATGATGGGTGGCGAAGGTATGCCCGTCAAGACCGATTGGAAGGCCCTCGAAGAGATGATTGTGGAGGGCGACGTGGAGAAGATTGTGGTGGTGAACAACAAGACCGCACACATCACCCTCACCAAAGAGGCCGTTGAGAAGTACAAACAGATGCCCGCATACAAGGGTATTCCCGACACAGGCAAGCAGTTTACATACAACGTGGGTAACCCCGAGATATTCCGTGAGGAGCTCCAACGTGTAGCCGACAAGTATGGTGTAGAGGTGCCCGTGCCGGGTTATGAGTATCCCACCAACATCTGGGGCGAGATATTCTCGTTCCTCCCCTACCTGCTCCTCATCTTCTTTATGGTGATGATGTTCCGTTCGGCCTCTCGTGGCCCCGCAGGAGGTGGCGGTGTGATGAACGTGGGCAAAGCCAAAGCCCAGGTGTTCGACAAGAACAACGCCAACAAGGTGACCTTCAAAGATGTAGCAGGTTTGGAGGAGGCCAAGGTGGAGATTATGGAGATTGTGGACTTCCTACGCAAGCCCGAAAAGTACAAAGAGTTGGGCGGTAAGATTCCCAAAGGTGCACTGCTGGTAGGCCCTCCCGGAACGGGTAAAACCCTGCTCGCCAAGGCCGTGGCAGGCGAGGCCAACGTTCCCTTCTTCTCCATCAGTGGTAGCGACTTTGTGGAGATGTTTGTGGGTGTGGGCGCATCGCGTGTGAGGGACCTCTTCGCACAAGCCAAGGAGAAAGCTCCCTGCATTGTATTTATCGACGAGATTGATGCCATCGGTCGTGCAAGGGGTAAGAACGCAGGTTTCTCTGGCAACGACGAGAGGGAGAACACCCTCAACCAACTCCTTACGGAGATGGACGGCTTCGGTACCAACTCCGGTGTCATCGTGTTGGCAGCCACCAACAGGGCCGACATCTTGGACAAAGCTCTGATGAGGGCCGGTAGGTTTGACCGCCAAATTGAGGTGGGCCTGCCCGACCTGCCCGAGAGGGAGGCTATCTTCAACGTACACCTCAAAAAACTCAAACTCGAAGAGGGCCTCGACCGTTCGTTCCTCGCCAAGCAGACCCCCGGTTTCTCGGGTGCCGACATCGCCAACGTGTGCAACGAGGCGGCCCTGATTGCCGCACGCCACGACAAGAGTGCTGTGGGCAAAGAGGACTTCCTCGCCGCTGTGGACCGCATCATCGGCGGCTTGGAGAAGAAGAACAAAATCATCACCGCCACAGAGAAGCGCACCATAGCCTACCACGAGGCAGGCCACGCAACGGTTAGCTGGCTCTTGGAGCACGCCAACCCGCTAATTAAGGTAACAATCATCCCCCGTGGCAAGGCACTCGGTGCCGCGTGGTACTTGCCCGAGGAGAGGCAAATCACCACCACCGAGCAGATGATGCATGAGGTGGCATCGTTGTTGGCAGGTAGGGCCTCCGAGCAGCTCAACTTTGGGGCTATCTCTACGGGTGCACTCAACGACTTGGAGAGGGCAACGAAGATGACATATGCAATGGTGTCCTACTACGGTATGAGCGAGGCTGTGGGCAACCGTTCCTACTACGACTCCACCGGCCAGAGCGACTACTCCTTCGCCAAGCCATACAGCGAGCAGACCGCACAGATGATTGACATTGAGGCCAAAGCACTCCTCGACAAGGCATTCTCTATGGCCACCGAGATACTCACCACCCACCGCGAGGGCCTCACCGAATTGGCCGAGTTGCTGTTGGAGAAGGAGGTTGTCTTCTCGGAGGACTTGGAGCGCATCTTCGGAGAGCGCAAAAAGAGGGCGTAGGAGAAGAGCAGAAAGAGCAGAAAGAGCAGAAAGAGCAGAAAGAGCAGAAAGAGCAGAAAGAGCAGAAAGAGCAGAAAGAGCAGAAAGAGCAGAAAGAGCAGAAAGAGCAGAAAGAGCAGAAAGGGCAGAAAGGGAAATAAAACTCTGCGCCAACGGCGCACCTTAATTTTCAATTTTCAATTTTCAATTTTCAATTTTAATTAACGTTGGACGTTAGACGTTAGACGTTAGACAAAAAAAAGATATGAGTCTGAAAGGTAAAAACTTGGGATTGCGCACCGTGAGTGGTGCTGTGTTGGGAGTGGTCGTGGTAGGCTCGGTGTTGCTGGGCTCGTGGGCCACAGCCATTGTTGCTACGCTGATTTGTGTGGGAGCGATGACCGAACTCTTTGAACTCGCCACAGGACGTATGCCGGAGGTCGTGCCTCCCTACCTACTAACACTCTGCCTCGGTGCGGGGTGGATTGTGGGTGTGGCTCTCAACCCCTCGCCACTGATGTTGCTTGTGGGCTTGTTGTTTGTGCCCTTCATATTCATCTATGAGGTCTTCCGCAAGAGCACTACCACGCTGGGTAACACCGCTGTGGCTTCCCTGATGTTGCTCTACATCGCACTTCCACTTGCGCTACTGATGCTCATCGGTGGTGGCACGGGCGAGTGGGAGCCGGCAAGGGTGCTGATGGTGGTCTTCACGGTGTGGGTGAACGACATCTTCGCCTACCTTGTGGGCTGCTCCATCGGTAAACACAAGATGTGCCCCACCATCTCGCCCAAGAAGTCGTGGGAGGGACTATTTGGCGGACTACTCTTTGCGGTGGCCTTCGCTATGGTCTTTGGCTACTTTATGGAAGGCAACATAGTCCTCTGGGGTGGCTTGGGCCTTGTCATTGCACTTGCAGGAGTGGTGGGCGACCTGTTGGAATCGAAGATAAAGAGGGAGTGCGGAGTGAAGGACTCCGGCACCATCATCCCCGGACACGGAGGTGTGTTGGATAGGTTTGACGCACTGTTGTTGGCCGCCCCCGTAGCCTATGTTTATATGCTAATTTTTGGACTATGAGAATAAATCCAGAAGGACGAGAAAACGTAAAGCAGAACACTTTTGTGTTTGCTATCATAATTGCCGTGGTTACAGCCACGGCTTTGGTCTATAATTGGCCCTGGTGGGTGGTTGTACCCGTGGAGTTGTTCCTTGTGTGGCGCATCATCTTCGTCATCAGGTTTTTCAGGGACCCTGTGAGGCCACTCCTCCAAGAGGAGGGTGCTGTGTTCTCCCCCGCCGATGGCAAAATAGTTGTTATTGAGGAGGTTGACGAGCCCAAAGTGATGGGTGGCAGGTGTATTCAGCTGTCGGTCTATATGAACTTCTACAACGTACACGTCAATTGGTACCCCGTGGGAGGAGAGATTACCTACAAGGAGCACTACAACGGAGCATTCCTCTTTGCCTCCAACCCCAAGAGTTCCACCGAGAACGAGCACACGACCATTGGTGTGAGAACTAAAACGGGCACCACTATTATGTTCCGCCAGATTGCCGGCTGGGTGGCAAGGCGCATCGTCTCCTACCCCGAGGTGGGCGACCAAGTGGAGCAGAACCACAAGGCAGGCTTCATCAAGTTTGGTTCGAGGGTGGATGTGTTTATTCCCCTCGGTAGCGAGATTTGTGTGGGCATTGGCGACAAGGTGGTAGGCTCGCAGACCGTGCTGGCCAAACTGCCGACAGCCAACAATTAACCGCCTAATTTACTGATTTTTGAATTACTGACCACTATGAAACCCACTCACAAATATCTTCTCGGTGCGCTCGGACTCGCAGCCACCGTTGCCATCTTTTGGTTCTTCGGAAACATCGTATTCTACATCTTCATCGCCGGTGTGCTGGCCATTATGTGTGGGCCCCTGGTGAACAAGGTGGCAAGCCTACACATTGGCAAGGCCAAAGTGCCGAGGTGGGTGGCCGCCATTGTGGGTGTCATCACAATGTGGGCCGTTGTGTTGCTCTTCTTCGTGTTGTTCGTCCCCCTCATTTCGGGCAAGGTGAGCGACCTTGCACAGCTCGACTACCAGAGTCTGTTGGCCTCGTTGCAACAACCACTCGCCGATGTGGGAGCCTTCCTGCACAAGTATTTCAAGATTGACATTTCGACAACCTCGCTGGCAGAGATGTTCCACAGCCAGATTGGTAACATCCTCAACGTGGACTCCATCACGTCGGTCTTTTCGTCGGTATTCTCCGTTGCGGGCTCCATTGCCATCGCTGCGGTGAGTATCTCCTTCATTGCGTTCCACTTTATGAACGAGGAGGGGCTGTTTCTGAAAATACTGCTGGCCATTGCGCCTGCCAAGTATGAGGAGAACGTAACCCGTGCGGTGGATAAGATCACCTCGATGCTCTCGCGCTATCTGCTGGGAGTGCTGTTGCAGAGTACGATTATGATGTTGGTTATCTCGGTCATCCTGATGGTGTGTGGCTTCCGCCCGCAGGACGCATTCTTTGTGGGTGTCATTGAGGGAGCATTCAACGTCATTCCCTACGTTGGCCCGTGGATTGGCTTCTTCCTGAGTGGCTTGGCGGGACTCACGTTTGTGACCTCGTCGGGAGTTGCGACAGTGTGGATTGTGGCCATCATTGCCGCCACCATCGCCGTTGCGCAGTTTATCGACAACTACTTTGTGTCGCCCAACATTTTCTCCCGTCAGGTCAACGCACACCCGTTGGAGATATTCATCGTTACCCTCGTGGCCGGCTCTTGTTCGGGCATTATGGGTATGCTCATCGCCATCCCCGCCTACACAATGTTGCGCATCTTGGCCAAGGAGTTCTTCTACAACTACCGCCTTGTGCGCTCACTAACCTCCAAAATGGACTAACACCCCCTATGAAACGCATCGCCCTTTTGGCCCTCGCTATCACCATCGCGTGTGGAGTGGCCACAGCACAACCCCGTACGCAGAAATTTACGGAGCACTTCGAGCAACCACAGCAGAATGTGAGATATGAAATCCCCATTGCCGAGAGGTACACCTCGGCTGTGGTGAGTGTCAACGGAGTGGAGGTGGCCTCGCAGGTGGACAACATCCCCGGCGTGGGCCGTGTGGTGGCCTTTGAGTGGGACGCTGTGGAGGGAAGAAACACCATAAAAATCAGCTGTGGCAAGGGCGCACAAAAGGAGTACCCACGCAAGGTGTGGGCGCAGATGTACTACAAAAACAAGGATAAGTCGCTGCGTAAGATTGACTTTGTGGAGGAGGGAGCCGACACTATGTATAACCGACTCCACCACCACGGCCCCGCATTCGAAAACAGCGAGGTGGCCTACCGACTCTACTTCGACAAGAAACAAACGGTGGATATCTATGGCAAACGCCACCAAGGGTTGGAGATTGCCCAGACGATGTGGTACCCCACCGAGGAGCACCTCGCGGCAGGAGCAGGCGACGATGTGTTGAGGGTGAGTGGCACGGTGGGCGTGGGTACGCTCAAAGGGTGGGACGCCAAGAAAGGCAAGGCCACCCACATCGACAAGTTCTCCCGCAGGGTGGCACGCATCATTGCCGACGGCCCCGTGCGTACGGTTGTGGAGATGAGCGTGGAGGGGTGGAACTACTGTGGCGACACCCTCTCGTTGCAATCGGTCTACACCCTTTGGGGCAGCAGCAGGGAGTGTAGCGTAAGGCACACCCTGGGCGGAGAGTGGAGCGATAAGACCTTCTGCACGGGCGTACAGAAAAAGTTTAGGGACCGAGAGCCCTACATCACCGATAGGGCCATTGCTGTGTGGGCGGAGGACTTCCCGCAGAACGACACCATTAAGTATAAAAAGGAGCGTGTGGGCCTCGTGGTGTGGCCTGCCGACGGAGAGGTGGACGGCTGGGAGCGTGTGGAGGACAAGGACAACTACCTCTGTCTTGTGAGGCCCAACAGCAAGGGCGAGATTTGCTACTCGTTCTCGTATGTGTGGCTCCGAGAGGAGTTTGAGGCGTGGAGCAAGGAGGCCTTCTTCCGCTATGTGGACCACTTCCACGCAGAGGAGGTGAGGAGTAAATAGCCCCCAAGAAAGGCCTATACATACCCCGCAAAGTGGTATGACAACATCCATAGGGTGGCAATTTGTGCAGATTTTCGGACAAAAAATCCATATCACTACCCACCCCTAATCATTAACTTTGCAAAAGAGATCGTTGGAATATAAAGTAAAACTATATAAAAAACCTAAAACCTATGAAACCTCTTTTCCGAACCCTGGTTGTTGCCCTTTGTGGCATCTTCGCGGTGGGTTGCTGCGGCACCACCGAGAGCGAACTCTACTCCTCGCTTCCATTCGATATGCCGAAGGTGGAGCGTCCCGACATCCCCAACCGAGTGGTGTCGGTGTGCGACTTTGGTGGCGTGGGCGATGGCGTAACACTCAACACCGAGGCCTTTGCCAAAGCCTTTTCCCACTTGGCCCAGAAGGGCGGTGGTAAGGTGGAGGTGCCTGCCGGTGTGTGGCTCACGGGCCCCATCGTGTTGGAGAACAACACCGAGTTGCACCTCGACGAGGAGGCCATCATCGTATTCAGCACCGACAGGGACCTCTATCCCGTAATTGAAACAATCTTCGAGGGTAGGAACACCTACCGTTGCCAGCCCCTCCTTTCGGCCTTCGGCAAGCACGACGTGGCCGTTACGGGCAAGGGTATCATCGATGGTCAGGGTGCGCCGTGGAGGGCCGTTAAGCAGAGCAAAATCGCCCCCTCCGATTGGAGCAAACTCGTAAAGAGTGGCGGTGTGCTCAGCGACGACAAGAAGACTTGGTACCCAACCGAAAACTTCAAATATGGCGCAGGCGATGCCGACCAGAACATTGCTCGCTGGGCAAAGACACGTGAGGACTTCGAGAGTATCAGGGACTTCCTACGCCCCGTAATGGTCAACTTCAAGGATTGCCAGAGGGTTATGTTGGAGGGTCCCGTGTTCCAAAACTCGCCCTGCTGGAACATCCACATCGTTATATGTCAGGACCTTATCGTCAACGACATCGCTGTTCGTTGCCCCTGGTTTGCACAGAATGGCGACGGAATAGACATCGAGTCGTGCAAGAATGTTGTGATGACCAACAGCTGGATTGACGCAGGCGACGATGCCATCTGCATCAAGAGTGGTAAGGACGAGGATGGTCGCAAGAGGGGTATCCCCTGCGAGAACGTCATCGTGGAGAACTGCACCTGCTACCACGGCCACGGAGGCTTTGTTGTGGGTAGCGAGATGTCGGGTGGCGTGAAGAACGTCTATGTTAAGAACTGCCGCTTCTCGGGTACCGACGTGGGCCTGAGGTTCAAGAGCACCCGTGGCAGGGGTGGTGTTGTGGAGAACATCTACATCGAGGACGTGGTGATGAACGACATCGCAACCGAGGCCCTTCTGTTTGACCTCTTCTACGGCGGCAAGTCGGCTCTCGAAGCACTCGAAGATGGCGACGGCGAGCCTTCAACCGATATGGTACTCAAACCCGTGGACGAAACAACTCCCCAATTCCGCAATATCTATGTGGACAACGTGGTGTGCCGTTCGGCTCGCAGGGCTATGTTGTTCAACGGCCTGCCCGAGATGAATGTGGAGAATGTGGAGGTGCGCAACACCACCATCGAGGCCGAGATTGGTGCCGAGATTAACGAATCGACGGGCGTGCTGTTAGAGAACGTACGCATCGTTCCCCGCAAGGGTGCTGCGCTGAAAATCAACAACGCCAAAGATGTGGTTGTCAAAGACTTCCTCTGCCCTGAGGGTATGAGCGAGGCTGTAAAAGTTACCGGCAGCCGCAACCGCAACATCACCATCTCCTCCCCCACCGCTTCGGCCGACAATGCCAACATCGTGGCAAAGGCAAAGGGTGCGGTGAAGTTTGAGTAGAACAGCTAACGGCTAACAGCAAAAAAATATGAAACATCTGTTTAGGACACTGACTACACTACTCGTGTTGTGCTTGGTGGGCTGTGGCCCCGACCCTGTGGAGCCCACGCCCGAAACCATCGACTCCCCCACGGGGTTGAAGGTTACCACCACGACCACCACGACCATCGCCCTGCAATGGAACATTGTGGAGGGTGCCGAAGGGTATGAGGTGCGCTGCAAGAACTCGGCAGGCTACACCACGACTCCCAGCAGCACCACCACAGTAACCCTCTCGGGCCTCACCGAAGCGACCGAATATCAGGTGGCTGTGAGGGCCAAGAAGGGTACGCTCGTAAGCCCCTACTCGGAGTACATCACCGTGAAAACCAACGCAACAGAGGATGTTGGCGGTGGCAATGGCGGCAATGATGACAACACGGGTGGCAACACCGGTGGTGATGACAATACGGGAGGCGACAACACCGGTGGTGATAACACGGGTGGCGACGATAACACGGGCGGTGGCGGAGAGGTTACACCTTCGGCCAACACCCTTGCCTTCCCCGGTGCCGAGGGTGGCGGTATGTACACCACAGGCGGCAGGGGCGGTAAGGTCTATCACGTTACCAACCTCAACGACAGCGGCGCAGGCTCGTTCCGAGAGGCTGTGGGCAAGAGTGGCGCACGCACCATCGTCTTTGACGTGGCGGGCACCATTCACCTCAAAAGCACCCTCCGTATCAACAATGGCAACCTCACCATTGCGGGCCAAACAGCCCCTGGTGATGGTATCTGCATCGCAGGGCGCACCGTGCAGGTGAGCGCAAGCAACATCATCATTCGCTACGTCCGTTTCCGTCTCGGCAACGAGGACAAGTCGCAGGAGGATGCCATCTGGGGCCGCTACAACAGCGACATCATCCTCGACCACTGCTCGATGAGTTGGTCCGTGGACGAGGCCTGCTCGTTCTATGCCAACAAGAACTTCACGATGCAGTGGTGTGTGATATCCGAGGCACTCAAAAACGCAGGACACACCAAAGGCGCACACGGCTATGGAGGTATCTGGGGCGGTAGGAACGCCTCGTTCCACCACAACCTGTTGGCCCACAACGATAGTCGCAACCCTCGTTTCGACCACCCAGAGGTCTATGATAGTTATGTGAACACCCACCGAGGAAATGCCGACTACCGCAACAATGTGGTCTACAACTGGGGCGGCAACTCCACCTACGGTGGCGAGGGTGCGGCTTGGAACGTGGTGGGTAACTACTACAAGCCGGGCCCCGCAAGCAAGCAAAAGAAATATTTTGTGGATGCAAACGGTATCTATTCGAGCAGCGGCAAGGACTATGGCTACGCCAAGATGTATGTTAGTGGTAACTACCACGCAGGCTCCTATGCCGCAAGCATCAACACCGACAATTGGAGTGGTATCTATCTGCACGACGGCACCAAGCCCAGCAACCACAACTCGTGGAAATCCTCCTCCCCTCTGCCCATACGCAAGGACGATAGCCAGCAGTGCTACACCACAACGCACACCGCACAGCAGGCCTACGAGCAGGTGCTCGCCTATGTGGGCGCATCGCTCCGCAGGGATGCGGTGGACAGCCGTGTGGTGGGCGAGGTGAAAAATGGCAACTACACCCACAAGGGGTCCAATGGTGGCACCAACGGAATCATCGACTCCCACACCGACGTGGGCGGCTGGCCTACCCTCTCGGCCACAAGTGCCGAGGTGGCAAAGGTGAAAGACTCGGATGGCGACGGTATGCCCGACAGTTGGGAGAGTGCCAAAGGACTCAACCCCAGCAACGCAGCCGACGGCAACACCTCCACTCTCCGTCCCTCGGAGGGCTACACCAACCTGGAAGTCTATCTTGCCGAATTGGTGGAGAGTATCACCAACAATCAGAACAAACAAGGCACATATACAACTCTAAACTAACCTATGAAACGCTTTCTCTTCACCATAGTGGCCACTCTCTGCACCCTGTGGAGCGTGGGCGCACAGACCACCATCTTTGTGTGTGGCGACTCCACAGCAGCCACCAAAGACATCTCCAAAGGTACCCCCGAAAGGGGATGGGGACACGTCTTGCAACCCTTCTTCAACCCCGATGAGGTGGTGGTGGAAAACCACGCAAGGAATGGTCGTAGTACCAAGTCGTTCGTCACCCTCGGCCATTGGCAGGTGGTGGAGGAGAGGATGAAGGAGGGCGACTATGTGCTCATCGAGTTTGGCCACAACGATACCAAAGTGGATGACACCCTGCGTTTTACCACTCCCGAGCAGTATGGGCAAAACCTCTTGAAATATATCAACATCGTGCGTAGCAAGGGTGCAACTCCCGTGTTGCTCACCCAAGTGTGTCGCAGGTGGTGGAAAGAGGAAGGTTTGGCCGACTCACACGGCGAATACCTCGTTGAGTGCCATAGGGTAGCCAAGGAGAGCGGCGTGTTGTTCATTGACGCAGAGAAGCTTACCCGCGATTGGCTCACTCCGCTGGGCGACGAGGGCAGCAAACGATATTTTATGAACCTGCCCGCAGGCAAGTACCCGAGTCATCCCGACGGTAAGACCGACAACACCCACTTCACCGTGGAGGGCGCACGCATCGTGGCCACGATGATTGGCCGAGAGCTTGTGAGGGTTGTCCCCGCACTTGCACCCCATTACAGGGAGTGGGACTTTGTGGTGGCAAAGGATGGCAGCGGCGACTTCTTCAAGGTGAGCGATATGGTGGAGGCTCTGCCCAACTTCCACAAAGGAGCCGACAGCCCCGTGAGGGTGCTCATCCGTGAGGGTGTCTATGAGGAGAAGGTCGTTATTCCCTCCACCAAACGCAACATCCACATCGTGGGCGAAGGCGAGGTGGTGCTCACTTGGGGCGATTGGGCACAAAAGGTTGGCCCTGCCGGCGTGGAACTCGGCACTTCGGGCTCCGCTACGCTCTACAACTGTGGCGAGAACATCACAATAGAGAACATAACCATCGCCAACTCGGCAGGCGAGGTTGGGCAGGCAGTAGCATTGCAGACCGTGGGCACGGGTGTTCAGGTCTACCGCAACTGCCGTCTGTTGGGCAATCAAGACACCTTGTATATATATGGTGTGGGTAATCGTGACGGCGAGCAGGTTAGTAGGAACATCCACTGCTACTTTGAGCAGTGCTACATTGAAGGCACCACCGACTTCATCTTCGGCTCGGGTAGGGCCGACTTTGTGGGCTGCACCATACACTCCAAAAAGGAGTCCTACATCACAGCCGCCAGCACCTGCAAGGGACAAGAGAGGGGCTTTGTGTTCCTCAATTGCAAACTCACCGCAGAGGATGGTGTGGAGAATTGCTACCTGGGCCGCCCCTGGCGCATCTATGCACAAACCCTATTTATTGACTGCGAGCTGGGTGGCCACATCCGCCCCGAGGGTTGGCACAATTGGAACAAACCCGAAGCCGAGCGCACCGCACTCTATGGCGAATGGGGCTCCACAGGCGAGGGTGCCGATGGTAGTGCGAGGGTTAAGTGGGCCAAGAAGTTGACCAAAAAGGAGGTCAATAGGATTGTGGAGAACACCGTTGTGCCCACCTTCAAATAATAGGGACAAACAACCCATACTTCACCTACGAAACCAAACTCTATGAACCAGACATTCAGGCATATCGCCATCGCCACAGTGCTCCTCGCGCTGTGTTGTGCCTCGCCCCGAAGAGTGGCAGCAGAGCCTCTGCGCGGTGTGTTTACGGAGTATAGTTCCATTGACGGTCTGGCACACAACAACATACACGACATCTACACCGACTCGCGCGGATTTGTGTGGCTGTGTACTTGGAGCGGTGTGAGCCGTTTTGACGGCTACTCCTTCAAGAACTACTGCACCGACCCAAAGAGTATGCCCGTGCGACACAACCGCTTCCGTGCCGTCGTTGAGGACTCGCAGAGCAACCTTTGGTTCCGCACCTACGACGACCACATCTATCGTTTCAACCGCAAGAACGAAACGTTTGAGGATGTGTGCGAATATGTGGAGCAACTCCACGGACTCTCCTATCGTGTGGGGCAGGTGTTGTGTTGCAACCACACCGACCGAGTGTGGGTGGAGTATGTGGGTTTCGGCCTCGTGGGTTTCTACAACGACAGCGAGGGTAACATTCTGTGTTACAACCTTGTGGGACACCCTGATGTAGGCACCTCTGCATCTCTTCTGAGCGAGGACTCGGAGGGTAACCTTTGGGCCGTTAGCAACCAAAACAGCATCATACGCATTGCTCCCGATGGTGTGGTGAGTAAGGTGGGTGGCACAGCAGGCCCCATCAAAGCCCACACACAAGCGGGAGAGCGAATGGTCTATGCCACCGACAACTCGCTGCTGTTGGTTGACACCCAAAGCGCACAAGTGGTGCGCACCACCCCGTTCCACTACGACACCATCACCACCCTCGCTGCATCGTCCGATGGAGAGAGAGTCTATGTTGGAACTCTCCGCAGCGGAATGTGGGGCTATGATGTTGCCACCGAAAAGGTGGAGTATTTCCATCGTGGTGCCCTGCCCACACGCATCCGCAACCTCACGGTGGACTCCCACGGCACGGTGTGGATTACCGACACCAAGGAGGGTATCACTCGTTTCTCGCCGGAGAAGCGCAACTACAAGCATTTCAGCCAAAAACGCAACACTGTAAACTACTACTCCGACACCACCTCAATGGTCATCGAGCAGGCCGACAGGGTGTGGATAAAGATGAACCACGTGGGTTTCGGCTACTACGACCGAGCCAAAGATAGCGTGGAGCCATTCTACAACGACCCCGCAATGTCAAATTGCAGAATGACCAACGGTGTGGCTAACTTTGAGGTTGGCGAGGATGGGGTGTTGTGGCTCTCGACCTACTACGAGCGTGGTCTACAACGTATTGTGTTGCAAAAGGATAACAACACTTCGCGCGTCCTCAAAGGTAATACCGTGGGCGACAACACCTACTCCGACGAGGTGAGGGCTGTGGTCTCCACCCCCGAAGGGCAGACGTGGGTGGGAACAAAAGAGGGACACCTCTACTGCTTTGGCCCCAACCGTGAGTTGCTATTCCACTACTCCTCTCTCCCCCAGGGAGGTAGTATCGGTCCCATCTACACCATAAAACCCGACAGCAAGGGGTATGTTTGGGTGGGCACAAAGGGCAACGGGCTCTACCGCCTGACACCACCAAGTGGCAAACGCAAGACTCACCGCTTCAAACACTTCCGCCACAGCGAAGGCAACCCACACTCGCTCTCCAACGACCAAGTCTATTGCATCGAAGAGGACAACGAGGGACGTATCTGGGTGGCAACCTATGGCGGTGCTATCAATATGCTCCCGTCGAGCGAGGAAAACAATTTTTATAACACGCTCAACAGCTTCCCCCACTACCCCACCGAGCCGGGCGAAAAGGCTCGTTACATCGTCTGCGAGTCGCCCCAGCGTATGTTGGTGGGCACCTCGGAGGGACTCATTGTGTTCAACCCCTCGGAGAGTCCGGAGAGTGTGAGGTTTGTGGTGGCCCAACGCTCGACCGACAACGATGGACTCAAAGCGGGTGATGTCATCCACATCCTCAAAAGCCGTAGCGGCGAGGTGTGGCTCTCCACCTATGGCGGTGGTCTGTGCCGTATAAAGGGCTACAACACACAGGGATTACCCTCGTTTGAGACCTTCTCCACCAGCGACGGGCTGTCGAGCAACATTGTCCTCTCGGCAACCGAGGCAGAGGATGGTGCAATATGGCTCGCAACCGAAAGGGGTATCTCCAAGTTTGAGCCCGAGAAGCGTATCTTTACCAACTACACACGCTACGACGGATTCAAACCAAACCTCTACAACGAGGCCGCTGCCGCTACCGACTCCAACGGTAACCTCCTGTTTGGCAGCGTGAGCGACCTGCACATCATCAACCCCGAGGAGATTACCCAAGAGGACTATGACTACAAACTGCATTTCACATCGTTGGAGGTGCAGAACCAAGAGGCCATAGTGGGCGACAAATCTTCACCATTGAGTAAGTCCATAACCGAAGGCGGCAGTGTGAAGCTACCGTGGGACTACACCCTCTTCCGCATACAGTTTGCATCGCTCAACTATCGTCTGCAAAACCGCGTGAACTACCTCTACATCCTGGAAGGCTACGACACAGAGTGGACCGACTCGCACAACATCAACAGTGCCTACTACTCCAAAGTACCCCCCGGCGAGTACACCTTCCGTGTGAAGGCCTATGTTGGCAACCAACAGATGGCCGGAGAGGAGATTAGCCTCCCCATACACATCGTAACACCACCGTGGCTATCGTGGTGGGCGTGGTGCTTGTATGTGGCATTGGCGGTGGGTGTGCTGTGGTTCATCGGCAGCCTCTATCTGCGTATGGCCAAACTACGCACCGATGCCCGCGTGGAGCAGGACACGGCCGAGATGAAGCTCAAATTCTTCACCAACATATCCCACGAGTTGCGTACACCTCTCACTCTCATTATGGGTGGCATCGAAGAGGTGCAGAAGCACGAAAACCTCTCTCCGAGGGCAGAGAACAGCCTGACGCTATCCTACAAAAACTCCAAACGAATGCTCTCGCTCATCAACCAGATACTCGACTTCCGTAAAGTGGTCAAAAACAAGATGGAGTTGTGTGTGGAGAGGCTCGACATCGTGGAGGTCGCCAAAGGGGTGATGGACGATTTCAGGGACTTGGCCGACGAACGTAAGATAAACCTTATGTTCTCCTTCTCCCACGAGAGTATCAACATTTGGGGCGACCGCCAAAGGCTCGAAAGCCTCATCTACAACCTCGTGAGCAATGCACTCAAATTCACCCACAGCAAGGGCACTATCAGTCTGTCGCTCACCCAGAGTTTGGAGGAGGAGTGTGTGAGAGTGGTGGTGCAGGACAACGGCATCGGCATTCCCAAAGAGCAACTCTCCAACATATTCGAAAGGTTTGCTCAATACTCCCCCGCTGTGAGGGGCGATATGGGTGGTAGCGGTATCGGCCTGTCGCTCAGTCAGGAGATTGTCGAACTACACAAGGGTACGATTGGAGTGGAGAGCAAGGTGGGGCACGGTACGACCTTTACCATCAGCCTACCGTTGGGCAACGCACACTTCGAGATGAACCAAATAAAGTTTGCCGAAGAGAGCGAAACACCTCCTGCAACATCGCCACACAAGGTGATTGCACCGCCCGAAGGAGCACAAAAAATCCTGCTCGTGGAGGACAACAACGAGATGAGAACATTCATCTACAACAACCTCATCGACACCTACAAGGTTGTGGAGGCAACCAATGGTGTGGAGGCTCTGGCGAAGATTAATGCCGAACAGCCCGACATTGTCATCACCGACCTGATGATGCCCGAGATGGATGGTATTGAGTTGGTGGAAAACATACGCAAGAACTTCGAAACCAGCCACATACCCGTCGTTATGCTCACCGCCAAGCAGACCCCCGAGGACCGCATCCTGGCAATGAAGTATGGTGCCGACGGATATATCACCAAGCCGTTCAGTATGGAGTTGCTGCTGGTGCGCATCGACAACCTCCTCACCCAGCGCAGGCTACTCTTTGAGAAGATATCCAAGGGCTCGGCCCGCAACCGCATTGTGGAGGAGGCTGTATCGCAGGATGTGGTGGTGACCAACAAGGACGAACAATTCCTCCAACAGATGATGGCGTGGATTGAGGAGAACATCGAAAACTCCGATCTCACCATCGACGATATGGCAACCCATATGATGCTCGGTAGAACCACTATGTACAACAAAATCAAGTCGTTGACGGGAAAATCGCCCGTGGAGTTGATTAAGGAGTACAGGGTGACCAAGAGCGAGGTACTACTGCGCACGGGCCAATTCTCCGTTGCGGAGGTTGCCTACCAGGTGGGCTTCTCCGACCCCGGCTATTTCAGTCGTTGTTTCAAGGAGCAGTATAAGAGTTCGCCCGTGGAGTATCTCAAAAAACTGAAAATCAAGCAGGAAAAGTTTGAAAACCAATAACCAACACAAACGACTAACACTATGAAAAAAATCCTAATCTGCGGGGCGTTGCTGGCCACTACCCTACTGTCGGCCACCGCACAAGACAACCGTTCGGTGCCCGAAATCAGAGGTGATAAACCCCTGAGTGTCCGTATGGCCGAGAGCGAGATGAAGCGCATCCCCGACGCTGTCTATATGGATGGAGTGAAGAAGCCCAAGTGGAACTACACCACCGGACTCGAACTGCTCTCCATCGTCCACGCAGGCGACCGCTACCAAGTGGCCGAATTTGAGAAATATGCACTCGATTGGGTGAACACAATGGTCAGCGAGGATGGTGAGAGTATCCAGACCTATAAACTCTCCAACTACAACCTCGACCACATCTGCCCCGGCAGGCTCCTTTATAGGGCCTATGACCGCACGGGCGACAAACGCTATCGCAACGCTCTGCGACTGATGTGGGAGCAGTTGGAGGGCCAGCCACGCACCCCCGAGGGCGGCTATTGGCACAAGAAGGCCTACCCCAACCAGATGTGGTTGGATGGCCTCTATATGGCCGAGCCTTTCAAGACGGAGTATCTGAGGAGGTTTGGCGGTGGAGGTAGTGGCATCGACCGCAAGCACGGCTATGAGGACATCGTAAATCAGTTCGTTCTGGTGGCCGAAAAGACCTACGACCCCGCAACGGGACTCTTCCGCCACGCTTGGGACTCATCGAAGGAGATGTTCTGGTGCGACAAGACCACGGGACAGAGTCAGCACGCTTGGCTGAGGGCTATGGGTTGGTACACCGTGGCACTCGTGGAGGTGCTCGAAATGTTGCCCCCCAAGACCGAAGGTAGGGAGAAACTCATTGCTATTTTGGACCACATCTTCAAGACCATCCCCGCCTTTGCCAATGCCGAGAGCGGTATGTGGTATCAGGTGATGGACTGCCCCACAAGGGAGGGCAACTACGAGGAGTCCACAGGCTCCATTATGCTCACCTATGCAATGCTCAAAGCGGGCCGTCTGGGATTTGTGGACCGCACATACCGCCAGAAAGGTGCCGAACTGTATGAGAAATTCGTAAGGAGGTTTATGCGCGAGAACGCCGACGGAACTATCTCAATGATTCAGTGTTGCGCTGTGGGAGGTTTGGGCGGTAAGCAGAACCGTATGGGCGACTTTGCCTACTACCTCTCGGAGCCCATTATTGAGAACGACTGCAAGGGCGTTGGCCCCTTCATCTGGGCCTCATTGGAATATGAAGCACTACACAACATCGACTATCGCCCTGCCGAGTTGGTAGCCACCGAGCAAATCCCCGCCTTTCCCGGTGCCGAGGGTGGCGGTATGTGGGCCACAGGTGGTCGTGGTGGTAAGGTGCTGAAAGTCACCTCTCTGGCCGACGACGGCTCGGAGGGTACGCTGCGTTGGGCTTTGGAGCAAAAGGGCCCACGAATGATTCTCTTTGAGGTGAGCGGTACTATCAACCTCCAAGAGATGCTACACGTCAGGGAGGGTAACTTCACCCTCGCAGGCGAGAGCGCACCCGCAGGTGGAGTGTGCATCGCAGGCCACGACACCCGTTTTGAGGCCGACAACATCATCGTGCGACACCTCCGCTTCCGCTTGGGCGACGAGACCAAATCGCAGGAGGATGCGGTGGAGTTTCGCAAGTGTACGAGGGCTATCGTGGACCACTGCTCGATGAGTTGGAGCGTGGACGAGTGCGCTTCGGCCTATGGCAACAGGGACTTCACGATGCAGTATTGCCTCATCGCCGAGAGCCTCAACCACTCCACACACAAGAAGGGCGACCACGGATATGGTGGCATCTGGGGCGGCAGGAACGCCACCTTCCACCACAACCTCCTCGCTCACCACACCTCGCGCAACCCACGTCTGGACCACCCGTTCATCTATTGGGGCAGCGATGAGTTGCTCTATCGTGGCACCGTGGAGGTCTACAACAACGTGGTCTACAATTGGAAAAACAAAGCCTGCTATGGTGGCGAAGAGGGTTGGTGGATATTCTGCAACAACCTCTTTATGCCCGGCCCCGACACCAAGAGCAACAAGGAGTTTTTGGAGGCCTCGGTCTACAAGAAACCCTATGCCACCACGGGACACTACCACATCAGCGGCAACGTGATGGCAGGCAACGAGAGTATCAACGAGGACAACTGGAACGGCGTGGGCATCAAGGGCGGCAAGAGCCGAGCCGACATCGAGATGGCTGCCCCGAGGAAGATGTTTGGCGAGCCTGCGTGGTCGGCCTACGAGAAGGTGGTTGTGCAGAGGGGCGTTGGTGCCAAGCCTGCCGATGCGGTGGACCAAAGGGTGCTGGTGGACATACTCTCCGGAAGTGGAAAAATCATCAACTCACAGGAAGAAGTTGGCGGCTGGCCCACTCTCAAAGGCAAGAGAAAAGTGGCCAAAGACAGCGATGGCGATGGAGTGCCCGACAAGTGGGAGAAGCGCCACGGTATGGATAGGAAAAACCCTGATGATGGGGCAGTTGTGGGCGAGGATGGCTACACGGCCCTCGAACACTACCTATTCAGTCTGACCAAATAGAGGCCCCGCACGAGGCGATTTTCTGACACAGCGGGAGGATTAAACGAAGTTTAGAGTGATAAAAAATCCGCAGAAAGTGTCAATTTTTACCATAGAAATTTGAACGCAATTTCTTATATTTGCAATGTACAACCGCACCTAAAACCTAACAAACTAAACACAGAACAGAAAATGAGCCCCTATCTCCGCCACACAAAAGCGCAAGGTCGCAAGGCGTGAGATGTCTGCTTTCGCATTATTTCACATCATCACATTTGGCCTCGCCCGCACAAGTGGCACCAATCGTTCCCGATGAGAACAATCCCGACTGACGACACAAAACAACAAACCAAACAATAAAACTTAACCAAATTAACATTAACCAAAATTCAAACCATGAAAAACTTTACCAAAAAGTTTGCCCTACTAATCGTGGGGTTGAGCCTTGCTCTGACAGCCGAGGCTCAAAAGGTTAGCGGTATTGTTAAGGACTCGGCAGGTGAGCCTATCATTGGCGCATCGGTCGTTGTTGATGGCACCACCAACGGTACATCCACAGGTGTTACCGGTGAGTGGAGTCTCGACGTGCCCAACGCACCGCAGAAAAAGTTGGTCTTCTCGTACCTCGGTATGAAAGACAAAACTGTGGCTATCGGCAGCCAGACCTACATCACCGTTACTTTGGAGAACGACTCCCAAGTGATGGAGGATATTGTGGTTGTGGGTTATGCTACCGTGGCTCGTAAGGACCTTATCGGTTCGGTATCTTCGGTTGACTCCGAAACCCTCACCTCGCAACCCGTAGTGAGCGTTAGCGAAGCACTCGCAGGTAAGATGGCTGGTGTGCAGGTAACAACCACCGAGGGTGATCCCGATGCCGACATCAAAATCCGTGTACGTGGTACCGGCTCGATTACCCAGGACTCGTCGCCCCTCTACATCGTGGATGGTTTCCCCGTGGATAACATCAACGACATCCCTTCGAGCGACATCCAGAGCATCGACGTATTGAAGGACGCATTCTCGACCGCCATCTACGGTTCGCGTGGTGCAAACGGTGTAATCATCGTAACCACCAAGAGCGGCCAGGAGGGCAAGTTGAGCGTTAACTACAATATGTACGCCGGCGTTAAGACTATGGCTAATAGGGAGGCTATCCAGACTATGGATCCCTATGACTTCGTTCAGTTGCAGTATGAGAACTACCTTCTCAATGGCGGTTTGAGCGACAAGTATGAGCCCGTCTTCGGTATGTTCCAGGACATCGACCTCTACAAAGGACTCAAAGGCAACGACTACATCGGTCAGATTTTCGGTAACCAGGGCCGCAGCATGAACCACAACCTCTCCATCAGTGGTGGTAAAGAGGGTTTCAGCTGGACTGCAAGTTACGCCCGTATGGAGGACGACGCAATTATGCTCGGCTCCAACTACTTGCGTAACAACCTCAACCTGAAAACCAAAATCAAAGCCAACAAGAAACTCTCGTTCGATTTCAACTTGCGTTACTCGGATACTCAGGTACGTGGTGCAGGTGCCAACTCGCTCAACGATGGCAGTGGCTCCACCTCGGGTAGCAACGCTCGTCTGAAACACGCCGTTATCTACACCCCTATTCCAATCAAGAGCAGTGTGGAGGGTAGCGACCTCGAAGAGGACTATGGCGACTCGGCTCCTCCCGTACAGAGCCTCTATGACAACGACAAGAAGCGCAGCCGTCAGAACTGGAACCTCAACGGTGCAGTTACCTGGAAGGCACTCAAAGGCCTCAACGTGAAGATTGAGGGAGGTTTGGACACCTATGCACAGGCTGATTACTACTACTATGGTATCACCTCCTACAAGACTGCCAACACCGCTTACACCGACCAGCAGGGCAACTCCCTGAAAGGTCTGCCTTTGGTTACCTACAACGACTACGACCGTACTCGTCTGCGTAACACCAACACCATCCACTACAACGTGGGTGAGGCATTCGATTGGGAGGACAACAAACTCGACATCTTGGTAGGTCAGGAGTATATCCTCACTCAGGCACAGAAACAGACCGCCGAGCTTGGTGGCTATCCCGACTTCTTCACCGCCGATATGGCTTGGAACTTTATGGCTTCGGGTGTTGCTTGCTCGAACAACATTTTCTACAGCCAGGACGACAAACTCCTCTCGTTCTTCGGTCGTGTAAACTACGATTGGAAGGGTATCCTCTCGGCCAGCGCAACAATGCGTGCCGACGGTTCGTCGAAGTTCTTGGGCGCAAACCGCTGGGGTTACTTCCCCTCGGGTGCAGTTGCAGTGCGTCTGTCGGAGCTGGCTGGTCTGAAAGACGTTGAGTCGCTCGACAACTTGAAGCTGCGTTATAGCTATGGTACCGCAGGTAACAACAACATCCCCTCGGGCCAGACTATGCAGACCTTCAAGGCCAACACTTCGAGCTGGATTTCGCAGGGCGGTATCATCTGGTCGGCAGGTAAGACTATGCCCAACCCCGATTTGAAGTGGGAGACCACCGTCTCGCACAACATCGGTTTGGACTTCTCGTTCCTGAACGGTAAGGTTAGCGGTTCGTTTGAGGCCTACCGCAACAACACCAAAGACCTGTTGATTAACTTCCCCACCGCAGGTAGTGGCTATGATACTCAGTATCGCAACCTCGGCGAGGTACAGAACCAGGGTTTGGAGGCTACTTTGAACCTCACCGTATTTGAGACCAAGAACGCAGGTTTGACCATCTCGGCCAACGCTTCCTACAACCAGAACAAGGTTGTAACTCTCGGTATGGACTACATCCTCGACAGCTCCAACTGGGCTTCGACCGAGATTAAGGGCGACTACCTCGTGGAGGCAAACCAGCCTCTGGGCAATATGTATGGCTACCGCTACGACGGTTTCTACACCGTTGACGACTTCGATATGGTTGACGGCAAGTGGGTTCTCAAAGAGGGCGTTGCTGATGCAAGCGAGGTTGTTGGTGCCAACTACATGCGCCCCGGTGCAAGGAAGTTCAAAGACCTCTCGGGCGATGGTAAGATTTCGACCGACGACGCCGACAAGGAGATTATCGGTAACGCACTGCCCGACTGGACCGGCGGTTTGATTATCTCGGGTTGGATTGGTGGCTTCGACTACTCGGCCAACTTCAATGGCGTATTTGGCAACGAGATTTACAATGCCAACAAGATTGAGTTTACTTCGACTCGTAAGTACAACTACCGTAACTTGTTGAACACTATGACCGTTGAGAACCGCTGGACCAACGTTGACTGGACCACCGGTGAACTCGTTAACGACCCCGACAAGTTGGCAGAGATGAATGCCGGCAAGACTGAGGGTTCGCCTATGATTTACAACGCTGCATTCAGCGACGACGCTGTTGAGGACGGTTCGTTTGTTCGTTTGGCAAGCGTAACTTTGGGTTACACCTTCCCCGAGAAGTTGACCAAACGTGCAGGTATCCAGAGCTTGCGTATCTACGCTACCGGCTCGAACCTCTTCTGCTGGACCAACTATTCGGGCTACGACCCCGAGGTTGACTCGCGCCGCAGCACTCCTCTTACTCCGGGTGTTGACTACTCGGCTTATCCCAAGAGCAGAGGTGTAGTATTTGGTCTTAACCTCACATTCTAAACCTCTTAAAAGACTATGAAAGCGATGAAAAAAATTGCATATATTTTGATGATTGCTGCATCCGTGTCGCTCTTCTCTTGCACGGGCGATTTCCTGGATGTGGAGACCAAGTCGGAGTTTGATGAGTCGATTGTATTCTCGAACTACACCTTGGCAGAGTACAACATTTTCGGTATCTCCGATGCCTTTGGTCAGACCAACGGCCACCGTGGTCGCTACCTGCCCTACTACGGCTTCAATACCGATATTGAGTGGAACAACAACACCGACGCAGGCGACAAACTCGACCTGTCGGCCTACGACACCAAGACCGGTAACGGCCAGATGAGTAACAGCAATGGCCCGTTCGAGTGCCTCTACACCGGCGTTGAGAGGGCTAACCTCTGTATTGCAGGCTTGAAGAAATATGGTAACATCGAGAACGACCCCCAGATGGCCTACCTCTATGCTGAGGCTTTGGTGTTGAGGGCAGTGCTCTACCACGACCTTCTGAAAGGTTGGGGTGATGTTCCCGCACGTTTCGAGCCCATCAACTCGGAGACTATCTACATTCCCAAATCGAACCGCGATGTGATCTACAAACAGCTCCTCGCAGACCTCGAAACCGCTATCCCTATGCTCTACTGGCCCGGCGAGAGCGCACAGACTATGAGGACCGACCGCATCAGCAAGTCGTTCGCTATTGGTATGTATGCTCGCTTGGCATTGGCAGCAAGTGGCTATGCACTGCGCCCCGATGATGGTCAGCTTGGCACCAACAACCCCGGCTCGGTACGCAAGACCAACGACGAGGAGTTGCAGGCAAGCGTTCTCTATCCCAAAGCTTTGAACTACCTCAAAGAGGCTATCGGCAAGAAGTGCAACAGCCTCTATGCAAACTATGTTGACCTCTGGAAAGCAACCTCCAATATGGACCTCACCGCAGGTAAGGAGACTCTGTGGGTAATTCCTTTCAGCGATGGTCGTGGTAGGTGGAACTACTCGTTCGCAATCAAAGATGCCGACCTTGGTGGCCGTGGTGGTAACGCAGGTCCCGTGCCTACCCTCTACTTCGACTATGCACAGGGCGACGTTCGTAGGGACATCAGCTGTGTAAACTGGCAGTGGGACAAAGGCCACGTTGCTAAACTCAACAACATCAACAACTGGTTCTTTGGTAAGTATAGGTTTGAGTGGCAGATTAAAGCTCCCTACACCGGCGGTAACGACTGCGGTGTGAAACCCATCGTGATGCGTTATGCCGACATTCTGCTGATGGCAGCCGAGATTGCCAACAGTACCGAGTGTGGCGCAAGGGACGAGGCCTTCGCAAAACAGTGCCTGTTGGAGGTACGCGAGAGGGCATTCAAAGGCAACGAGAGCGTGGCACAGAGCTATGTTAACGGTCTGAGCGGCGAGGAGAAGATTCTGAAAGCCATTCAGGAGGAGAGGAAGTTTGAGTTCGTGGGCGAGTTCCTGCGCAAGGGCGACCTCATCCGCTGGGGCATCTTGGGCGAGACTCTCGCAACAGCCAAACAGAACATCATCGACTTGGCCAACTTGCAGGGTAAATACACCTTCCTGAGCGGCGACCTCTACTGGAAAGACAACGGTGCCGAGGGTCTTACCATCTACGGCCTCGAGCCCAACCAGAAGGCTGCTCCCGCAGGCGACGACTGGACCCACGTTAAGGAGTATATCAAACCCGACAAGTTCTACTCGGACAAGTCGAAGGTTTATGCCTACGATGTACTCTACCTCAACGACCCCGACACTCGTCAGTTCTGGCCCTTGTTTGACGCAACCTGCAACGCCAACACCGAACTCAAAAACGACTATGGTTATGCAGGCGCAACTGTAACCGAGTAAAGAGAGAATTTTGACACTTATACCTTTGAATAATATAAGTAAGTTATGAAAAAGTTATTTAGAAACATAGCATTGTTTGCTGCGACAGCCGTGGCAGCGGTGGGTTGTGCTCCCGAGCAGGGCGAGATTATCGACACCATAGAGCTCAACCGTGCGCTGACCCCGCTGGAATTCAAAGCAAGCGTTATTGCCTCCAAAGGAACTGATGTCGAGTTCTCGTGGGAGGCTATGGAGGGCACCGAGAAGTATACACTGCAACTCTTTGCCGCTGCCGAGGACGCAGAGGGCAACACCGTTGCTCCCAACTACGACGAGGCTTCGCCCATCGAAACCTACATCGTACTGCCCGAAGAGATTCCCTTTGTGGTTGAGAACCTGCCCGTAGATGAGAGCTTCTACGCAAGGGTTAGGGGCCACAAAACCAATGTTGAAGATTCGCACTGGGCTGTGTTGGAGAAGGATTTCTCCACCTACCCCGTTCGTAGCAACCTCTATCCCAAAGCCATCGAGCGTGGCACCGACTATATCGTCATCGAGTGGAACGACGCAGAGGACAAGGCCGACCTGACCACCGTCCGCGTTGCTCCCGTGATGGGTGGCGAGGAGAAGGTTGTTGAGCTCACTTCGGCTGATAAGAACGCTTGCAACAAGAAGGTGGAGGGCCTTGTGGCTTGTACCGACTACCGCATCGAGCTGATTTATGGTAAGGCAGGTTCGCGTGGTGTTACCACCGCTTGGACTCGTCCTTCGACCGAGGGTACCAACCTCGTGGAGAGCGTGGACGCTATTGTGAACGCCATCACCGGCACCATTGGCGACGTTAAGCTCCGCCTGGCCTACAACGATGGCGTACCCTACGACCTTCCTTCGGTTGCTGCCATCCAATGTAACCTCTATCTCTATGGTGAGACCACCGGCGATGGTAAGAAACCTATCATCAGCGGTCTTGACATCCAGCCAGCAGGCTCCGTTGCAGCTATCCACATCGAGGACCTCGTGTTGGACGGTGCTGTGAACGCTGTTCCCGGCTCGGAAGCAAAAGGCCACATTGTTACCTTCACCGCTAACAACTCCATTGGCGCTCTGGAAATCATCAACTCCGAGATTTATGGCTACACCAAAGGTCTGGCCTACAACAATGTAGCTGGTGCAAACTGCGATGTGTTCAAACTCGAAGGTGTCTATGTTCACGATGTTAATGCCGATGGTAAGGTTGGTGGCGACTTCATCGACTTCCGTAACGGTGTTCTTCCCTCCATCTCGGTTAAGAACTCCACATTCAGTATGTGCGCTCGTACCTTCTTCCGTATCAGCGACAACGCCGACTGTGGTGATGTTCTGGTGGAGAACTGTACGTTCAATATGGTAACCGCCACTGCTACCTCGTCCAACAACGCAGGTATCTTTGGTATCCGTACCAAGACCACTCCTAGCAGCATCGTCTGCAAGAACAGCGTATTCCTCAACGAGATTAGCGACGGCGAGGACCAGAGCGACGCAAGCAAATGCTTTGTACGCCTTGTTCGTAACTCCTCCGACACCAACGCTCCCGTTTGCTCGGGCAACTACTTCTTCAATGTCGGTGCCGGTTGGTTTGTTTCGGCTGCTACCGACATCGCAGGTGGCGCATTCAGCGAGGCAGCAGCTTTGGCCGAGGGCGGTCAGATTCTGACCGAGGACCCCTGCGTGAACTCGTTGGCTAACAAACTCTATCTCAACACCACCAGCGACATCTCCGCCAAGAAGGTGGGCGACCCCCGTTGGTGGAACGCACAGCAGCCCATCATCGTTCGTGCTACCGAGCTGACTCTCGAAAGCGAGCCTCGTGTTTGGGACTTCACCGTGAAGAGCAAGTTCGACACCGAGAGCCTTGTTAAACCCACCATCATCGACAACGTACGCATCTACGGTACCGCCGAGGTACCCGCAGAGGTTGTTATGGGCGAGGGCGTTAAGTTCAGCAAGGGCGCAATGGTTAACGCCGAGGGCGAGCCCGAGTACAGCGCAGTTGGTGTGCTGACCGAGGGTTATGGTGCCATCGTTGTTACCGCACAGGGCGAGAGTGGCATCGAGACTATGCAGGTATTGGCCGGTGGCGACCGCTACACCATCTTGGCCGATGGCGAGCCCCACAAGGTTGTTTTGGGCGACTTGGCAGGCGAGAACAACATCTACGTTCTGGCTTCGAGCGCAGTAACCCTCACCAAAGTTGAGTGGACCAAAGACCTCACTCCCGACCAGACCGTATTCCCCTTGGCTAAACCCGCCATTACCCTCTCGGCAACCAGCCTCGACGAGGGCACTGCTGAGGCAGTAACCGTATCGTGGGCAGCCGTTGAGAATGCAGCAAGCTATGTACTCACCGGCCTTGGTCAGAGCCTGACCTTCACTGCCGACCAGCCTCTGGAACTCGCCGTTCCCGCAGAGCAGGTAGCAGTATTGCCCGTTGGCGAGTATGAGATTACCCTGACCGCTTATCCCGTGGAGACTTCGAACAAATACAGCGCATCGGAGACCGCCACCGCAACCTTCAAGATTAAGAAAGTTGTCCTCGGCGGCGAGGTAACCCTCACTTGGGACTTCTCGAGCGATGCTTGGGCAGCAGCAATCGCTGCTATCGGCACTAGCAACAACACCGAGGTTGACCTCACCGTTGATGGCCTTAGCGTTCAGTCGGGTGGTGGTAGCATCAAGACCTACGACACCGGTCGCGATGAGTTCAAATGGGCTATCCAGCACGGTGGCAAGGGCTCAGCAACCAAGCGTTACTTCCAGTTCACCGCACCCGCAAGCGGTACTCTGAAAGTGTGGAGTAGCAACTCCAGCAGTGAGGATCTCACCCGTTTGGTAACCGTTCAGTATGGTGCCGACGGCGAGATGATGCAGAACCCCGGTGGTTCTCCCTCGGGCGACGCACCCACCGTTAGCGAGTTCGACATCGACATCACCAAGGGCAACGACATCCGCATCTGGTCGGACGGCAACGGTCTGAGGTACTACAAGATTGAGTACACCTACGTTGCTGCTGCTCCCAAAGCAGAATACACTTGGGACTTCTCATCGGCAGCTTGGGCTGATGTAATCGCAGAAATCAAAAACGACAAGAGTTGTACCACCTACAACAAGACTATTGATGGTTTGACTCTGAGTACCGCCACCAAATACTTGCAGGCTGCTGATAACTACATCCAAATGGGTGGTAGTGGTAGTACTACAGAGCGTGTATTCACATTTACTGCTCCTGCCAATGGTACACTCACAGTTACTGTTGCAGGTGCGGGTAAAGAAGACCTCAATCGCAATGTCGTAGTTCAAGTAGGTTTGGAGGGTGAAGCAACCAAACAAGTTGGTGGCGTATGGCCCGATGCAACTGAACTCACTTGGGATATCACATCAAATGGCGAAACCGTTTACATCTACACCGATGCAGGTTTGAGATTCTACAAGATTCACTACATACAGGAATAGTCCAAGTACTATCTGAATTTCAGCGCAAGGGCTGCCCGCAAGGGTGGCCCTTTGCTGTTTTTAGAAGAGGGCAGAAAGGGCAGAAAGGGCAGAAAGAGCAGGAAAGGGAGAAAAGGGAGAAAAGGGAGAAAAGGGAGAGAGAAATGTTGTGATTGTTGGAGTAATGCCTTATCTTTGCAGAAAAGCATCGTTATGGAGCAGTCGAAATTCCTGACACAGAAGAACAACTATCGCAATCTGATAGCCTACCAGAAAGCAGAGTGTATCTACGACATAACATACTATTTTGCACACAACTTTCTCGATGCCAAAGACCGCACCATTGACCAGATGGTACAAGCTGCACGCTCGGGTAAGCAAAACATTGCCGAGGGCGAGTGTGCCTCCACTACATCCACCGAAACGGAGTTAAAACTAATCAATGTGGCTCGTGCAAGTCTCCAAGAACTATTAACCGACTACGAAGACTTTTTGAGAGTGAGAGGTTTATGTAAATGGAGCAACGACAACACAAAGTACCAACAGGCTCGCAAGGTATGCAAAGAACACTCCGACTCCGACTTCTACCGCCAAGCCATACAAACACGCTCGGCAGAAACGATAGCCAACATTGCTATTATCCTTATTTACCAAACCGATACACTATTGAACGGCTTATTTGAAAGGCGCAAGGCCGACTTTCTGAAAAACGGAGGTATTCGTGAAGAACTTACAAGAGCCAGAATCCAAACACGAAACACAAGATAGTTCCCTTTCTGCTCTTATTGCCCTTTCTGCCCTTTCTGCAAAAAAATCCTTATATTGTGGCAATTATTTGTATTACATTGTGAAAAGTTTTTTGTACTTTTACGATGCGTTAGACTATGCAATAAAAAACAATAACCTATAAATACACTTTTCGCTATGAAAACTTTCAACGACAGCAACTTCCTGTTGCAAACCGAAACCGCACAGAGGCTCTATCACGAACACGCAGCCAAGGTGCCCATCATCGACTACCACTGCCACCTCATCCCCGAGTATGTGGCCAACGACCACGTCTTCGAAAACCTCTCGAAAGTGTGGCTCGAAGGCGACCACTACAAGTGGAGGGCTATGCGTACCAATGGTATCGACGAGCGTTTCTGCACAGGCAAGGACACCACCGACTGGGAGAAGTTCGAGAAGTGGGCAGAGACCGTTCCCTACACTATGCGCAACCCTCTCTACCACTGGACCCACCTCGAACTGAAAACCGCTTTCGGTGTGGATAAGCTCCTCAACCCCACAACCGCTCGTGAGATTTACGACCACTGCTCCGCAATGCTCCAAACACCCGAGCGTTCCGCACGAGGTCTGATGTTGCACTACAACGTGGAGACCGTCTGCACCACCGACGACCCCATCGACTCGTTGGAGCACCACATCAAGTGTGCACAGGACAACTTCGGTGTGAAGGTGTTGCCCACGTGGAGACCCGACAAGGCTATGGCCGTTGAGAATCCCGCAAACTTCCGTGCCTACATCGACCGCTTGGCCGAGGTTAGTGGTGTGGAAATCAAGTGTTTCGACGATGTGATTGAGGCTCTCCAAGTGCGCCACAACTTCTTCGAGAGCGTTGGTTGCCGTCTGTCGGACCACGGTATCGAGGAGTTCTATGCCGAGGACTACACCCACGGCGAGGTGGAGGCTCTCTTCCAGAAAGTATATGGCGGAACGGCCCTCACCCCCGAGGAGACCAAGAAATACAAGACCGCAATGATGGTGGAGTTCGCCATTATGGACCACGCAAGCGGTTGGACACAGCAGTTCCACTATGGTGCAATCCGTGATAACAACAGCCGTATGTTTGCACAGCTCGGCCCCGACACCGGTTTCGACTCCATCGGCGACTTCACGGTGGCAAAGAATATGTCCAAGTTCTTCAATATGCTCGACAAGGAGGACAAGCTCACCAAGACCATCATCTACAACCTCAACCCCAGGGATAACGAGATGATTGCCACAATGTTGGGTAACTTCCAGGATGGTCGCTACGGTGCCGGCAAGATTCAGTTCGGTAGCGGCTGGTGGTTCCTCGATCAGAAGGACGGTATGGAGAAGCAGATGAACGCCCTCTCGGTGTTGGGTCTGCTCAGCAGATTTGTGGGTATGTTGACCGACAGCCGCAGCTTCCTCTCCTACCCCCGCCACGAGTACTTCCGCAGGACATTGTGTAACCTCATTGGTAACGATGTGGAGAACGGCCTGCTGCCCGCAAGCGAGTTGGACTTCATCGGTCAGATGGTGGAGAACATTTCCTACTACAACGCCAAAAACTACTTCAAGTTCTAAACGTAAATACACAACCTAAATAACCCATAATACTATGGAACTCAAAGCACTCAACAAACAGAACGTGGAGAAACCCGTTCTCCCCATCAAGATATTGCAATTTGGCGAGGGTAACTTCCTGCGTGCCTTTGTGGATTGGCAGATTGACAAGGCCAACGAGGCCGGCATTATGAACCACGGTGTGGCTATCGTGCAGCCCATCGACAAGGGTATGGCCGGTATGTTGGAGCAGCAAGACTGCCTCTACCACGTCTATTTGGAGGGCGTGAAGGACAAAAAACCCGTGAAGGACATCCGTCTGGTGAAGTGTGTACAGTGTGCCATCAACCCCTATGAGGAGTATGAGGCATACGAGCGTATCTTCCTCTCGCCAGAGTTGGAGGCCACCGTGTCGAACACCACCGAGGCAGGTATCCGCTATGAGGAGGGTGACGACCTGTGGGCACTGCCCCCCAAGAGCTACCCCGCAAAGATGACCGCCCTATTGTACAAGAGGTTCAAACACTTCGAGGGCGACCCTACCAAGGGCCTCTGCATCATCTGCTGCGAGCTGATTGAGAACAACGGCTCCACCCTGAGGGAGTATGTTTTGCGCCACGCAGAGTACAACAAGTTGGGCGAGGATTTCATCGAGTGGGTGGAGAAGTATTGCCACTTCTGCGACACTCTCGTTGACCGCATCGTTCCCGGCTTCCCCAGGGAGAACATCGCCGAGATTAAGGAGGAGTTGGGATTTGACGACAACCTCGTGGTTAAGGCCGAGTTCTACCACTTGTGGGCTATCGGTGGCCCCGGTTATGAGGAGGTACAGCGCAGGTTGCCACTCGACAAGGCAGGTCTGCACGTTATCTTTATGCCCACCATCAAGCAGTTCAGGGACAAGAAGGTACGCATCCTCAATGGCTCGCACACAGGTATGGTACCCATCGGCTTGCAGATTGGTTGCGAGACCGTTATGGACGCATTCAACAATGCCGACTTGGAGGCCTTCGTAAACACGATGGTTGCCGAGGAGGTTATCCCCATGATTGAGGAGGACCAGGAGGAGTTGAAGGCCTTTGCTGCCGGTATCTTGGAGAGGTTCTACAACCCCTACATCCGCCATATGCTCAAAACCATCTCGCTCAACTCACTCAGTAAGTGGGAGACCCGCAACTTCCCCACCGTGTTGGACAATTGGAAGAAGGCGGGCAAGGTGGCCGAGAAGGAGCTCTTTACGTTTGCTGCACTGCTGACGCTGTATAGCGGCAAGGTTGACTTCACTCCCGACGACACCGCCGAGCACGTTGAGTTCATCCAGAAGGTGTGGAACAGCGAGGATGTGGACGCAACGGTTAAGGCCATCGTGGAGAACAAGAACATCTGGACCGTTGACTTCACCGAGGTTGCACCCTTCGTGGAGAAGGTTGCCGGCTATGTGAAGGTGATTTTGGCAGAGGGTATGGCTGCGGCTCTGAAAAAGATGTTGTAGTATGCCATCGTAACCCACTAAAAGAGAGCATAATATTATGACAGAGGAATTGGATAAATGTCTGTACTGCCGCAACAAGGCGGTGCTGGACGAGCTGATGATTAAGATTTGCGACTTGGACGTGTCAACCCTCTATCTCTTCAAGGAGCAGACCCACAAGGGCAGGTGCGTGGTGGCCTACAAGGACCACGTCAACGAGCAATTCGACATTCCCGAGGCAGACTTTGTGCGCTTTATGCTGGACGTTAGGCGCACGGCACAGGCCATCAAAGCAGCCTTCTCGCCCAACAAGGTCAATTGGGGAGCCTACTCCGACACCCTGCGCCACGCACATTGGCACATCGTGCCCAAGTATGAGGGCGAGGCCGAGTGGGGCGGCGTGTTTGCAATGAACCCCAAGCAGACCTACCTCAGTGAGGAGGAGTATGCCGAGGTGATTGAGCAAATCAAAAGCAAACTGTAAGGAACAACAGAATAGTCGAGGGGAGTGTGTGGCACACATAGGGGCCTCCCACTCCCCCAATTTTATGAGGTAAAGCACTATGAAACGCTATTTGAAGATAAACGAAGCCGACAATGTGGCCATCGCTCTGGACGACCTCACAAAGGGTGAAGTGGTGGAGGTTGGTGGCATACAAGTGACTCTCGTTGAGGACGTTGCCAAAGGACACAAGGTGGCTCTGTGCGACATTGCCGAGGGTGAGAATGTGATTAAATATGGCTACCCCATCGGCCACGCAACACGCCCCATCGTCAAGGGCGAGTGGATTCACAGCCACAACGTGAAGACCAACCTACACGACAATTTGGAGTATGCCTACGAGCCTAAAATCGCACCCAAGCACTACCCTGCCGACGAGCGTAAGGTGATGGGCTATGCAAGGAAAAATGGCGATATGGGTATCCGCAACGAGCTGTGGATTATCCCCACGGTGGGCTGTGTGAACGGTCAGGCCGAGGCTATCGTCAAGAGGGTTAAGGCCGAGATGGACTGCTCGCATCTGGACGACGTGAGGGTCTACACCCACCCCTATGGTTGCTCGCAACTCGGTGAGGACCACATAAATACACGCAAGGCTTTGGCCGATATGGTACACCACCCCAACGCAGGCGCAGTGCTCGTGTTGGGCCTCGGTTGCGAGAACAACCAAGTGAGCGAGTTCCAAAAGGAGATTGGCACTTGGGACGAGGAGAGGGTTAGGTTTATCGTTGCCCAAGAGGTGGAGGACGAAATTGAAAAGGGCGTTAGGGTGTGTGGCGAGTTGGTGGAGATTACCCGCCACGATGTACGCACTCCACAGCCTCTCTCGAAGCTGAAAATAGGTCTGAAATGTGGCGGTAGCGACGGCTTTTCGGGCATTACGGCCAACCCCTTGGTGGGCCTCTTCTCCGATTGGCTCATCGCACAGGGCGGCACAACCATCCTCACAGAGGTCCCCGAGATGTTCGGTGCGGAGACGATACTGATGGACCGTTCGGAGAACAAGGCTATTTTCGACCAGACCGTGAGCCTTATCAACGACTTCAAGGACTACTTCAAACGCTACGACCAGCCCATCTATGAGAACCCCTCGCCGGGTAACAAGAAGGGCGGTATCACAACCCTCGAAGAGAAATCTCTCGGTTGTGTGCAGAAGGGCGGTGCGGCTACTGTGGTTGACGTGCTGGACTACACCGATAGGGTTAAACGCAACGGACTCAACCTATTGCAGGCCCCCGGCAACGACCTTGTAGCGTCATCGGCATTGGCTCTGAGTGGCTGCCAGATGGTGTTGTTCACAACGGGTAGGGGTACTCCCTTTGGCAGCTTTGTTCCCACGATGAAGATTTCGACCAACAGCCGACTCTATGAGTTCAAGCAGTGTTGGATAGATTTCAACGCAGGTACACTCGTGGAGGACGAGGATGCCGACGTGGTACTCAACCGCTTCATCGATAAGGTGTTGGCTACCGCCAATGGCGAGCTCTTGAAACACGAGGAGACAGGCTTCAAAGAGGTGGCGATATTCAAAACCGGAGTTACGCTGTAGAATTGAGAGTTGAGAATTGAGAATTGAGAATTTTAGGCAGGGCGCAATAGTTCTGCTAATAACCGGAATTTTATCGGGGTGTGCTCCAAGTGAGAAGATTCATTGGGTGGTGGCGGCCGACGGGTCGGGCGACTACCGCTCGGTGCAGGAGTGCTTTGATGCACTCCCCTCGAAACCAACCACTTGGCGCACCGTGGAGATAAAGGCGGGCGAGTACAGGGAGAAGGTTACGTTGGATGTCTACAAGGACAAGGTGCACATCGTGGGGCACGATGGGGCCACAATCGTGTGGGACGACCACACGGGCCGCGTGGAGAACGACGGGCACGTTATGACCACCTACGACACTTGGACCTTCTCGGTGCAGGCCGACGATGTGGTGGTGGAAAACCTCACCATCTGTAACGACGCAGGCGAGGTGGGGCAAGCTGTGGCGGTGGAGACTCGTGGCGACCGCATCGAGTTTATAGGCTGCCGTATGCTTGGCGACCAAGACACCTTCTTCACCAAAGGCTATGCTTCGAGGCTCTACCTGAGGGGGTGTTACATCGAGGGCACAACCGACTTCATCTTCGGCCCCTCCATTGCCCTATTCGACTCTTGTAGAATACATTGCAAAAAGGACTCCTACATCACAGCTGCCTCCACAACCGAGCGCAACCGCTATGGTTACGTCTTCCGCAACTGCACCATAACCGCCGCCGATGGAGTGAAAAAACTCTATCTCGGCAGGCCCTGGAAGCAGACCGCAAAGACGGTCTTCATAGGCTGCGAGCTACCCTCGGCCATACGTCCCGAAGGGTGGCACAATTGGAACGACCGCAGGCGCGAGGAGCACTCCTTCTATGCCGAGTGGGGTTGCACGGGCGAAGGTGCCGACCGCAAAGGTAGGGTTAAGTGGAGCTATGAGCTCTCTGACGAGCAGGTGGCCGACTACACGCCCGAGAAAATCTTTGCCTTCAAGACCGGCTCGGAGGCCTTCCGTTGGGACTGGATACCCACAAGCCTCAGCAAAGAGTAGGGAAAACATTTGGCATAATACACAAAACAAAGGCTTCAAGAGAGTTCTTGAAGCCTTTGTTTTGTAATCTCAGCAAGTTGGATTTTGCCCACCACTCTATTTTATCGTAGCAACAAGCGATACGGGATAGTGGTCCGAAATGTAGGGCGCACCATAGTTCTCTGTGCGGAGCACCTTGAAGATGTAGGGAGTAGCCTTTCTGAAAAAGATGTGGTCGATGGTGGCCTCACGCTTACCCCAAGCATTGTAGGTGGCGCGTTGGTCGGTCTCCGGGGAGGTTTTGCGTGCATCCAAGAGTACACCATCCAACATCGCAAAAGCCTCATTGTCGGTGGGAATGTTGAAATCGCCGGTGAGGAAAACAGGCATATCCGCAGGGATAAGCTCCTTTATCTTATTCACTACCAGCCTCAACCCCTCCTTCTGTGCCACCACACCCTGGTGGTCGAGGTGGGTGTTGAAGTGGGCAAAGGTGGTGCCTGTGGCAAGGCTACGGAATGTGGCCCAAGTGCAGGTGCGCTTGTAGGAGGCATCCCACCCCTTCGAGGGTAGATCGGGGGTCTCCGAGAGCCAAAAGGTGCCCCACTCCAAAAGCTCCACCTTGTCGGTGTGGTAGAAGATGGCCATATACTCGCCCGCCTTCGCTCCATCATCACGTCCCACACCAATCATCTTATACTTGGGAAGCGATTCGAGCAGGTAGCTCCATTGGTCGGAGAGCATCTCCTGAAAGCCGATAAGGGTGGGCTGTTCGGTGTTTATCATATTGACCGATGCCTGCTTGCGGTATTGCCAACTATTATCGCCATCGTTTCCTGTGCTGAGTCGGATATTGTAGGATATGACCTTCACCTCGGTGGTCTTAGTACCACCCTCAAAGTGGAGGTCATCCTCCGGTTTGTTGGAGGCAGAGCAATTGCAATGCAGGCAAGGGAACAAGAGCAGCATTGCAAAAATGTGTCGCATAAGATTCATAATAATAAGGATATTAGCATTGGTTAATTCTGATGGCAGGCAGAGCTATCGGCCCACCGATTAGCACAAAGATAGTGATTTTTTAACAAATACGATGACCTGATGGAAGCGAATTTGGAAAATCTAAATTTAGTTGCTACCTTTGAGAGGGAATCGTCCCTTCCCCGATGGGAGAGCATTTCCCCCAAAAAAAACATCTGCAAACAATGAAAAAACTCACCACACTTGCAATCGCAATGCTTGCTCTGGGTGCCACCTCGTGGGCCCAGGGTGTAAGCAAAACGTGGGTGGCCGACCAAGGGGATGGCACCTACAAAAACCCCGTTCTCTATGCCGACTACTCCGACCCCGACGTTATCCGTGTGGGCGACGACTATTGGATGACCTCCTCGTCGTTCGACTGCATCCCCGCGCTCCAAATCCTCCACTCCACCGACCTGGTGAATTGGGAGTTTGCGGGTGCTGTGAGGAGTTTCATTCCCAACGAGGTGCAGCGTCAGCACGGCCACGGCATCTGGGCGCCATCCATCAGGTTCCACAACGGACTCTACTACATCTATTGGGGCGACCCCGACACGGGTGTCTATATGACCTGCGCCACCGACCCGAGGGGCGAGTGGAGCACTCCGCACCTTGTGTGGGAGGGCAAAGGTATGATTGACGCCTGCCCACTGTGGGACGACGACGGCAGGGCCTACCTTGTACACGCTTGGGCAGGCAGCAGGTCGGGCATCAAGAGCATACTGTCGGCCTCGGAGATGTCGCCCGATGGTAGGAGCCTTATTGGCGAGGAGGTGCTCCTCTTCGACGGCCACGGCGACCACCCCACCGTGGAGGGCCCCAAGTTCTACAAACGCAACGGTTGGTACTACATCTTCGCACCCGCAGGCGGTGTGAAGGAGGGTTGGCAGTTGGTGCTGCGCTCACGTGAGCCGCTGGGTAAGTATGAGTGGCGCAAGGTGCTGCATCAGGGAGGTACCGACATCCACGGCCCACACCAGGGCGGCTGGGTGGAGGATACCTCAGGCGACAGTTGGTTTCTGCACTTCGAGGATAGGTATGCCTACGGGCGTGTGGTACACCTCCAACCTATGGAGTGGACCGCCGACGGGTGGTGCACAATGGGTGTGGATAGCAACAAAGACGGCATTGGCGAGCCTGTGAGCACCTATCGCAAGCCACACTCCAACGTGCCTACCAAGATATGCACCCCCACCGAGGGCGACGAGTTCAACGATAGTAAGTTGGGCTTGCAATGGCAGTGGTATGGCAGCCACCCACAGAGGGATTGGGCAATGCTCTCCCCCGAGGGTTTCCTACGCCTCAACTGCCGCCCCTACGACAACATCTATGAAGCACAAAACATCATTGCACAGAAGATTACCGCACCCAAGCAGACCATCACTGCCAAGGTACGTTTCACCGCCGGTGTGGATGGCGACCGCGCAGGTATGATTATCCACGGCAGGGACTACGCCACCATCTCGCTGGTGAGGAGCGATGGTAAGTTGCGCCTTGTGCAGACCATCTGCAAGGGTGCCGACAAGGGCTTGGGCGAGCGAGTTGTGGAGGAGAAAAACATCACCCCCAAGGAGTGGATGTGGCTGCGTGTGGAGATTGTAGAGGGCGCCAAGTGTAGGTTCTTCTACTCGCTGAACGGCAAGCGTTGGGAGCCGCTGTGGGAGGAGTTCACCGCCAAGGAGGGCGTGTGGATTGGAGCCAAGTGGGGTCTGTTTGCCGTAACCAGCGGCAAGAAAAACGACCACAGCCGTATGGACATCGATTGGGTGAGAGTGGAATAGACTTGATTCTTGACGGTCGACTAATGTCAAGAGCAGAAAGGGCAGAAAGAGCAGAAAGGGCAGAAAGGGAATGTTGCTCCCCTAAGGTAGGGGAGCTGTCGCATAGCGACTGAGGGGTATGCTGCCGTTGGACGGTCGACGGTCGACGGTCGACGGTGGACGGTCGACGGTGGACGGTGGACGGTCGACGACAAAAGAAGAGCCTACGAACACTCGTAGGCTCTTCTTTTGTTCTATTTGAAAAGTCGTGGTAGCAGGTCCACCAGATAATCTCGCCAGACGTTCCACTTGTGGGCTCCATCGGTGAGGTTATAGTGGTGTGGGTAGCCCTTCTCTTCCAACATACGGCGGAACTCCACATTCTCCTCCATAAGGTAGTCGTCATCACCAATGGCGACATAGAAGAGTTTGGGATTCTTGGCAAACATAGAGGCAATCTTGGTGTCCAAGTTCTCATAGGTGGGCGACTCCATACGGGGTTTCACCGCAGGCGAAAAGAGGCCCACATAATCAAACATCCCCGGGTTGTTGGCCGCAAGGCACAGCGAGTGGCCACCACCCATCGAAAGGCCCGCAACGGCACGAGCAGAGGGTTTGCGCACCACACGGTAGTGGCTCTCCACATAGCGCACAATGTCGCCAAACGAAGCCTCAAAGGAGCCATCCATAGAGCCTCCAAAATAGGGTTTATACATACCCTCGTCGCTCTGTCCCGGCGCAGACTTGTGTGCAGTGTTGCCATTGGGCATAACCACAATCATAGGCACCGCACGCCCCTCGGCAATGAGGTTGTCGAGAATCTGCACAGCACGGCCAAACTCCTGCCAGCAATCCTCGTCGCCACCCATTCCGTGCAAAAGATATAGCACAGGGTAGCGGCCCTTACCCTTCTCGTAGCCCGCAGGTGTGTAGACGCTCATACGCCTATCCATACCCAGCGTGGGCGAAGGGTACCACACCTTGGAGAGTGTGCCGTGGGGCACGTTGTGGACCATATAGTCGTCGGCCTTACCGCCACCCACAATGAAGAATGGGTAGAAGTCGGCCACGTTGCGGATGACGTATAGGTTGTTGGGGTCCATCACCATACGTCCGTCCACATTGAAGCGGTAGTGGTAGAGTTCGCTGGGGAGTGGCTCGGTGGTTACACTCCACACCCCCTTTTCGCCCTTGGTCATAACCAGCGGACGGCGCACAAAATCTCCCACCACCTTGACACTCTCGGCCTTGGAGGAGGTGTAGCGGAAGGTAACACTGCCGTCGGGGTGCACCTCGGGCGAGAACACTTTGGTCGGCTCCTGCGCAAATGCCACCACAAGGGCACACAGCAGGGCGAAGATTGCAGTTGAAAGACGTTTCATAGTTTGTAACTTAAAGGGGCAGAAAGAAAAAATTAAATGGAAAATTGAAAATGGAAAATTGAAAATTATGGTGCCTGCGGCGCACTATAAATTAACTCCACTTAATTCCCAAACTAATTTACTCCTCGCTGATGGTAATGGAGAAGATGAGGTCGCCGGGGCGGATGTCGTCAATCACATCCACGCCCTCCACCACCTTACCGAAGCAGGTGTGGACACCGTCGAGGTGCTGGGTGTTCATACGGTTGTGGCAGATGAAGAACTGCGAACCACCCGTGTTCCTACCCCTGTGGGCCATCGAGAGCACTCCCCTATCGTGGTACTGACGCTCGGCCGAGGTCTCACAAGGAATCGAATAGCCGGGGCCACCTGCGCCGTTACCAATGGGGCAACCGCCCTGAATAACAAAGTCGGGAATGACACGGTGGAAAGTGAGGCCGTCGTAGAACCTCGAAGTGGCAAGTTTCACAAAGTTGTCAACGGTGATGGGAGTCTCTTTCTCGTAGAGCTCAACCTTCATATCACCCTTTTCGGTGGAAATAAGTGCGTATTTCATAGTCTAATGGTTTATTTGAATGGACAAATATACAAATTTCCGTTTTCTTTTCGTACCTTTGGCACAATCAAAAAGCAACCAAACATCACACAATATGTTATCCACAGAGTGTCGCAAGGCCATCAAGGCCCTCATACAACAAGAGGTAGTGCCCGCAATGGGGTGTACAGAGCCTATTGCCGTGTCGCTGTGTACGGCACGAGCCACCGAAACTCTCGGCCTCTTGCCCGAAAAAATCACCGTGCTGCTCAGCCCCAATGTGCTCAAAAACGCAATGGGTGTGGGCATCCCCGGTACGGATATGATTGGCCTACCCATAGCCATCGCTCTGGGTGCCGTGGTGGGCAAGAGCGAGTATGGACTCGAAGTGTTGCGTGATGTGTGCCCCGAAGCCGTTGCCAAAGGCAGGGCTATGATTGACGAGGGACGTATCACTGTGGCACTCAAAGAGGGCGGTTGCGATATGCTCTACATTGAGGTTGTGGCCGAGGGCGAGGGTAACAAAGCCACCGCCATAATCTCCGGGGCGCACACCAACTTTGTACACATCGAGCGCAATGGCGAGGTGCTCGCCACCAAGCATACCGAGGCTGTGTCTGAGAAGGGCGACAACAAGCCCCTCTCGCTCAATCTGCACACCGTGTGGGAGTATGCCACCGAGAGTCCGTTGGAGGAGTTGGAGTTCATCCTCGAAGCACGCAGGCTCAACAAGGCAGCCGCCGACGAGTCGTTGCGTGGCGAGTGGGGACACTGTCTGGGACGTACACTGCAAAACTCCCCTCTGGGCCAAAACATCATCGGAAACACTCCTCTCTCTCATATGATTTCCTACACATCGGCTGCGTGCGATGCTCGTATGGGCGGTGCCAAGATACCCGTGATGAGCAACTCGGGTAGTGGTAACCAAGGCATCGTTTCCACCCTTCCCGTGGTGGTCTATGCCGAGGATATGGGGTATGGCGAGGAGCAGGTGGTGCGTGCGCTCATTCTCTCCCACCTCACCGTCATCTATATCAAACAGAGCCTCGGACGATTGTCGGCCCTGTGTGGTTGTGTGGTGGCCTCAACGGGTTCGAGTTGCGGTATTACATACCTGATGGGTGGAGGCTACCAGGAGGTTGCTATGGCTGTGAAGAATATGGTGGCAACGCTTACGGGTATGATTTGCGACGGAGCCAAGCCGAGCTGTGCACTCAAACTGTCGAGTGCGGTATCCACGGCTGTGATGGCAGCCACGATGGCCATTGAACACCACTGCGTCACCTCCTATGAGGGTATTGTGGACGACGACGTGGACCGTTCGATTCTCAACCTCACAAGCATCGGCTCACGGGGTATGCTCGAAACCGACAAGATGATTCTCGACATTATGACACATAAGAAATAAGGTAGAAAACCACAAAAAAACTCTCGGGTGTGAACAATACCCGAGAGTTTTTCTTTTTGAGGTCGGCTGACTGCTGACCGTTAGCCGTTGGCCGCTAAATAAGTTCCCAATCTACCGAGCCGTCCTTGTTGTCCTTGACACGGATACCAGCCTCGCCAAGGCGATTACGGATGAGGTCGGCAGTGGGCCAATCCTTGTTGGCTTTCGCATTGCGGCGGATTTCGAGAATCATCTCCATCAGGGGCGCAATCTTATCGTCGGCACCCTCTGCACGCTCGTTGCGAAGTCCAAGAATGTCAAACACATAGAGGTTAATCACACGTTTCAGTTCGGCCAAGTCGTCGGCACTGATGGTCTGCTCGCCTGCGGCAATCTGGTTGATGATGCGCACCCAATCAAACAGCGCACTGATGACCATAGGCGACGAGAGGTCGTCGTTCATAGCCTCCTCGCAGCGACCACGCAGGTCGGCAACATCCACACTCGACTGCTCCGAAGCCTTCAAGCCATCCAACGCTTCCACAGCCTTCATCAACCTCTCGTAGCCCTTCTCGGCCGCCTTCAACGCCTCGTTGGAGAAATCGAGGGTGGAGCGATAGTGAGCTTGGAGGATGAAGAACCTCACGGTCATAGGCGAATAGGCCTGTTCGAGTTTGTCGTGGGTGCCATTGAAGAGTTGTTCGAGGGTGATGAAGTTACCCAGCGACTTACCCATCTTCTGGCCACCGATGGTAATCATATTGTTGTGCATCCAATAACGGGCCGAGTCGTTACCCTGCGAAGCACACGATTGGGCAATCTCGCACTCGTGGTGGGGGAACATAAGGTCCATACCGCCACCGTGGATGTCGAACTGCTCGCCCAAATACTTGGTACTCATTGCCGTACACTCCAAGTGCCACCCAGGGAAACCATCGCTCCACGGCGAGGGCCAACGCATAATGTGTTCGGGCTGTGCCTTCTTCCAGAGGGCAAAGTCGTAGGAGTTACGCTTGTCGCTCTGGCCGTCAATCTCACGGGTACCCACCAGCACGTCGTCGAGGTTACGGCCCGAGAGTTTACCATAGTGGAACTTATCGTTGTACTTGGTTACGTCGAAATAAATCGAGCCGTTGCTCTCGTAGGCATAGCCTGCATCGAGGATGCGCTGCACGAGGGCAATCTGTTCGATGATGTGGCCGCTGGCGTGTGGCTCAATCGAGGGAGGCAGAACGCCCAACTTATCCATAAAGGTATGGTAGCGGTTGGTGTAGTACTGCGCCACCTCCATAGGTTCGAGCTGTTCGAGGCGAGCCTTTTTGCTGATTTTGTCCTCGCCCTCGTCGGCATCGTGTTCGAGGTGGCCCACGTCGGTGATGTTACGCACATAGCGCACCTTGTAGCCCAGCGATGTGAGGTAGCGGAACAGCAGGTCGAAGGTAATTGCGGGGCGAGTGTGTCCCAAGTGGGGATCGCCATAGACCGTAGGGCCGCAAACATACATACCCACACGGCCCTCGTTGAGAGGAGTAAAGACCTCTTTTCGGCGTGTGAGAGTGTTATATAGCATCAACTTTGTATCCATAGTATTGTGTTTATAGTTGTTTGAGGTTGTAAAAATACTCATTATTTTTTTAACTTTGCAAAATTATATGTCATTTAATACGTTTGAAAGAAGTATGAAGCAATATAATCGAATAAACAACCTACTCGGATGGCTCACATTTGCCATCTCTGCCGTGGTCTATATCCTCACCACCGAGCCCAGCGCAAGCTTCTGGGACTGTGGCGAGTTTATCCCCACATCCTACAAACTCGAAGTGGGCCACCCTCCCGGTGCACCACTCTTTATGATGATTGCCAACTTCTTCTCCCAATTTGCCTTTGGCAACGTGGAGAAGGTAGCACTTATGGTCAACATCTCCTCCTGCTTGGCTTCGGCTGCCACCATCCTGTTCCTCTTTTGGAGCATCACCCACATTGTGCGCCGTATGTTGTGCCGCAGGGAGGAGGAGCCCAAAGGTGGTAAGCTCATCACCATTATGGGTGCCGGCCTTGTGGGTGCGTTGGCTTACACTTTCACGGACACCTTTTGGTTCTCGGCAGTGGAGGCGGAGGTCTATGCCCTCTCGTCGTTGTTCACGGCGGCGGTCTTTTGGGCCATCCTCAAATGGGAGAACGTGGCCGACCAGAAGGGTAACGAGAGGTGGCTTGTACTTATTGCCTACCTTATGGGCCTCTCGATTGGTGTTCACATCCTCAACCTGCTGACCATCCCTGCGTTGGTCTTTGTCTACTACTTCCGCAAGACTCCCACCGTTACCCCTTGGGGCCTTGTGAAGATGACCGCACTGAGTGGAGTGCTCATTCTGTTTGTCAACTCCATCGTCATTCCCTACACCACCCAGATTGGTGCGTGGTTTGACCGTATGCTCAACGGCGCAGGTGCGCCCGTCAATGTGGGCTTTGCGATATACGTTATCCTGCTTTTCGTCGCCCTCGGAGTGGCCATTTGGTACACCCAGAAGAGGGGCAAAAAGTTGGCCAATCTGATTGTAACGTGCCTCACGGTTATCCTCATCGGCTACTCTTCCTACGCTTCGGTAATCATCCGTGCGAGTGCCAACCCGCCGATGAACTCCAACCACCCCGACAACCCCTATGCCCTACTCTATCTGCTCAACCGTGAGCAGTATGAGGCACAGCCCATCTTGTCGGGCGTGTCGTATGCTGCGCCCATTACGGACGTAACCTACCGCACAAAGTACTATGTGAACGAAAAAGGAAAGTATGTTGGCGAGCAGACCGTCGGTGGCTACAAATATCCCGACGAGTTCAAGATGCTCTTCCCCCGTATGTGGTCCAGCAAGGATACCCACATTGAGGGCTACAAGTCGTGGGGAGCAGTGGAGGGCCGCAAGAAGATTCGCTACAATGGCGAGGCATACGAGGTGCCCACCTTTGGCGAAAACCTACGATACTTCTTCAACTACCAGCTCAACTTTATGTATTGGCGATATTTCCTGTGGAACTTCGTAGGTCGTCAGAGCGACAACCAGAGCGTGGGCGAGATTACCGATGGCCAGTGGTTGTCGGGCATTAAGTTCATTGACGAGGCTATGCTCGGCCCGCAGGACAACCTGCCCGATAGTATGAAGAACAACAAGGGCCGCAATACCTATTACTTCCTTCCCTTCATCTTGGGCATCATCGGCCTAATGTGGCAGTTGGGCAAAAACCCACGCTACTTTACGGTGGTGATGTGGTTGTTCATTATGATGGGCGTGGCGTTGGTGGTATATTTCAACTCGCCCCCGGGGGAGCCTCGTGAGAGGGACTACGTCTATGCCGGCTCGTTCTATGCCTTCTGTATGTGGATAGGTATGGGCGTGGTAGCCGTTTGGGAGTGGCTCTCGAAGGTGTGGAAGAAGAACAGCAAAGCACCCGCTGTGGTGGCCACGGTGGTATGTATGAGCGTCCCCACCATCCTCTGTGCCGAGAACTGGGACGACCACGACCGCAGCGGTCGCTATGTTATGAGGGATATGGGCTACAACTATCTCTCCACCGCACTGCCCAACTCCATAGTCATCAACTTTGGCGACAACGACACCTTCCCGATGTGGTACAATCAGGAGGTGGAGGGTGTGAGGCCCGACGTGAGGATTATGAACCAGAGCTACCTCGGTGGCGGTTGGTATATCGAGCAGATGAAGGCCAAATACAACGACTCGGAGCCCGTGCCTTTCTCGTTCCCGAAGGAGAAATATATGTATGCCAACGACTACATCTTTGTGGAGGATGTGGTCGACTACCGAGTACCCATCGGTCAGGCTATGGACATCGTGCGCAGCGAGGCCCGAGGCACCAAACTCTACTACGGAGATATGGCCTTCGACTTCCTGCCACAGCACAAAATTGCACTCCCCGTGAACAAGCAGAACGCCATCGAGGCGGGCATTGTCAAGCCCGAGGATGCACACCTTATGCTCGACACGCTCGAATTGGACATCAAGGGCAACACGCTCGAAAAGCCCGAGGTGATGATTTTGGACCTGCTGGCCCACTTCGACTGGAAGAGGCCCATCTACTTTGTACAGCCCACCCTGATGAAAAACCTCGGCTTGCAGGACTACCTCCAATACGACGGCTTTGGCTACCGTCTGGTGCCCATCAAAACCCCCGTGGAGAGTTTCGCCACAATGGGACGTGTGGATGCCGACGTTCTCTACAACAACATTATGAACCTCTATCGCTACGGCAACATCAAGGACGAGGGTGTCTATATCGACAACTTCTCGCGCTACAACATCAACTCCACCCAGATTCGTGGCGGCTTTGCTCGTCTGGCCGAGGCGTTGGCTGCCCGTGGCGAAAAGGAGAAAGCGGTGGAGGTGCTCGACCGAGGCTTGGAGGAGATTCCCTTCTCGCAGGTGCCCCACGGCTACCAATCATTCTCCTACATTGACGCCTACTATGCCGCAGGCGACACCGCCAAAGGTGATGCACTCGCAAGGGATTTCGCCCACGACATCACCCAAAAACTCTACTACTTCTTCACCTTCCCCGACCGTCAGCAGGACTACATAGCCGACGAGTTGGTTGATAATTTCCAATACTTGGAGCACCTCATCTACTCGCTCGCACTGCCCAACGGACGTATGGAGCTTGTGAATGAGTTGGACAAGAGCCTCGAAATTGCCGAGTTGTTCTTCGGTATGACAAGGGACGAGAAAGGCCAGCCCCAAAGCACCATCCCTCCCGTCTCGGACCGCACCCGCAAGGAGTTCTTGGAGGGCATTGAGGGACACTTTGTAATTGAAAATGGAAAATTGAAAATGGAAAATTAGTTATTTTCCTTATGAAACGGTTGGCCTTTACGATACTATTGAGTCTTGCGGTAAGCAGTGTTGTGGCGCAGGAGGTTGAGGGTAGGTTGCCACGAGGGTGGCAGCCACAGCAGGAGTACCCTATGGCGTGGAGTAGCGAGGGCGATTTTGAGGCTTGGCGCACCGAGTGCCGAGAGAAGATTTTCGACCTTATGGGCCTACCGCCAAAAGCCCCAACATCAACCTCTTACACCACCCTTGCCACCGAACAGAGGGAGGGTTACAAGGCCCACAAAATAGAGTTTGAAATTTCCGAAGGCAACCTCATACGGGCCTACCTTTTGGTGCCCGACACCGCAGGGCCACACCCTGCGCTCGTGGCACTCCACGACCACGGAGCCAAGTTCTCCATTGGTAAGGAGAAGGTCATCCGCCCCATAGCCGAGAGCGAAGAGGTCATCAGGGATGCCGAGGCGTGGGCCGCAAAGAACTACGACGGCATTTTCACTGGCGACCGTTATGCCGCCGAGGGTTTTGTGGTGCTGGCCATCGACGCCCTGATGTGGGGTAATCGTGGCGAGGGAGAGGATGGAAGGCAGACCAAATATGACACCCAGCAGGCCCTCGCATCCAACTGTTTGAAGTTAGGGACAACCCTTGTGGGCCTCATCACTTGGGATGACCTGAGGAGTATCGAATGGCTTGCAGCACAGAACTTTGTAGACCCACAGCGCATTGGTGTCTATGGCCACTCGATGGGCGGACACAGGGCGTGGATGGCCGCTGCGCTGAGCGACAAAGTGGCGGCATTTGCCCCCGTGTGTTGGATGGCAACATCCCACGCACTACTCGCACAGGGCAACAACGAACTCAAAGGAGGCTCGGCCTTCTCGATGCAGGTGCCAATGCTCTCTCGTTGGTTGGACAACCCCGATGTGGCCTCGCTCTCCTGCCCCAAGCCGGCACTCTTCATCTCTGGCGCAAAGGATAAACTCTTCCCGCAGGGCGTGGAAGAGGCCTACCAAAAGATGGAAAAGGTGTGGCAAAGCAGGGGCGTAGGGGATAATTTGAGGTGGATAATGTGGCCCTCGCCACACTACTTCGGCTCCGAAGCACAAGCCACCGTGGGAGAATTCTTTGAGCAATGGCTCAAATAAAATAATAGCCCCCTTCGGCTCCGAAGGGGGCTGTTTATTTTCGTCAACCGACGACCGTCAACCGACGTTAAAGCTCGGAAAAGTCCTTGACTATCAAGTCGGGAGAGGTGTGGGCGGCAAGTTCCTCGGCGGTGTGGGTGGAGGCAATGGCAACCACCTTCATACCCGCAGCCCTCGCAGCAGCAACACCCGCAACGGCATCCTCAAAGACCACACACTCCTCCGGCGCAAGGCCCAACTTGGAGGCCGCAGTGAGGAATATTTCGGGGTCGGGCTTGCAGCGGGTAACCATATCGCCACTGATGCGCACATCGAAGTAGTCGCTAATGCCGCACTTATCCAACACAAACTCCACATTATCCTTCGGTCCCGACGAGCCCACAGCACACACAAAACCCTCCTCTTTCAGGCGAGCAAGGAACTCCACCAGACCATTGGCAGGGCGGATTTTGGGAGCATAAATCTCACGGTAGACAGCCTCCTTCTCGGCAGCCAGACCATCAACGCCCTTCTCCTTCACAAGCCACTCGGGGAAGAGTGCCGTGATGATATCCTCGTTACCTCGTCCGTTGAGGTGGCTGAAATCCTTACCCGGCTCGGCAGAGATGTTGTAGCGGCGTCCCATCTCCGCAAAGGCCTCAAAGTGAACACCCATATTGTTCACCAGCACGCCATCCATATCGAATATTGCTCCTTTTATCATAGCAAGTTTGTTAAATTTCGAGCAAAATTATTATCTTTGGGCCAAATAACAAAAACTCAAAGCAGAAAATTATATGTCGGATATTCAGTCATTGCCCGAAAAAACCGTAGAAAGGTTGAGCGAATACAGGCGCACACTGCTCCGTTGTCAAAAGCAGGGTATCACCCACATATTCTCACACGTTCTGGCCGGCATCCACGGTCTTACCGCTGTGCAAGTAAGGCGTGATTTGATGCTCATTGGCTTTTCGAGCGATACCAAAAAGGGCTATGACGTGAGCGTGTTGGCCGATTTCATCAGCGACATCCTCGACTCCGAAGCCCCGATGAACATCGGCGTTATCGGTATGGGACACCTCGGTCAGGCCATAACCAAGTATTTCAACGGCAAGGGCCTCAAACTCAAAATTGTGGCCTCCTTTGATGTGGACGAGAGTAAGGTGGGCTCTTTCATTGACGACATCCCCTGTTTCTCGATGGAGGATTTTGCCCAAAAGGTGGAGGACCTGGATATCAACATTGTCATCCTATCCTGCCCCACCAGTCAGGCCGAAGAGACGGTGCTGCCCATCGTGAATGCAGGTATCAAAGGTGTGCTCAACTTCACCTCCAAGCCACTCAACTTCCCACTCGGTATTGTGGTGGAAAACTACGACATCACAACCCTCTTGGAGAAGGTGGCATACTTCGTGAAAGAGCAGGAGGAGAATTGAGAAATTCAAAAGTCGGTTGACGGTAGACGGTAGACGGTAGACGATAGACGGTAGACGGTATGCAGGTACATTATAGTTTTGACGACAACATAGAGGGTATCCTCCGACCGGTGGTAACCATCGGCTCCTTCGATGGCGTTCACTCCGGACACCTTGTGATGTTGCGCAGGGTGAAAGAGGTGGCACAAGAGGTGGGCGGCAGCAGTGTGGTTGTTACCTTCTCGCCCCACCCACGAGAGATACTGCCCGGTGGTGGCAATGTGGAGATACTCTCCACCGCACCCGAAAAAATAGCACTCCTCGAAGAGGCAGGCGTGGACCACCTCATCGTGGCACGCTTCTCGCCCAACATCGCTGCGCGCACTGCGGAGGAGTTTGTGAGGGACTTTTTGGTGGACCGACTACACCTCCACACCCTCGTTGTGGGCTACAACCACCGCTTCGGTAGCGACGGTAGGCAAACACCCAGCAACCACTTCGAGCGTTTGGGCGAACTCTATGGTTTCGATGTGGTGCGCTGTTCGGCACTCACAATGGATGGTGGCAAGATTAGCTCGACCATAATCAGGGGGCTGCTGGCCGAGGGCGACCTGGATGGCGCTGCTGCAATGTTGGGCCACCGCTACTTTGTAACCTCAACGGTTGAGAGGGGTTGTTTGGCACACCTGATGACCAACAAAATGATGCCTCCCGTGGGCCGCTATTTGGTGGACGTGGCTGGCGAGAAGGACATCTTGGAGAGAGATGAAGAGTGTGGCATAAGGCTCGAAAGTGGCCGCACCATTAGGGATGAGGTACGCATCACATTCCTCGAAAGGCTCCCCGATGAGGAAAATTAAACACAACGACAAACGTTTTGACTTATGGTTGTTTACGAAAAAGATATAACGCTCCGAGTGCGCTACAAGGAAACTGACCAGATGGGGTTTGTACACCACTCCAACTACCCCGTCTACTATGAGTATGCACGCACCGAGTTGCTCCGACAGATGGGTGCCAGCTACAAAATGATGGAGGATAAGGGTGTGATGATGCCCGTCAGGGAGGTGGGTATGAAGTTTTTCACCCCCGCACGATATGACGACCTGCTGACCATCAAGTGTAAGATGAACGAGATAACTGGCGCAAGAATCCGCTTCGACCACGAGATACGCAACGAGGCGGGCGAGTTGATAAACACGGGCTTCGTGGAGCTGGTCTTTGTGAACACCACCACCCGTCGCCCCTGCCACGCCCCGCAGTGGTTTGTGGACCTCTTCAATAAAGAATAAAAACTACACTCTGTTTAATCGGAGCCAACAAAGCCCTCAACAAGCCCCCAAAGACGTTGAGGGCTTTGCTCTTTTAAACTAATTTTCAATTTTCCACTTTCCATTTTCAATTTTATTTTGTATCTTTGGAGGTTAGATTGGCAATGGTGTAAACCATTGTGAACAAGAAAAGAAAAATACAAACATAAAATAATATAAATCAAACGGTTATGAAATTTACAATCTCTTCTTCGGCTCTGCTCTCGACTCTGTCGACAACCGGTAAAGTGGTGAGCAACAAAAACACACTCCCCATTTTGGACTATTTCCTCTTCGACCTCAAAGACGGTATCCTGAAAGTTACCGCCTCCGACCTCGAAACCACCCTCATCACCACCGTGGCTGTGGATAGCGTGGAGAGGGAGGGCACCATCGCTGCACCCGTGAAGCTGATGCTCGACTCTTTGAAGGAGTTCTCCGAGCAGCCACTCACCATCGAGGCTGACGAGAACACCTGGGAGATTACCGTGAGCTGGAAGAGCGGCTCGCTCAAAATCCCCGGAACATCCGGTCTGGGTTACCCCGCACTCCCCGAACTCGGCGAGGAGAAATCGGAGGTTGAGATGGATGTGGATATGATGATTGGCGGTATCAACAAGACCATCTTCGCCACTGCCGACGACCACCTCCGCCCCATTATGAACGGTATCTATGTGAACATCGCCGAGGGCGAGGTTACCTTTGTGGCTACCGATGCTCACAAGCTCGTTAAGTACAATGCACAGGCAGAGGTGGCAGCCGCTTCGTCGTTCATCCTGCCCAAGAAACCCTCTAACCTGTTGCGCTCCATCCTACTCAAAGAGGAGGAGGCCGTGAAGGTGTCGTTCGACAAGAAGAACGTGGTGTTCAACCTCTCGGGCAGCACCCTCGTGTGCCGTCTGATTGAGGGTGTATATCCCAACTACAACGCTGTGATTCCCGCCGCTAACCCCAATAAGGTCATCGTTGACAGGGTGGAGTTGCTCAACGCAATCAAGCGTGTGGCTGTCTGCTCCAACCAGGCTACCAACCTCGTGGAGTTCAACATTAATGCCAACACCATCAACCTTGCAACCAAAGACCTCGACTTCTCCTACTCGGCACAAGAGACCGTGATG
>JBGUSZ010000042.1:0-4885 GCA_045132795.1 Tidjanibacter sp. | reverse complement strand
TTGTTGCGCTCCAAGCGTGTGCGATGACTTTCGAGTAGGGCAGAGGAGGCGGTGAGGATACGCTCGTAGGCATATTCAACCTCCGAGTGGTAACCCGTGATGCGCTCTACCAAAAAGTCGGCAACAGCAGTGGGAGTTTTCAGGGCGGTGTGGGCCACAAGGTCGGCAACGGAGGTGTCCTTGTCGTGGCCTATGCCCGTGAGTATGGGGAGCGGAAACTGTGCAATGTGGGCCGATAGGGGATAGGCGTTGAAACATCCCAAGTCGCTCTGGGAGCCACCACCTCGCAGTATGGCCACAGCGTCGAACTCCTCCTCACGGTCGGCTACACGGCCGAGTGCATCAATAATGCTCTGCTCGGCAGCCGCACCCTGCACTATGGCCTCAAAGAGGGTAGCCTCAATGCGATAGGGCGAGGCAGCAAGGTGGTTCATAAAGTCCTGATAGCCGGCGGCTGTGGCGGACGAGATGACCGCAATACGCTGAATGACAGTGGGAAAATCAAGGGTTTTGTTGAGGTCAATGACCCCTTCGGCGGTTAACTGTTCAATGGTTTGCCGACGACGCTGCTCCTGCTCGCCAATGGTGTAGGCGGGGTCGATGTCGCTCACCACAAGCGACAATCCATAGGACTCGTGGAACGTAACGCTCACTTTCAGGAGTACCTTCATACCGGCCGAAAGTGGCTCTCCTGTGGCTGCTCGGAAGTGGGCCGAGAGCATACCCCAACGACTTCTCCACACAGCTGCGGAGGCTTTGGCTTTGGGCGTACCATCGGTGTCGCCCTTCTCGATAAGTTCCATATAGCAGTGGCCGGAGTAGCGATTTTCCTTTATTTCGCCCACCTCGGCACATATCCACACTCCCAACGGGAACCTCTCGGCCAACGTGCGACGCACGTCGGCGAGTAATTCGGAGAGGGTTATGTGTTTTTCGTGGAGCATATTTTCGTGGAGGTGTTAGCTATGTTAGAATTGAACAAAATCTTGGCCGTTGTGGGTACCATATTTATTGCCCGACGATTTGGATTGATAGACGTTGCTGTAACCATCGCTGGCTGTAACTTCCTCCACCTCTTCGCCATTGATGACCATAGAGTTGCTGCGTCTGCCCCTGAGAGATATGGGGTTGAGCATTGAGCCTATGCCAACGAGAGCAACAATGCCCACAATTACCAACATTGCTATCAGTACGCCAAGAAGCTTGAAAAGTGCCTCGGCAGTAATGAGATAGAAGAGAGGGAAGAAGATGAACACAATGGCCCACTTGTTGCCTTTGCACAAGCCCCAAATGGCGTTGAACAAAGAGACTACACCTACGGTGATTGCGACACCCAAAAGGAATTCGTCGCTTTCCATAAAATATGCCAATGCTGTGCCAACATAGGCCACTGCTGTAATTACAAGGTTTATGATTACCGACACGGTGTCGTCCTTGGCCTTTGTGTGGTGGGCAAGGAGGTGTCCTAAGGCAGGTGGAAGTATGGCTGCGAGGGCAACCAGAGCAATCGTAACCACCAATCGCAGGCAGAAACCGAGAACGTCCCAAAGCATCTCCCAATCGTTGTACAGCCAATCCCATTTCAGGAAGTCGACATATCCACCGCCCAACACGAGGTAGTTGACAAATTCCAGTCCCATCACAAGGAGGAAAACAAGAAGGGTAGGAAGTATAAATTTGTGGTTAAAACGAGTGTCGTTCTTAACATCCGAAGCAAAAGAGATTAGTATGCCACAAGCTAACATACATATCAATAGCAGTAGTGTGGTCAATGCCGGTGAACATTGGTAGTGAAAGAGGGACTCTTGCAACTCGTCGGCAAGATCAAAGAGAATCAACGCACTATCCATTGTGATATCCTCGCTGTAATTCCAATGCACTCTGTGTCTGAGTTTTTGGCGGAACACAAAATCGTTGTCTACAAAGTAGTCTAACTCTTTGTTGTAAACACCGCTACCATCCGAAAAACCGACTTTTGCCATATCGGTATCTCCAACCTTGACATCACGGAGGAAACATTCTGTGTTTGACTCAACGTGTTTGACGGCGACAGAGCCCTCTTGTGCCGATTTGTAGAGAGGAATCTCTTCGCCCGTTTCGTTGTTGTAGAGAATGTACTTGTTGACAGTTTGAGTGCAACTGCAAAATAGGACTGTAAACAACAGAGCAGCTAATGTTACAATGCGGCGAAATGCAGGTTTCATCTGTTTTATTTTTGTTAAGGTTTTAGTTTCCATTCACAAATGTACTCTTTTTTTTGATAAGATTGATAGTTGAGTGGCTTTTATTCCTGCTTGACATTTGAACAAGTTCCCAAAAAATCATATCTTTGTGCCCAAATTGATTTTTTATATGGCAGACAACAGTATTCTTAATAGGCTTGATGGTCTTAAACTCAAATTTGAGGAGATTGGTCAGCAGATGACCGACCCCGAAGTTATCGCCGATATGAAACGCTTTGTGCAACTCAACAAGGAGTACAAAGAGTTGGGCCCCATCGTTAAGACCGCCGACCGTTACAAAAAAGCACTAGCAGATTTGGCCGATGCCAAAGATATCCTCGCCAACGAGAAGGACGAGGATATGAGGGAAATGGCACGCGAAGAGGTGGCAGAACTCGAACCACTCACCGAAAGGCTCGAAGAGGAGATTAAGATTCTTCTTATCCCCAAGGATCCCCAGGACGACAAGAACGCCATCGTGGAGATTCGTGGTGGTACGGGTGGCGACGAGGCCGCAATCTTCGCAGGTGACTTGTTGCGTATGTATATGAAGTATGTGGAGAGCAAGGGTTGGAGGTACGAAATCAACTCCTTCTCGGAGGGTACTTCGGGCGGCTACAAGGAGGTTGTGATGAAGGTTACGGGCGAGGGTGTTTATGGTACGCTCAAATATGAGAGTGGTGTACACCGTGTGCAGCGTGTGCCACAGACCGAGACACAGGGCCGCATCCACACTTCGGCAGCAACGGTTGCTATTCTCCCCGAGGCTGATGAGTTCGATGTGGATATTAATATGAACGACATCCGTAAGGATACCTACTGCGCAAGTGGCCCCGGTGGTCAGTGTGTGAACACCACCTATTCGGCTGTGCGACTCACCCACATCCCCACAGGTATCGTGGTGCAGTGCCAGGATCAGAAGTCGCAGCTCAAAAACTTCGACAAGGCCCTTGAAGAGTTGCGTACCCGAATTTTCAACTTGGAGTATGCCAAGTATATGGACGAGATTGCGGCCAAACGTAAGACTATGGTGAGCACGGGCGATAGGAGTGCCAAGATTCGCACCTACAACTATCCCCAGGGCCGTATTACCGACCACCGCATCAACTATACTATCTACAACTTGCCCGCCTTTATGAATGGCGATATTCAGGATTGCATCGACCACCTGATTGTAGCAGAGAATGCAGAGAGGCTCAAAGAGAGCGAGCTCGGCTAATAGATATAATCGGCGATTTTGTCGCTGTACTGCGATAAACCACCTCCGCAATTTACTTCAACGTAAAAGCGGAGGTGGTTTATTGTGATGATGTAAAAGAGTGCTTTTGACCAATGATAGATACCATGCCTGCGATTTTTATCTTATTTGGATTTAGAGTTCTCTTTGATTAAATGAAGATATTATGGCAATAGTAAAAGTAAAATTACGCCCATCATCGGTAGAGGGCAAAGCAGGTGTTATCTACTATCAAATCACCCACAATCGTAAAACTCAATAGATTACAACAAGGCTTCGTGTCTGTCCATCAGACTGGGATGCAGACGAAGAAAAGTTAATTCCGGTGGCCCCAAATCGCTCAATGATTCAGAATCGTATTGATGGCGATGTGGCGTTGCTACGAAGGGTTATTACAGACCTTAACAGTGGTGGGATAGATTATTCTGTGAACGACATTATCGATTGCTATAAATCGCCTCAGAGCCATATCCTCGTGCTCGATTATATGCGTACCCAAGTTGACAACTTCTGGCTACAAACCGCTTTGGAACAGCCAAGAAAAAAGACAATGTGTAGTTTTAGCGAGTTTTTGGGCGATATACGCTTGCCCTTGTCGGCACTAACCGAGCAAGTGATATCTAATAATCATCACTCGCTGCCACGTACAATGCTGCTCGAGTAAACTCCTCTGGAAAGTGAGTTTTGAGATAGGCTGTTGTGTAGGCTAGGTAGGCAAGCACTACGGCGTGGGCCTTCGGGTAGGCGTACAATCCTTGCTCGGTCATTGTTTGCCAACTTGTTTCGCCATACTTTGCCTCCCAGCGAGGATGATACAACGCCAATTTTTCGGCCTGCTTTCTGCCAACCGCACGACGCAAATCATCAGCCTCCGCCTCACTAAATCCACAAGCCATCGCATCACGCATAATCTCCTCCTGGAAGCAATAGCGTGAATCGTTTGCGCTAAACACCTCCAATGCTCCCGGTCGATTTATGGCACAAAGGCGCACCAAATCATCAAACCAGATCGGCGGATTAAAATACATCTCATTAACCAATCTTCTGCGATTTAGGCAGTAGATGCCCGCCAAGTCGCCATAGTGGAGCGAGCGATAACTCTCGGCATCATCTAACGGTATTCGCAAATCGCAGCCATTGGACAAGTCGCTAAGTCTCAATCCGCACTTACTCCAAATATCGTAGTTCACTTTACTAATAAGCCCTACAATGTTTGACGCCACAAGTGTTACGCTATGCCCATCGCTCTCATTGCAAGCAATCGCCTGCTCCAAATCTTGCAGACGAGATGGGCGCAATAACTTGTCAATAAGCAGTTCCACCTCAACAAATTTTGGGCTGTCTTCGGGCATAAATCTGGCGAACATAAGGTTGTGCTTTATAGGGTTTATATTGGTAATGCCCAAGAAATAAAATACCAACGACG
>JBGUSZ010000041.1:0-31326 GCA_045132795.1 Tidjanibacter sp. | reverse complement strand
GAGCAGGAACTTGCTGCGGCAAATGAGCGCAAGCAGGCAGCCAAAGCAAAACTTGATTCAATCAAGAATAAATAGTCAGGTTATAAACAATTATAAACAATTATAAACCAATAAAAACAGAACAACTATGAAGAAGATTTTGATTATGGCAATGGCCGTACTCGGCTTTGCAACACAGACATTTGCAGGTGAGAATGTAAACCTCCATTTCAATAAGGGTTACGCAGCCGATGTGCAACTCACAGCTGCCGACGTAAATATGTTTCACATTACCACATCTCACGGTTGGGCCTTTGGTAATGGCCTCTATCTTGGTGGTGGTGCAGGCTTCGGTGCCGAGTGGCTTGGCAAGGTGTCGGAGAGCGATGTTCACTATGTTCCCTCGCTTTTCGTAAACGCAAGGTGGAGTATTCTCAATGCAAAGGTTAGCCCCTTTGTGGATGTGAAGGCTACTCAGTACATCGACCTCACTGCCGGCAAACCAAACTACGGATTGACCCCAGCGGTAGGTTTGGATATGGGCCGTGCATCGCTGTCGGTGGGCTATTCGTTGCGTGGCGAGCGTAGCGCAATGCAGATAGGTTTTGGTCTCTATTTCTAAACCAACCACAAAACAACAACACTCTCCCTTAACACAAATCACGGGTAACATTTTCGTTACCCGTGATTTGGTTGTTTACGATTTGTAATTAGCTGTAGGCCAATATTGGCGTTGTGCTTAAAGTCCCGAAATCTTCTTTATCTCGTTGAGCGTTGTGAGAGCTTCGAGAGGGGTGAGGTTGTTGATGTCAATATCCCTGATTTGGTCCCTAATCTGCACCAACACGGGGTCTTCCAATTGGAACATACTCAACTGCATACCCATCTGTGGCGAGGTCTGCACGGGCTTCACTTTGGGCGAAGCCTTGCCACCCTTGCCCTTCTTGCCGGCCGACTCCTCAACAGCCAACGAGTCGTCAGCGTGGGAGGCTACCAATATGGCCAAAATCTCGTCGGCACGCTCCACAACCTTGCTCGGCATACCGGCTAACTTGGCAACGTGAATACCAAACGAATTATCCGTGCCTCCACGTTGTAACTTTCTCAAAAACAACACTGTGCGGTTCACTTCCTTAACCGACACATTGTAGTTCTTAACCCTTTCGAGGCTCTCCTCCATCTGGTTGAGTTCGTGGTAGTGGGTAGCAAAGAGCGTTTTGGCCTTCGCACGGGGGTTGTTGTGCAGCCACTCAACCATTGCCCACGCAATCGAAATACCGTCGTAGGTGCTCGTGCCACGGCCAATCTCGTCCAACAGCACAAGGCTGCGGGATGTTACGTTGTTGAGAATGGCAGCCGACTCCAACATCTCCACCATAAACGTACTCTCACCTTGCGAAATATTGTCGCTGGCACCCACACGGGTAAAAATCTTGTCCACAACGCCAATGTGTGCACTGCTTGCCGGCACAAACGAGCCCATCTGGGCCATCAGAACAATGAGGGCCGTTTGTCGCAACAAAGCACTCTTACCCGACATATTAGGGCCGGTAATCATCATTATCTGTTGACTCTCATCGTCCAGATAGACATCGTTGGGTATGTAGGCCTCGCCAACGGGAAGGTTCATCTCAATCACGGGGTGGCGGCCATCGCGAATATCAATCACATTGTCCTCACTCACCTCCGGACGGCAATAGCCTCTCTCAACGGCAATCTCCGCAAAGGATGCAAGGCAGTCGAGCCTTGCGATGAGGGCAGCGTTGCGTTGGAGTTCGGGTAGGGTGGCGGCGAGGTAGTTGATTAACTCCTCCCAGATGCGCATCTCTATTGCCAAAATGCGCTCCTCGGCACCGAGTACCTTCTCCTCATACACTTTGAGTTCCTCGGTGATGTAACGCTCGGCATTGGCAAGGGTTTGTTTACGAATCCACTCGGCAGGCACTTTGTCCTTGTGGGTGTTGCGCACTTCAATATAGTAGCCAAAGACATTGTTGTAACTCACTCGCAGAGAGGGGATACCCGTGCGTGCGCTCTCGTGTTGCTGAATCTCGGCAATGCGGTCTTTGCCACGCAGAGATATGTTCCTCAGGTCGTCCAGTTCGAGGTCCACGCCGTCGGCAATAATGCCACCTTTTTGTATCTGGTTGGTCTGTGGATCGGGATAGAGGGTGCGCCCGATGTGGGTGCGTTGTTCGCTAAGGGGATTGAGCTTTGCGGCAACCTCTCGGAGGTGACCACACTCGCCCTCGTTGAGAACTATTTGCAACTGCTCGATGGCAGCCAAAGAGTGGGCCAGCGAAATGACCTCTCGGGGGAGGATTTTGCGGGTTGCAATGCGTGCCGCAATTCGCTCCAAGTCGCTGATTTGCGCCAGCGACTCCACCACAGACTCACGTAACGAGTTGTCGTCTTTGAGGGCCTCCACCACATTGAGCCTTGCATTGAGTTTGTCGGTATCCTTGATGGGCATCGTAATCCAATGCTTCAACAAACGGCCACCCATAGGGGTAGAGGTGCGGTCTATGGCCTCCGCAAAACCACCTTTGCCAATCGCATTATTGGCTCCAAGAAGTTCGAGGTTGCGGATAGTGAAGCGGTCAATCCACACATACCTGTCGGCATCAATGCGGGAGATGCTTTTCAGGTGGGCAACCTCTTTGTGCTCGGTGTAGTCGAGGTAGTAGAGAATTGCTCCCGCAGCGGTAATACCTGCTGTCATACGCTCAATGCCAAAACCTTTGAGCGACTTCACACCAAATTGAGTACACAGCTTTGTGCGGTTGATTTCGGCGTTGAACACCCACCCATCGAGACGATAGGTGTAGTTGCGGCCGCTTATGGCCTGCGCAAAGCGGTCCTCGTAGCCACGCTGATAGATAATCTCCTTGGGGGAGAAGTTGCTGATGAGCTTATCTGTGTAGTTGTCGTTGCCCTCGGCTACATAAAATTCGCCAGTGGAGAGATCCAAAAAGGCAATGCCGTTGGTCTTCTCGCCAAAATGTATGGCTGCAAGAAAAATGTTCTCTTTGGCCGAGAGTACATTCTCGTCCATTACCACACCCGGAGTTACCAGCTCCACAACACCGCGCTTTACGATACCCTTTACACTCTTGGGGTCCTCCAACTGCTCACACACAGCCACCCTGCGACCTGCACGCACAAGTTTTGGCAGGTAGGTGCCAATGGCGTGGTAGGGAAAACCTGCCATATCAATAAAACCACCTGCGTTTGATTTGCGGGTGAGTGCGATGCCGAGGATGGATGCAGCAATGGGTGCATCCTCTCCGTAGGTTTCGTAGAAGTCGCCAACCCTGAACAGCAAAATTGCGTCGGGGTGGGCTGCTTTGATGCCGTAGTATTGCTGCATCAAAGGTGTCTCTTTCTTCTCTTTTGGTTGTTTGGCCACGAGTGAAATGGTATTTTGTGGGTGGGTTTTGTTTTTTACCGTTTTAAACCACAAAAATAGTATAATAATTTTCATTTTTCAATTTTCAAATCCCAAATTAATTTTGTATCTTTGCAAGCAAATTGGTTCAAAACAGACGGTATGACTATTTGTGGAAAATATCCGATGGGTGCACAGGTTGAGTGCAACGGTGGTCCCGAAAGGTCGCAGTGTCTGTTGTTATTTTTGACGTTTAGGAGGTAACTCGCCCGCGAGTTGCCTCTTTTTTTATCCTCTATTGGGGAGTTAATGCTTGGATAAATGGAGAGTAAGTTGTTGATATTCGGAGCGAAAATGTGGCTCGGAGGTGCACTTGTGAAACGTGATGTGGTCGTGTCGGATGGCAAAGTGGAACGCATTGCAGAGTACATTGAAGCTACGGATGATATGGTTGAGATGGATGGTAGGGGTAAGGTTTTGCTGCCCGGATTGGTGGATATGCATGTCCACTTTCGAGAGCCAGGATTCTCCTACAAAGAAACCATCTTGTCGGGTAGTAGGGCTGCCGCCGCAGGTGGTTTTACGACTGTGTGCACTATGCCCAACCTTAATCCTGCACCGGATACGATGGAGAATCTCCAAGCACAGCTTGACATTATTGAGAGGGATGCTGTTATTGAGGTGTTGCCCTATGCGACGATAACCAAAGCCCGCAAAGGAGACGAACTTGTCGACTATGCTGCATTGGCCCCAAAAGTGGCTGGGTTCTCGGACGATGGTACGGGTGTGCAATCGGCCGAGGTTATGGAGCAAGCGATGAAGGCTGTGGCTGCTACGGGCAAGATGGTTGCTGCTCATTGTGAGGTGGAGAGCCTTTTGAATGGTGGCTATATTCACGATGGTGAGTGGTGTAAGGCACACGGCCACAAGGGTATCTGCTCCGAGAGCGAGTGGGCTGAGGTGAAGAGAGATATTGAGATTGCCGAGCGTACAGGTTGCCATCTGCACGTTTGCCACATATCAACAAAGGAGAGCGTTGAACTCATTCGAGAGGCCAAAAAGAGGGAAGTGAAGGTGAGTTGCGAAACGGCACCCCACTACCTTGCAATGTGCGATGAGGACCTCAGGGATGAGGGACGCTTCAAGATGAATCCGCCATTGCGCAGTAGGGCTGATATGGAGGCTCTGCGTGAGGGCCTTGTGGATGGTACGATAGATGTTGTGGCTACCGATCATGCGCCTCACTCGGCAGAGGAGAAAGGCCGAGGTCTGGCAGGTAGTGCAATGGGCGTTGTGGGTATTGAAACATCTCTGGCAGCCATATATACATTTATGGTTGCGAGTGGTGTGATAGACTTTGGCCGTATGGTGGAGGTGATGGCCGACGCACCTCGCAGGTTACTCGGATTGAAGGGTGGCCTTGTGGAGGGCGAGAGGGCCGATATGACACTCGTCGATTTCGGAAAGGAGTTTTCGGTCTGTCCCGAGGAATTTCTTTCGTGCGGACGGGCTACTCCGTTTGAGGGAATGAGGCTGCATGGCGAGGTGATTTGCACCATTGCAGGCGGCAAGGTCGTCTATGAACGATAGACAGAGATTGTGAACAAAGACAAAAATTATATTGTGTAAATAGAGAGATGAAAAACTACACCAAAAAACTTGTACTTGAAGATGGCAGCCAATTCTATGGCTATGGCTTCGGTGCCGACCGTCAGGCGGTGTGTGAGCTTGTATTCAACACCTCGGTTGTGGGCTATCAGGAGATTTTGTCGGATCCATCCTATGCGGGCCAAATGGTTGTGATGACCTATCCGCTGATTGGTAACTATGGTATTACCGACGAGGATTTCGAAACAAAAGTTCCCTATATCGGGGGTATGATTGTCAGGGAGAACAACGACCTGCCGAGCAACTTCCGCTATACCAAAACCTTTGGCGAAGTGCTGGAAGAGAATGGTATTCCGGCAATGAGTGGTGTGGATACGAGGATGATTACCAAGAAATTGAGTCGCGAGGGAAGTATGAAGGCTGCGCTGGTGGATGCCGAAATGAGCGTGGAGGATGCCCTGAAACTCATTGAGGACAGTGAGAATGATAAGGATCTTATAAAGAAAGTTAGTTGCCGTAAGCGTTGGTTCTCGCGCACTCCTCACCATAAGTTCGACGTAGTGGCCCTCGACTGCGGTATCAAGTACAGCATTATCCGCAGGCTCAATGCGTGGGGATGCAATGTTACCATTGTACCCTACAACACTTCGGCTGATGAGATTCTCTCTTTCAATCCCGATGGTGTGATGATTCCAAATGGCCCAGGCAACCCACAGGATGTGCCTGAGGTAGTGGATACTGTCAAAGCTCTTGTTGGTAAGGTGCCTATGTTTGGTATCGGCTTGGGTATGCAACTCATCTCTTTGGCCTATGGCGCAGAGAGCTACAAACTCAAAGGTGGGCATAGGGGAGGTAGCCCCGTGAAACGCCTTGCGGATGGTAAGTTGGAGATGACCTCCCAGAATCACTCCTACGCCGTGGCAGAGGAGTCTTTGGCACAAACACGCCTCACTGTTACCCACCGTAATCTGTTGGATGGTTCGGTAGAGGGCGTTGAGTGTGTGGAAGACAAGGTGTTTGCAGTGCAGTATCACCCCGAGAGTGCACCCGGCCCACAGGATAGCCTCTACTTGTTTGACAAGTTTACACAGAATATGAAGTAGAACCGAAATAAAAGCGAAATAGAGATATGCCCAAACGCAGTGATATAAAGAAAGTGATGGTAATCGGCTCGGGTCCCATTGTTGTGGGCCAGGCAGCCGAGTTTGACTATGCAGGAACGCAGGCTTGTATGGCTCTCAAAGAGGAGGGCTATGAGGTTGTGTTGGTTAACTCCAACCCTGCAACCATTATGACCGACACCAACATCGCCGACAAGGTCTATATGGAGCCACTTACATTGGAATATGTGGCCAAGATTGTGCGCTATGAGCGCCCCGATGCCATTGTGCCGGGCCTTGGCGGACAGACAGGTCTTAACCTTGCAGTTCAACTCGCCAAGAAGGGTGTGTTGGAGGAGTGTCAGGTGGAGATTCTGGGTACCTCGTTCGAGAGTATCGAGATGGCTGAGGATAGGGAACTCTTCAAACAACTCTGCGAGAGGATTGGAGAGCCTGTGTTGCCCAGCGACGTTACGGAGAGCATCGAGGGCGGCGTGGAGATTGCCGCAAAGATTGGCTATCCTGTGATTCTGCGCCCCGCTTTTACACTCGGTGGTACGGGTGGCGGTTTTGCCGACAATGAGGAGGAGTTGAGGGAGTTGATGCGTACCGCTTTGGAGCTCTCGCCCGTACATCAGGTGTTGGTGGAGAAGAGCATTAAGGGCTACAAGGAGATAGAGTTTGAGGTGATGAGGGATGCTAACGACACCGCTATCGCCATTTGTAGTATGGAGAACGTGGACCCCGTTGGTGTACACACCGGCGACTCCATTGTGGTTGCTCCTGCACAGACACTCACCGACAAGGAGTACCAACTCCTGCGTGGTAGTGCGCTCAAACTCATTAGGGCACTCAAAATCGAGGGCGGATGTAATGTGCAGTTTGCATTGGATCCCCACTCGTTTGAGTATTACCTCATTGAGGTCAACCCACGAGTATCTCGTTCGTCGGCTTTGGCATCCAAGGCAAGTGGTTTCCCCATTGCAAGGGTGAGCGCAAAGATTGCTATCGGTATGCACCTCGATGAGATTCAGATTGCCAACACTCCGGCAAGCTTCGAGCCTTCGATTGATTATGTGGTAACGAAGGTTGCACGCTTCCCATTTGATAAGTTTGCCGATGCAAGCAACGAACTCGGTACGCAGATGAAAGCTACGGGCGAGGTTATGAGCATTGGTCGCACGATGGAGGAGAGCCTCTTGAAGGCCGTAAGGTCGCTCGAAACGGGCGTGTGCCACATCTATCACAAGAAGTTTGATGCGATGGGAACTTCCGATATGCTCGAATATATCCGTAAGGCCACCGACGATAGGCTCTATGCTATTGCCGAACTTATCCGTAGGGGAGTGGATCCTGGCTTAATTTACGACCGCACCAAGATTGATATGTTCTTCTTGGAGAAGATTAAGAACATTGTGGAGTTTGAACCCGAGGTAAAAGCTGCTCCTATGAATGTGGAGGTGCTGAGGGATGCCAAACGTATGGGCTTTGGCGATAAGTTTATTGCCCAATTGTGGGGTACTACCGAGGCAGAGGTCTTCCTGATGCGCAAGAGGGAGGGTATTATGCCTGTGTATAAGATGATTGACACCTGCGCAGGTGAGTTTGATGCCTACGTTCCCTATTTCTACTCCACCTACGAGCAGGAGAACGAATCGAGGGTGAGCGATAAGAAAAAAATCGTTGTGCTTGGCTCGGGTCCAATCCGTATTGGTCAGGGCGTGGAGTTTGACTACTCGACCGTTCACGCCATTTGGACCATTCGTCAGGCAGGCTACGAGGCTATCATTATCAATAACAACCCCGAGACCGTTTCAACCGACTATACCACCAGCGATAAACTCTATTTTGAGCCCCTCACGGTGGAGGACGTGATGAATGTACTCACGTTGGAAAAACCCGATGGAGTGATTGTTTCGCTGGGTGGTCAGACAGCAATCAACTTGGCTGAGCCGTTGGCTGCTCTGGGTGCGCCAATTATCGGTACGGGCATCGAAGCTATCCGCAATGCAGAGGATAGGGGTTGCTTTGAGGCCATTATGACAAAACTGCAAATCCCTCAGCCTATGGCCGAGGCCGTTACTGATATTGAGGCAGGTGTGAGGGCGGCAGCACGCATCGGTTATCCCGTACTCGTTAGGCCCAGCTATGTGCTTGGCGGTAGGGCAATGCAGATTGTGTCTAATGAGGAGGCCCTCAGGAGGTATCTCCAAACGGCCGTGGAGGTGAATGTAGACCAACCTGTGTTGGTGGATAAATATATTATGGGTAAGGAGTTGGAGGTTGATGCTGTGTGCGATGGAAAGGATGTATTCGTGCCCGGCATTATGGAACACGTGGAGCACACGGGTATCCACTCCGGCGACTCCATTAGTGTCTATCCCACTTTCAGCGTTAGCCAGAAGGTTAAACAGGACATTTTGGACTACACCGTTAAGTTGGGTGTGGAGGTTGGCATTGTGGGCCTCTATAATATTCAGTTCATCGTGGACGATAAGGATGATGTATATGTGATTGAGGTCAATCCTCGCTCCTCGCGTACTGTTCCATTCTTGTCGAAAGCCACGGGTGTGCCTTTGGCCGATATTGCAACGAGGGTTATGCTTGGCAAGTCGCTCAAAGAGCAGGGAATCAACGAACTGTATCCTGAGGAGAAGAAGCGTTGGTTTGTTAAGACGCCTGCCTTCTCGTTTGCTAAACTGAGGGGTATGGACTCTTACCTTTCGCCCGAGATGAAATCGACGGGTGAGGCTATTGGCTATGATAAATCGCTCAACAGGGCACTGTATAAGTCGTTGCAGGCTTCGGGTATGAATGTGGAGAACTATGGTACCATCTTCGTAACCCTTGCCAATGCCGACCAACAGAGGGCACTGCCATTGGTGCAGAGGTTCTACAACTTGGGCTTCAATATTGAGGCCACAAGAGGAACGGCTCTCTTCCTGCGTGAACACGGCATCAAGACCCGTATGCGTAGGAAATTGAGCGAGGGTAGCACCGAGATTATCGACTCGCTGCGTCAGGGCCACGTTAACTATGTGATTAACACCATGGCTCTCGACAAACACTCGGCACATAGGGACGGCTACCAGATTAGGCGTGCGGCGGTGGAGAACAACATTTCGCTCTTTACCTCGCTTGAAACGGTGGGCGTGCTGCTCAATGTGTTGGAGGAGATAACGATGAGTGTTTCGACCATCGACGCAGAGGATTAAATTAGGACTATGTATAAACGTAATATATATAAGGTACGCTCCAATTGTGCACTGTCGGCAAAGACAATGCTGATGGTTTTGGAGGGCGACACACAATACCTCACAGCTCCCGGACAGTTTGTCAATGTGGAGATTGCTGGTAAGTTCTTGCGTAGGCCCATTTCGGTGTGCGACTACGATGAAAAGACCATTACGCTTCTCTATGACATCGTGGGAGAGGGTACAAAGGCAATGAGCCTTCTCGGAGAGGGTGCGGAGTTGGACCTTCTGACCGGACTCGGTAACGGATTTAGTGTGGAGGTCGGATGTAGGCGACCACTGCTGCTTGGTGGCGGTGTGGGTTGCGCGCCGATGTATAACCTCGCAAAGGTCTTTTTGCAGAAAGGAGTAACCCCCGTGGTGATTTTGGGCTTCAACTCGAAGGCCGATGTGGTTATGGAAGAGGAGTTTAGGAGCCTGGGCGCGGAGGTCTATGTGGCCACCGTGGATGGTTCGCACGGAACGAAAGGCTTTGTTACCAACGTGATTGAGGCGTTGGAGGAGAAGGGCGACTACTTCTATGCTTGTGGCCCGATGCCTATGTTGAAGGCTCTGTGCGGAAGCGTGGAGTGTGATGGCGAGTTGAGCCTTGACGAGAGAATGGCGTGTGGCTTTGGCGTGTGTATGTGTTGCAGCGTACAGACCAAGAGTGGTGCTAAACGCATCTGTAAGGAGGGTCCCGTGTTTAAGAAGGAGGATTTGATATGGAAATAAAGCGAGATATGTCGGTGAGCCTTAGCGGAGTGAGGCTTGATAACCCTGTGATACCGGCCAGTGGCTGCTTTGGCTATGGCTATGGTATGAGCGAGTTCTACGATATCAACATTCTGGGCGCCATATCCTTCAAGGGTACCACAAGGGAGGCCCGCTATGGTAATCCTCTGCCGAGGGTGGCCGAGTGTAGCGCAGGAATGATTAACTCCGTGGGTTTGCAAAACCCCGGTATTGACGCTGTGATTGCCGAAGAGTTGCCCAAAATGAGAGCCGCGTTCCACAAACCTATTATCGCCAACATCAGTGGCTTTTCGATTGACGAGTATGTGGAGTGCTGCGAAAAGATTACGGGCGAGGAACAGGTGGAGATTATCGAACTCAACGTCAGTTGCCCCAATGTACACGGTGGAGGTATGAGTTTTGGTACCTCGGCAGAGAGCGTGGCAGAGGTGGTTAGGGCAGTTAAAAAGGTGGTAACTAAACCTCTTTATGTGAAACTCACTCCCAATGTTACCGATATTGTGTCTATTGCCCGTGCAGCAGAAGATGCCGGTGCCGACGGCCTTTGCCTGATTAACACAATGCTCGGTATGAGGATTAATACGGCGACTCGTAAACCCGTAATTGCCAATGTGATGGGCGGTTTTTCGGGTGCGGCGGTGTTCCCCGTGGCGGTGCGAATGGTGCATCAGGTGAGCAAGGCTTGCAGCGTGCCCGTGATTGGTTGCGGAGGTGTGGAAACCGCAGGCGACGTTATTGAAATGATGATGGCCGGAGCTACGGCTGTGGAAGTGGGTGCTGCAAACTTGCGTAACCCATACGCTTGCAAGGAGATTATTGAGGCTCTGCCGGCCGAAATGGAACGTCTGAAAATTGAAAAGTTGAGTGATATAATAGGAATTGTATAAATAGTTATGAAAGAGAGAGATGTGATTATTGCGTGCGACTTTGCGTCCGCCGCAGAGACACTTGCCTTTTTGGATAAATTTGAGAACGAAAGCCGTAAACCTTTCCTGAAAATCGGAATGGAGCTGTACTATGCTGCGGGTAACGACATCGTGAGGGAGATTAAGCGTAGGGGACACAAGATTTTTTTGGACCTCAAACTGCACGATATACCCAATACGGTAAGGAAGGCAATGAAGGTGCTTTCGGCTCTGGATGTGGATATGGTCAATGTGCACGCAAGCGGTACTACGGAGATGATGAAGGCTGCAAAAGAGGGCCTCACCAGGGCCGATGGAACAAGGCCTTTGCTGATTGCCGTAACCCAACTGACCTCCACTTCGGAACAGACAATGCAACAAGAGTTGGGTATTGTGGGCACCATTGGTGACACGATTGTTAAGTATGCCCAAAACACCCGTGCAGCTGGTCTGGATGGCGTGGTGTGCTCGCCGTTGGAGGCTGCCATCGTGAAGGGTGCTTGTGGCGATGATTTCCTTACTATTACCCCCGGAATTAGATTTGCCGACTCGGCCGCCGACGACCAAGTGCGTATTACTACCCCTGCAAGGGCGAGGGAGATTGGTTCGGACTTTATTGTTGTGGGCCGTCCCATTACTGCCGCTGAGGACCCCGTTAGGGCCTACCGCAGATGCGTGGAAGAGTTTGTGGGTTAGGATGTTGAATGATAAAAAACAAATAGAAGATATGACAACAGAGAAACAGATTGCAGCCGAGTTGCTGAATATAAAAGCAGTGTTTTTGAGCCCCGATGAGCCCTTTACTTGGGCGAGCGGTATTAAGAGCCCAATCTATTGCGATAACCGCCTGATTTTGACCGCACCTGCGGCACGTAAGGTGGTTGAAAATGCCATTGCACAAACCGTCAAGGAGAAATTCCCGGAGGCTGAGGTGCTGATGGGTACAAGCACTGCGGGCATTGCCCACGCTGCCATCGCTGCCGACATCCTAGATATGCCTATGGGCTATGTGAGGGGTAGTGCAAAAGACCACGGTAGAGGCAATCGCATTGAGGGTAGGCTCGAAAAGGGTGCCAAGGTGGTTGTTATTGAGGATCTTATCTCCACAGGCGGTAGCTGTATTGAGGTTGTGGAGGCTCTCCGAGAGGCCGGTGCTGAGGTGCTGGGCGTGGTGAGTATCTTCACCTATGGAATGAAAAAAGGCATTGAGAGGTTGGCTGCTGCAAATGTGGTTAATTACTCGCTTTCCAACTTCGACACACTTGTTGGTGTGGCTGTGGAGAAGGGCTATATTGCTGCCGAAGATGAGGCAAGGCTCAAAAAGTTTATGGCCAATCCCCAGGACGAAAGCTGGATGAATAAGTAGGTGAGTTTACGGGAAGTGAACAATTAGCAAGCAAGGTATAATACAAAGTAATATAAATAGTTATGAGGCATCTTATTGACCCCACAGATTTGTCGATGCAGGAGTTGGATGAGGTAATCAACTTGGCTCTCGACATCATCGACAATAGAGAAAAATACGCAGAAGTGTGCAAGGGTAAACAACTTGCAACACTCTTCTATGAACCCAGTACCCGTACAAGGTTGAGTTTTACCTCGGCAATGATGAGTCTGGGTGGTAATGTGTTGGGTTTTTCGGATGCCAAAAGTTCGTCGGTAAGCAAGGGAGAAACGTGCGCCGATACCACACAAGTTATCAACTGCTTTGCCGATATTATTGCTATGCGACATTTTGAGGAAGGTGCAGCTTTGGTGGCTGCACTGAACTCGAAGATTCCTGTGATAAACGCAGGCGATGGTAGTCATAGCCACCCAACACAAACCCTTACAGACCTTCTTACGATTAAGAGGGAGATTGGACGCTTTGACCATATAACTGTCGGATTCTGTGGCGATTTGAAGTTTGGTCGCACTGTGCATTCGCTCATTAAAGCTCTCTCTCGCTATGAGGGCGTGAAGGTTGTACTTATTGCTCCTGAGCAGTTGCGTCTGCCAAGCTATATGAAGGATGAGGTGTGTAATAAGCACGGAATGGACTACAAGGAGGTTTCTTCGTTGGAGGAAGCTATGGGTGAGTTGGATGTACTCTACATGACAAGGGTGCAGCAGGAGCGCTTTGATGACCCTGATGAGTATGAACGCTTGAAGGATAGTTTTATTCTTGATGCAGAGAAGTTGAAAACAGCCCAGTCGCATATGCGTATTCTGCACCCGCTGCCAAGGGTAAATGAGATTGCTGTGGAGGTAGATGCCGATCCGAGGGCTGCCTATTTCCGTCAGGTTGAGAATGGTAAGTTTGTGCGCATGGCCTTGATTGCCAAATTGCTCGAATGGGCAAAGGATGATAGTAAGGCCAAACCTCTGCTTCCCGAAGGAACGGAGAAGAATACGATGGTGTGTACCAATCCCAAGTGTATCTCCAATATGGAGAATGTTGACCACCTCTGCCGTCCGTCGCTCAATGGTGATGGCAAATGGAGGTGTGTCTATTGCGAGTCGGAGGTGAAGTAGTGTTGTTTTGTTGAAAACTCGTTGAAAAGTCCTATTGGAAGATGTGTAAAATTAAAGTACTTTTGTGTTGTATTTCGACAAATAGAGATAGATGAAGCAACCCTGTTACATATCGGTTTGTGAGCAGAGTGTTCGAAGGTGGACTTGCAATGTTTGTGCGTGCCCAATGGGCCATACTCGAAAGGAGAGGGCTGTTGGTGCGGACTTGTGTGCAGAGAGTGTGAGCAAACCCAAGCAGGAGGAGTGTGGAATATAGAGTGAGTGTGGCCGCCAAAATAGGAATGTTTGGCGGCCACACTTTTTAATAACATATAGAGAATCAGTTAGGTAAGGAACGTATGAAAGTTGGCGTTTTGATGGGCTCGACAAGCGACTGGGGCGTTATGTCGGGTGCTTGTGCTATTTTTGAACAGTTTGGTGTTGAGTATGAAAAGAAGGTGCTCAGCGCACATCGTACACCGGAGGCTTTGGAGGCCTATGTAAGGGATGCAAGGGAGAGATGTTTTGCTGCAATCATTGCAGGCGCGGGTGGCGCTGCCCACTTGGCCGGTGTTGTGGCAGCGTTTACTACACTCCCCGTTATCGGTGTACCCATCAAATCGCGTTCGTTGGAAGGACTCGACTCGCTGTTGTCGATGGTGCAGATGCCTTCGGGTATTCCGGTGGCAACGGTGGGTATTGACGGTGCAAAGAATGCAGCACTGTTGGCAGTCGCAATCATGGCAGTTACCGACCCCGAACTCAAAACAAAACTCGATGAGTTTAGGGCCGAGCAGGCAAAAAAGGTGCTCGAAGCAGAGCTTTAAGCGGAGGCCAGAGAGCCTTAAAGACAAAGAATAATCACAAATAAAACATAAGAGAACCCAAACAAAAGAGATGAATACCCACCGCATATTTGTAGAGAAGAGGGAACCTTATAGAGTGGAGGCGGAGAGCCTTCGCCAGGAACTTAACTCCAACCTTGGTCTCAATATCGAACAACTCCGTCTGTTGTGTGTCTACGACCTTTTTGGTTTTACGGACGAACTCGTAGAGCAGAGTCGCTACCGCGTATTTGGCGAGAGGGCAACCGATACCGTCAGCGAGAGTGTAGATTTTGGCGGTATGCCACACTTGGCCATTGAGTGCCTTCCTGGTCAGTTTGACCAGAGGGCAGCTTCGGCAGAGGATTGTGTGAAACTGCTTTGCCCCACGGCAGAGGTTGAGATTCGTAGTGCCAAACTCCTTATCTTTGACCAAAGCGTAGGCGATGAGGAGTTGGCCAAGATTGCCCGTTATGAGATTAACGCAGTGGAGTCGAGGGAGAAAAACCTCGATATTCTAGCTCCGGCAGAGAGGGCTACCGCCAAACCTGTGGCAAAGTTGGAGGGCTTTTGTGCCATTACAGCCGAGCAGGCCGAGGCATATTGCAAGGAGAAAGGTCTTGCAATGAATGGCGACGATCTGATGGAGGTCGTGAGGTATTTCACTGCGGAGGGTAGGGACCCCAACGAAACAGAGTTGCGTATTTTGGATACCTATTGGAGCGACCACTGTCGCCACACTACCTTTACTACCGAACTGACAGATATTGAGGTGGAGGAGTCGTTTGTGGCCGATGATATCAGGGAGGCTGTTGACCAATGGAAGAGGATCCGCAAGAAGTTGGGACGTGAGGGTAAGAGCCTCTGTCTAATGGACCTCGCTACGATTGGTGCAAGGTATCTGCGTAAACAAGGCCTTTTGGACGACCTCGAACAGAGCGAGGAGAATAATGCGTGCAGTATATATGTTGACGTGGATGTTGATGGCAAACCCGAGCGTTGGCTGTTGCAGTTTAAGAACGAGACCCACAATCACCCCACCGAGATTGAACCCTTTGGTGGTGCTTCGACCTGCTTGGGCGGTGCTATTAGGGACCCGCTGAGTGGTAGGAGCTATGTATATCAGGCAATGAGGGTTACGGGTGCCGGAAATATCTATCTTCCCGTAGGTGAAACCATGAAGGGTAAATTGCCCCAGAGGGTTATTTCGTTGCGTGCTGCGGCGGGCTACTCTTCCTATGGTAACCAGATTGGCCTTGCCACTACCCACGTGAGGGAGATTTACCACCCCGATTATGTGGCCAAACGCTTGGAGGTTGGTGCCGTTGTTGGTGCTGTGAAGGCCTCGGATGTTAGGCGTGAGAGGCCCGTGGCTGGTGATGTTATTTTGATGTTCGGTGGCCGCACGGGTAGGGATGGCATCGGTGGAGCTACCGGCTCGTCGAAGGAACACAACCTCTCGTCGTTAGAAGAGTGCGGTAGTGAGGTGCAGAAAGGTAACGCACCCGAGGAGAGGAAAATCGCAAGGTTGTTCCGCCGTCCGGAGGTTACACGCCTCGTTAAGAAGTCGAACGACTTTGGTGCAGGTGGTGTTAGTGTGGCCATTGGCGAGTTGACCGATGGTCTGGATATTTATCTTGACAGAGTGCCCACTAAATATAGTGGTCTGAATGCTACCGAGTTGGCTATCAGTGAGTCGCAAGAGCGTATGTCGGTGGTTGTAGAAGCCAAAGACAGAGCCGAGTTTGAGGCCTATTGCAAAGAGGAGAACATTGAGGTAACTCACGTTGCAAATGTTACCGACAGGGGCCGAATGAGGATGTTCTACGGCGAGGATGTTGTGGCCGATTTGAGTAGGGAATTTATTGATTCGGCTGGTGCTAAACATTACGCAAAAGTTGTTGTTGGCGCTGTGGAAGAGAAAAACCCCTTTGTTCGTGAGGTTGAAGGCGAGAGTGTTAAGGCAAAGATGCTCAATAACTTGGCCGATGATAATGTTACTTCCCAGAAGGGCCTTATCGAGATGTTCGATTCGAGCATTGGCGCAAGTACCGTGCTGATGCCCTTTGGCGGTAAGACACAGCAGACCGAGGCACAGGTGAGTGTGCAGAAGTTGCCCGTGGGTAATCACACGACCAATACGGCAAGTATGATGTCCTATGGCTTTAATCCCTATTTGAGCAGTTGGAGTCCCTATCACGGTGCAGCTTATGCTGTGGTTGATGCAGTGGCCAAGGCTGTGGCAGCCGGTGCCGAGTATGATAAAATGAGGTTCTCCTATCAGGAGTACTTCGAGAAGATGACGTCGCCCACTGCTTGGGGTAAACCCTTGGCTGCCTTGTTGGGTGCATTGAGGATGCAGGTGGCTTTGGGCTTGCCTTCGATTGGTGGTAAGGACTCTATGAGTGGCACCTTTGCAGATATTAATGTTCCTCCCACGCTGATAGCCTTTGGTGTGGCAGCGGTGGATAGCCGAATTGTCATCAGCCCCGAGTTTAAGGAGGCAGGCAACTATATCTACCTTGTGCGCCACAATCCGTTGGAGGGATATATGCCCAATACTGTGGAGTTGGTGGATAACTTTGAGATTGTACGTCACAAGATTTTCAGTGGCGCTATCGTTTCGGCCTATGCAGTGGGCTTTGGCGGTATTGGTGAAGCACTCTCGAAGATGACCTTTGGTAACCGAGTGGGTGCCGAAGTTGTGATGGACGAGAATGAACTCTTTAATTGGTTGTATGGCTCGATTGTAATAGAGAGCAATAAACCTCTCGACTATCCCAATGTGGAACTGCTCGGACGCACCGTGGAGGCCGAAAGCCTGACCATTAATGGTGAGAGCATTATCATTGAAGAACTTTATGAGGCTAACCGCAAACACTTTACGGAGGTATATGCCGACCGTAGTGGTGTGGAGGGCAAGGTTGAGAATGCCACTTCGGGTAAGAATACAACTCGCTATGAGGGTGAGGCTGTGGAGAATCCTGTGGTATATCTTCCCGTATTCCCCGGTACGAACTGCGACTACGATATGGCAAAGGCATTTGATAGGGAGGGCGCAAAGGTGAGGACTTCGGTGTTCTGCAACCTTACGGCCGAGGATATCGAAAACTCTACGGCACGAATGGCCGAGGAGATTGATGGTTGCCACATTTTGGCAATCAGCGGTGGTTTTTCGGCTGGCGACGAGCCCGATGGTAGCGGTAAATTTATTGCCAGCGTGTTGCAGAATGACAAGGTAAAGAGCGCCATTGAACGCCTGCTCGCAAGGGGTGGCCTTGTGCTGGGTATTTGCAATGGTTTCCAGGCGCTGGTTAAGTCGGGATTGTTGCCCTATGGTAAGATTGGCGATTTGAGGCCCGACTCGCCCACATTGTTCCGTAACGACATCAACCGCCACATCTCACAGATTGTCTCAACGAGGGTAGCATCGGTGGCTTCGCCTTGGTTGGAGGGCTTTGAGATAGGTGAGTTGCACTCTATTGCCGCTTCGCACGGTGAGGGTAAGTTTGTGGCTAATGTAGAGTTGGCTGCCGAATTGAGGAAGAATGGCCAGATTGCTTTCCAATATGCCGACGCAGAGGGTAATGCCACGATGTCTTCGCCTGAGAACCCCAATGGTTCGACAGAAGCTATTGAGGGTATCTGCTCGCCCGACGGTCGCATCTTGGGTAAGATGGGCCACTCGGAACGTTGGGGAGAGGGCTTGATGAAGAACATTGCAGGTAATAAGGACCAAAACCTCTTCCGCAATGCGGTGAACTATTTTAGAAAGAAATAAGAGTATATAAATATTATAGTATAAATAAATTAAAATCAGGTAGTATGAAACAGTTAGAGATGCTCTATGAGGGCAAAGCAAAACAGGTGTATGCAACAGACGAGGCTGACAAAGTGATTATCCACTACAAAGATGCAGCAACCGCGTTTAACAACATCAAAAAGGCAACCATTGCCAACAAAGGTGTGTTGAACAATGAGATTTCGACCATCATTTTCCACAAACTTCGTGAGGCTGGTATCCCCACCCACTATGTGGAGACTCTTAATGATAGGGATCAGGTTTGCTTGAAGGTGTCGATTGTACCTCTGGAGGTTATCGTTCGTAATGTGATTGCAGGTTCGATGGCTAAACGCCTCGGCATTGAGGAGGGCACTCAGGCTCCCAACACCATCTTTGAGATTTGCTACAAGGATGATGCGCTTGGCGATCCTCTGATTAACGACCACCACGCTGTCGCTCTGGGTGCTGCTACTTATGAGGAGTTGGCCGAGATTTATGACCTCACAGCTCGCATCAACAAGGTGTTGATTGATATGTTTGCACAAATCAATATCCGCCTTGTAGACTTTAAGATTGAGTTTGGTAAGACAGCAGACGGTAAGATCGTGTTGGCTGACGAGATTAGCCCCGACACCTGCCGTTTGTGGGATGCCGACACCAATGAGAAACTCGATAAGGACCGCTTCCGTAGGGATATGGGTAAGGTTATCGAGGCCTACGAGGAGATTAACGCAAGGCTTAACAGCATTAAATAGGTTATTAAACAGAGGATGAATTCCAAAGAATATAAAAATATGGGTGGCAGGGAACTGCACGAGGAGTGCGGCGTCTTTGGCATCTATGGTGCAGCCGATGCTGCCAACATCACATACTACGGCCTTCACGCCCTGCAACATAGGGGACAGGAGGGCTGTGGTATTGTGTGCGCAGATGGCGACAGGTTGCAGTATATCAAAGGACCGGGATTGGTCAATAGTGTATTTAATGAGGATAATCTGACTACACTTAAAGGTGATATTGCCGTAGGCCAGGTGCTCTATACGACGGCAGGTGGAGGTGGTGTTGAGAATATTCAGCCCATTGTTTTCCGTCACAGCACGGGTGATTTTGCAATTTCCTACAATGGTAATTTGGTCAATGCTGCTCGCTTGAAGAAATATTTAGAGTCGAAAGGTAGCCTTTTTTTGACCACTTCGGATTGCGAGATTATTGCCAACCTCATTAAAAAGGACACCACCAAGCAGGGACAACAGGATAGGATTCATGCCATTATGGATGCGCTCAATATGGTAGAGGGTGCATTCGCTTTCCTGATTATGACCGGTAAACGTATCTATGCGTGCAGGGATAAGTATGGATTAAAACCGCTTTCTCTGGGCCGCCTGGAAGATGGAAGCTGGGTGGTGGCAAGCGAGACTTGTGCCTTTGAGGTTATTGGAGCTGAGTTCGTGAGGGATGTGGAACCAGGTGAGATTGTTACCATCGACCACCACGGTATCCGTAGTAATCACTTCTCGGCCTACAAACACCACAAAATGTGTTCGATGGAATATATCTACTTTGCACGCCCCGATAGTGATATTGATGGGTGCAATGTACACGCATTCCGTAAGGAGAGCGGACGACTGCTCTACCGAGAGGCTCCGGCAGATGCAGACATCGTTATCGGTGTGCCCGATTCGAGTTTGAGCGCTGCCATTGGTTATGCAGAGGAGAGTGGTATCCCGTATGAAATGGGCCTTGTGAAGAGCAAATATGTTGCTCGTACATTCATTCAGCCCTCGCAGGTAATGAGGGAGAAGGGTGTGAGGATGAAACTCTCGGCCGTGAGCAGTATTGTTAGGGGTAAGAGGGTTGTGATGGTGGATGACTCCATAGTTAGGGGTACCACATCGGCCCGCATCGTAAGGCTCTTGAAGGAAGCTGGCGCAACTGAGGTGCACGTTCGCATCGCAAGCCCCACGATGAAACACCCTTGTTTCTATGGTGTGGATACCTCGACCTACGAAGAGCTTATCTCGGCAAACTACAATGTGGAGCAAGTGAGGGAGAAGATTGAGGCTACATCGTTGGCATTCCTTTCGCCCGAGTCGCTGATGAAAGCGGGAGGTAGGTGCGAGTTGTGCATGGCTTGTTTCGATGGAAACTATCCTACGGACCTCTACCAAACGGACGAAGAAAAGACTCGTTATAAAAGATACCAAATTAAGGCAAAATAAAACATAAGTATATATATGGCAAAGAGTTATGAGGTTTCGGGTGTGAACCTTGAAGCAGGTTATGAGGTTGTTAGCCGCATTAAGAAACATGTTGCATCGACCGTGAGGAAGGGCTCGATGGGTAATATTGGCTCGTTTGGTGGAATGTTCGACTTGGGCGAACTTGGCTATGAACACCCAGTGTTGGTTAGCGGTACTGATGGCGTTGGTACAAAACTGAAAATCGCTTTTGCGATGGATAAACACGATACTATCGGTATTGATGCAGTGGCAATGTGTGTTAATGACGTGTTGGCTCAGGGTGCCGAGCCACTGATTTTCCTCGACTATGTGGCTGTTGGCAAGAACCATCCCGCAGTGGTGGAGGCCATTGTGGCAGGTGTGGCAGAGGGATGCCGTCAGGCAGGTTGTGCACTTGTCGGTGGCGAAACGGCCGAGATGCCCGGTATGTATGACGAGGACGACTACGACATTGCAGGCTTTACTGTTGGCGCAGTGGAGAAGAGCAAACTCATTGACTGCTCCAAGGTGGCGGTGGGCGATGTGCTTGTGGGTGTTGCTTCTAGTGGTGTACACTCCAATGGTTTCAGCCTTGTGAGGAAGATTGTAAGCGATAACGGCCTTAAATTGGACGAAAAATATGACCTCACCGGCGAGCAGACTCTTGGAGAAATGCTCCTCACGCCCACAAAAATATATGTTAAGCAGGTGCACAAAGTCCTCTCGGAGGTGGATGTTCACGGTATTGCACACATCACCGGTGGTGGCTTTGATGAGAACATTCCCCGAATCCTCAAAGAGGGACAAGGCGTAGAGGTTCAGGAGGGTAGTTGGGAAATATTACCCGTCTTCCGCTTGCTGGAACAATATGGTGGCGTACCTCACAGAGAGATGTTCAACATCTTCAATATGGGTGTGGGTATGGTATTGGCCGTAGCCGAAGAGGACGCACAGAGGACGATTGAGATATTGACCGAGTGTGGAGAGAAGGCAAGCGTGATAGGTCGCATTGTGGAAGGTGAAGGCGTAAAAATGTTGTAATGAGGCGATTGGCAGTATTCGCAAGTGGCAACGGAGCTAACTTTGAGGCCATCGTGGAGGGGTGTCGTAGCGGTGCAATCGGTAATGCCGAGGTGGTGCTGTGTGTGTGCGACAAGCCCGAAGCGTATGTCGTGGAGAGGGCCGAGAGGTTGGGAGTTGGGAAACTTGTATTCACGCCAAAGGACTACGCCTCCAAGAGCGACTACGAGAAGGAAATTGCCGATGTGATGGATTCGCTGGGCATTGACCTTGTGTGTCTTGCAGGCTATATGCGCATCGTAGGAGAGGAGTTGCTGGGTAGGTATGGCGGAAGGATTATTAATATCCACCCATCGCTACTACCCGCCTTTCCGGGTGCGGGAGCCATCAGAGCTGCATTTGAGTATGGTGTGAAGGTCTATGGTGTGACCATCCACGAAGTGGACTCGTCGCTCGACGGAGGAAAAATACTTTCGCAAGTGGCCATACCATATGAAGGTGCAGACTTTGAGGAACTGAAAGCCGAAATACACAAAGCCGAACACAAACTATATACAGAAACGATAAATAAAATTTTAGCATAAAGAAAATATAATCAAAATACTAGGAGATAGAGCAATGAGAGCATTAGTTAGCGTTAGCGACAAGAGGGGAGTGGTTGAGTTTGCCACCGCTCTGAACGAGATGGGATTTGAGATTATATCCACAAGCGGCACACTCGCTGCATTGAGGAATAGCGGATTGAAGGTTACGAACATTAGTGACGTTACCGGCTTCCCGGAAATCTGCGAGGGACGTGTGAAAACCCTTCACCCCAAGGTGCACGGCGGTTTGTTGGCCCGTAGGGATAAAGAGGACCATATGGCACAACTTGCAGAGAATGAAATTGAAACCATTGACCTCGTGTGCGTTAACCTCTATCCTTTCGAGGCTACTATTGCTAAAGAGGGCGTAACAATGGAGGAGGCTGTTGAGAATATCGACATCGGTGGTCCTTCGATGTTGCGTAGCGCTGCCAAAAACTATGCATCTGTTACGGTTGTGTGCGATCCCGACGACTATGGCAAAGTGTTGGAAGAGATTAAGGCAGATGGTAATACCTCGCTCGAAACGAGGCTTGCTCTGTCGGCAAAGGCATACACCCACACGGCTCTCTATGACAGCTGCATCGCAACCTATATGCGTAAGGCGGCAGGTCTGAACGAAAAATTGTTCCTCTCATTTGATAAAGCACAAGACCTTCGCTACGGCGAGAACCCCCACCAAGCAGCCACCTTCTATCGCGCAGGTAAGGAGGTTTCCTACTCGGTGGCTCACGCTAAACAGTTGGGTGGTAAGGAACTCTCCTATAACAATATTCAGGATGCAAACGCAGCTCTCTGCATCGCAAGGGAGTATAGTGAGCCTTTCTGTGTAGGCCTCAAACATATGAACCCCTGCGGAGCTGCTGTGGGTGCCGACTTGAAAGAGGCTTGGACGAAAGCTTACGAGGCCGACAAAGTTAGTATCTATGGCGGTATTGTAGCCGTTAACCGCCCCTTGACAGGCGAGGTCGCTGAGATGATGAAACCCATCTTCTTGGAGATTGTTATGGCTCCATCGTTTGAGCCCGAAGCTCTCGAAGTATTCGCATCGAAGAAGAATTTGCGACTGTTGGAGGTTAAGATGGATAACGTGAAAGAGCCACAACCTCAATATGTTGGCGTAAATGGAGGCTTGCTTGTGCAGGCTGCCGACGTGGATTGCAAAGAGGTTGTGGAGGATATGTGCGTAACCGAGAGGAAACCCTCGCAGGAGGAGTTGGTTGACCTGAACTTCGGTTGGAGGGTTGTTAAGCACGTTAAGTCCAACGCCATTGTGGTTGTGAAGAATGGTGCAACCGCAGGTGTTGGTGCTGGCCAGATGAATAGGGTAGGCTCGGCAGAGATTGCACTCGAACAGGCCAAGGCCGCAGGACACACCGAGGGCCTGGTGTTGGCAAGCGATGGTTTCTTGCCTTTTGACGACACTGTGGAGTTGGCTTCGAAATATGGCGTTGTGGCCATCGTACAGCCCGGTGGTAGTATTCGTGATGAGGACGCTATTAAGAAGGCTAATGAGAAGGGTATTGCAATGCTCTTTACAGGTATGCGCCACTTCAAACACTAATATAATAGGTATATGAACGGAGAGAAACGAGTACTTGTTGTAGGTAGCGGTGGTAGGTGCCACGCCATTGTGGATGCTTTGAGCCGCTCGCCACAAGTGGGCAAAATATATTGCGCACCGGGTAATGCGGGTATCGCCCAGCAGGCCGAGTGTGTGGCTATCGGAGTGGAAAATGTGGATGCTCTGGTGGAGTTTGCCAAAAATGAGCATATTGACCTTACGGTTGTTGGCCCCGAGGCTGCGTTGGCTGTTGGTGTAGTTAATGCCTTTAAGGAGAATGGGTTGAGGGCGTTTGGTCCAACCAAAGAGGCTGCACAGATTGAGAGTAGCAAGGAGTTTGCCAAGAGGCTGATGGCCAAATATGAGATTCCGACTGCCGGCTATGAGGCTTTCTCGGACTACGAGAGTGCGTGGGAGTATGTAAAGGCACGTCCACTGCCCGCTGTGATTAAGTATGATGGTCTGGCAGCAGGTAAGGGCGTAGTGGTGGCCGAGAGCTATGAGGATGCTGAGGCTGCTCTGCGTGATATGCTGCTGGATGAGAGCTTTGGCGGTGGTAGGGTGGTCGTGGAGGACTTCTTGGATGGCCCCGAGTTCTCGTTTATGTGCGTTGTGTCGGGCGAGAAGGTCTATCCTTTGGCTATGGCTCAAGACCACAAGAGGGCTTATGATGGCGACAAAGGTCCCAATACGGGCGGTATGGGTGCATACTCTCCCGTGCCTTTTGTTACGGAGGAGGTTGAGAAATTCGCTTTGGAGAAGATTATGCTCCCCACGGCAAAGGCCATGGTGGCCGAGGGAGTGCCTTTTGTGGGCGTTCTCTATGGCGGTCTTATTCTGACAAATGAGGGCCCCAAGGTTATCGAGTTTAATGCGAGGTTTGGCGACCCCGAAACGGAGGTCGTTCTGCCACGCTTGAAGAGCGATATCTACGATCTCTTTAATGCTGCTATTGATGGCATAGATTGCGCTACGGAGTGGAGCGAGGAGGCTCTGCTGGGCGTGGTTATGGCCTCCAAAGGCTATCCTGGTAGTTATGCCAAAGGCGCTGTGATTGAAGGTGTTGAAGGCTTGGAGTCGAAGGTGTACCACATGGGTACAGCACAAAAAGATGGAAAGCTTGTGACCGCCGGCGGTAGGGTGTTGATGGTTGTCGGCAGGGGGGCTACCCTTGCAGAGGCGAAAGCAATGGCCGAAAGGGATTGTGCACAGATTGAGTGCGAAAATCTCTTCTACCGTAAGGATATCGGACATAAAGTGTTGAATTAATTAGAAGTATATAACAAATATGATTATCAGCGGAAAAGATTTGGCAGTCAAGGTAAAACAAGAGGTTGCCGAAAAGGTAAAAGTCTATGCCGAACAATATGGCCGTCCGCCACACTTGGTGGTGATTTTGGTGGGCGAAAACCCTGCAAGCGTGTCGTATGTGGCAGGCAAAGGTAGGGATGCCGAGGAGGTTGGATTTAAGAATACCACAATTCGTAAGCCCGAGAGCATTACGGAGGAGGAACTCTTGAATCTCATTGCCGAACTCAATGCGGACGATAGTGTTGATGGCTTGTTGGTTCAACTTCCTTTGCCCAAGCACATTAGCGAATCGAAAGTGATTGAGGCAATCAGCAAGGAGAAGGACGTGGATGGTTTCCACCCCCTGAATGTGGCTTCGCTGTGGCAGAAGTTGCCCTGCTTGTTGCCTTGCACTCCCAAGGGTATCATCAAATTGTTGGATAAGGCAGGGGTGCAGATTGAGGGCAAAAAGGCTGTTGTGATTGGCAGGAGTAACATCGTGGGCCTACCCGTGTCGAAGTTGCTGCTCGATAGGAACGCTACGGTTACCATTGCACACAGCCGCACTAAAAACCTCGCACAAGTAACCTCCGAGGCCGATATTTTGGTGGTTGCCATTGGTAAACCGCTCTTTGTTACAGCCGATATGGTTGGCGAGGGAGCCGCTGTGATTGACGTTGGCGTAAATCGCCACCCTGTAACGGGTAAGTTGTGTGGCGATGTCGACTTTGAGGCGTGCAAAGATAAAGCCTCGGTTATTACACCCGTACCTGGTGGCGTTGGCCCTATGACAAGGGCGTGCCTGATGGAGAATACTTTGGAATGTTACCTTAATAAAATGACCAAATAGGAGATATGATTGAGAGATATGGGCGCGAGGTGATGCGCCAAGTTTGGACCGAAGAGAATAAGTTTAACGCCTATTTGAAGGTGGAACTCCTTGCTGCCGAGGCTTGGAGGGAGTTGGGGGTTGTGCCCGCTGAGGATGTGGTAAAGCTCTGGGAGAAAGCAACTTTTGATATTGAGCGCATCAAGGAGATTGAACTCCAAACAAGGCACGACATCGTTGCCTTTACCCGTGCGGTGAGCGAGTCGCTGGGCGAGGAGCGCAAGTGGGTGCACTACGGCCTTACGAGTACGGACGTGGTGGATACCGCCAACGGTTACCTCTTCTCGCAGGCTAACAAGATTATTGCCGAGGACCTTGAAAAGTTCGTTGCTGTGCTGAAAAAACAGGCCCTCAGGTTTAAATACACTCCCTGCATCGGCCGTACCCACGGTATCCACGCCGACATTACTTCGTTTGGTCTGAAATGGGTGCTGTGGTATGAGGAGATGCAACGTAACATCAAACGCTTCAAGGAGGCTGCACACGGCGTAGAGGTAGGTAAGATTAGCGGTGCTGTGGGCAACTTTGCCAACATTCCTCCCTTTGTTCAGGACTATGTGTGCGAGAAATTGGGCATCGATAGCGCCAATGTTTCCACACAGGTAATCCAGAGGGATAGGCACGCATATTATATGGCGACTCTTGCCGTTATTGGCGCATCGTTGGAGCAGATGGCAATGGAGATTCGCAGCTTGCAGCGCACCGAGGTACACGAGGTGGAGGAGTCATTCGGTAAGGGCCAGAAGGGTTCGAGTGCAATGCCCCACAAACGTAACCCCATCAGTAGCGAGAATATTTGTGGCTGCGCAAGGGTGCTGCGTGGATATATGGCCACCGCATACGAGAATGTGGCTTTGTGGCACGAGAGGGATATTTCTCACTCCGCAACCGAGCGTATCATTATGCCCGATGCAACCATTCTGTTGGACTATATGCTCAACCGTATGATGGGCATTTTGGAAAACCTTGTGGTGTTTGAGGAGCAGATGAAGGCAAATATCTACCGCACCAATGGTGTGATTTTTGCCCAGAGGGTTATGAATGCTCTGATTGATAAGGGTTTCGCAAGGGAGAAGGCATACGACACTGTTCAGCCCGTTGCTATGAGGGCAATGAGCGAGGGGGCTGCCTATCTTGACCTCTTGAAGGAGGAGCCCACCGTTAAGGCAACACTCACAGCTGAGGAGTTGGAGGGCTGCTTTACGTTGGAGTATTATATGAAAAATGTGGACTTTATTTATAAACGCAATAAAATCGAAGAGTAGGATATGTCAGAGAGGTTAGTAGTCATCGGCTCGCAGTGGGGCGATGAGGGAAAAGGTAAGATTACCGACTATTTTGCTTGTAAGGCTGATATGGTTGTTCGCTATCAGGGCGGCAACAATGCAGGCCACACAGTGGTGTTTGACGGACACAAATACTCCTTGCAGAGTATTCCATCGGGTATTTTCAACCCCAACACCGTCAATGTTATGGCCAATGGTATGGTCGTAAACCCAGTGTCGGTGCTTGCCGAGTTGGAGAGGCTCCACTCGCAGGGTATCACCGAGTATCAACTCTACATCTCCGACCGTGCCGCGATGGTTATGCCTTGGCACTCGGCTCTGGATGGTGCCTACGAGGCTCTGAAAGGTGGTGCACAAATCGGTACAACCAAGAAGGGTATCGGTCCCGCTTACTCGGATAAGTATAGCAGGGTTGGCCTCCGCGTGGGCGACTTGTTGGAACCGGAGTATTTTGCCGAGAGGTTGCAGGGCGCATTGGAGGAGAAGAATATGGAGCTGAAAATGCTCGGTCTGGAAACCTTCGATTTCGACCAAGTCTATGCGCAGTATATGGAGATTGCAGCCAAAATCGGACATATGATTTGCGACACTTCGGCACTGATTAATAAGGCTTTGGAAAGTGATGCAAAGGTGTTGTTTGAGGGTGCACAGGGTATGATGTTGTGCATCGACCACGGCACCTATCCCTATGTTACCTCGTCGACTCCCTCGTCGGCAAGTGTGCCCGTGGGCGCAGGCGTATCGCCAAAGTGGATTGATAATGTGCTGGGTGTTGCAAAGGCATATTGCACAAGGGTAGGTGAGGGCCCATTCCCCACCGAACTCTTCGACCAGAGGGCAATCGATATCCGAGAGAGGGGCCACGAGTATGGTACCGTTACTGGCCGTCCCCGTAGGGTGGGCTGGTTTGATGCAGTGGTGGCTCGCTATGTAAGCAGGTTGGCCGGCATTGATAATTGGGCCCTGATGTTGTTTGATGTGCTTTCGGGCCTCGATAAGGTGTGCATCTGTACGGGCTATGAGTTGGATGGCGAGATTATCGACAATCCTCCTGCAACCATCGCGCGCTTGGCTCGTTGCAAACCCGTACTCATTGAGTTGGAGGGCTGGAAAGAGGATATCTCGGATGTGAAGGAGTTTGATGCTCTGCCTGAGGCTGCAAAAGCCTATGTTCGCAAGATTGAGGAGGTTACGGGCGTTAAGGTGGGTATTATTTCTGTTGGTGCCGACCGTAGCAAGACCATCATCATTGACGAGAAGTTGAAGAAATTTTAATTAAAACCCAGATAGATATGTCGTTTATTGAAGAGAAAATCGTTCAAGAAGGTGTAACCTTTGATGACGTATTGCTAATCCCTGCCTACTCGGAGGTGACTCCCAATATGGTATCTCTCGGCAGCCGTTTTTCGCGCAATATTCGTCTGAATATTCCCATCGTGTCGGCTGCAATGGATACCGTAACAGAGGCCGAGATGGCTATTGCTATTGCTCGTGAGGGTGGTATTGGTGTGATTCACAAGAATATGTCCATCGCTGCACAGGCCGCACAGGTGAGGAAAGTGAAGAGGGCAGAGAGCGGTATGATTTACGACCCCGTAACCATCTCCAAGGAGTCGACCGTTGGCGATGCACTGCAACTGATGAAGGAAAATCGTATCGGTGGTATCCCCGTGGTGGATGCCGAAAATAGGCTCATCGGTATTGTTACCAACCGAGATTTGAGGTTCCAGACCGATATGTCGCTCCCCATTGCCGAGGTGATGACCTGCGACAGACTCGTTACGACCAACAATCCTAACCTCTCGGAAGCATCGCAGATTTTGCTCAAAAACAAAATTGAAAAGTTGCCCGTGGTGGATGAGGATATGCACCTGATAGGTTTGATTACCTATCGTGATATCACCAAGATTCAGGACTACCCAAATGCTTGTAAGGACGATAAAGGCCGCTTGAGGGTTGCCGCAGGTGTGGGCGTTACGGCCGACACTCTGCAAAGGGTAGAGGCGTTGGTGGAGGCTGGCGTGGATGCAGTGGTTATCGACACTGCACACGGCCACTCGGCGAACGTAACCCGCACACTGAAAGCCGTTAAGGATGCATTCCCACAGATTGATGTAGTAGTGGGCAATATTGCCACTGCCGAGGCTGCCGAGTTCCTTATCAAAGCAGGTGCCGATGGTATCAAAGTGGGTATTGGCCCCGGCTCCATCTGTACCACCCGTATCGTTGCAGGTGTGGGAGTCCCACAGTTGAGCGCAATTTTCAATGCCGCACAGGTGGCTCACAAATACGACGTTCCTGTGATTGCCGACGGTGGTTTGCGCTATTCGGGCGACGTTGTGAAAGCTATTGCCGCAGGTGGTGATAGTGTGATGATGGGCTCGATGCTGGCAGGCGTGGAGGAATCGCCCGGTGAAACGATTATCTATAATGGCCGTAAGTTCAAATCCTACCGTGGTATGGGCTCCATTGAGGCTATGCAGGCAGGCTCGAAGGATAGGTACTTCCAGAGCGACAAGTGCGACTCCAACAAGTTTGTACCGGAGGGTATCGTGGCCCGAGTGCCTTATAAGGGTACTTTGAGCGAAACAATCTACCAGCTCATTGGTGGTTTGCGCTCGGGTATGGGCTATTGCGGTGCAAAGGATATCGACGCTCTGCACGAGGCTAAGTTTGTGAAGATTACTTCGGCTGCTGTGGTTGAAAACCACCCCCACGATGTAACCATCACCAAGGAGGCTCCCAACTACACTCGTGGCGAGTAGGAGTAAGTTCAAAAATCAGAATTCAAAATTAGGAGTATGAAACAGGATATGATTGTAATTTTAGACCTTGGTAGTCACCACAATACGGTGCTTGCAAGGGCTATCCGTGCGCTGGGAGTTTATAGCGAGATTTATCCCCACGACATCACCGCCGAGGAGTTGAAGGCTCTGCCCGGTGTTAAGGGTGTGATTATTAACGGTGGTGAGAATAATGTGGTTGATGGCGTGGAGATTGATGTGCTGCCCGAAATTTATGAGGCAGGCTTCCCTGTTATTGCCGCAGGCCACGACAAGGCTCTCTGCGAGGTTAAGTTACCCGAATTTGCCGACGATGAGGAGGCGATGAAAGAGGCTGTAAAGGGCTTTGTATTCGATACTTGCGGTGCTGAGTCCAACTGGAATATGACAAACTTTATTAGCGACCAAGTGGAACTTATCCGCCAGCAGGTGGGCGACAAGAAAGTGTTGTTGGCCCTCTCGGGTGGTGTTGACTCTTCGGTGGTTGCAGCGTTGTTGTTGAAGGCTATTGGCGACAACTTGGTATGCGTTCACGTCAACCACGGCCTGATGCGTAAGGGCGAGAGCGAGGCTGTTGTAGAGGTGTTTGGTAAACAACTTTGCGCCAACCTTGTCTATGTGGATGCTACCGATCGCTTCCTCTCCAAGTTGGAGGGCGTGGAGGATCCCGAGCAGAAACGTAAGATTATCGGTGGCGAGTTCATCCGAGTATTTGAGGAGGAGGCACGCAAGTTGGATGGTATTGACTTCCTCGGTCAGGGTACCATCTATCCCGACATCGTGGAGAGTGGAACGAAGACTGCCAAGATGGTTAAGTCGCATCACAATGTAGGTGGCCTGCCCGACGATATGCAGTTTGGCCTTGTGGAGCCCCTCAAACAACTCTTTAAGGACGAGGTTAGGGCTTGCGGTGTTGAGCTTGGCTTGCCCTATGAGATGGTCTATCGCCAGCCATTCCCCGGTCCCGGTTTGGGCGTGAGGTGCTTGGGCGCAATCACTCGTGATAGGTTGGAGGCCGTAAGGGAGAGCGATGCTATCTTGCGTGAGGAGTTTGCGCTGGCCGGTCTGGATAAGAAGGTTTGGCAGTACTTCACCGTTGTGCCCGACTTTAAGTCGGTGGGCGTTAGGAACAATGCTCGTTCGTATGACTGGCCCGTGATTATCCGTGCCGTGAATACTATTGATGCAATGACTGCAACCATTGAGCACATCGATTGGGCTATTTTGGACAAGATTACAAGGCGTATTTTGGCCGAGGTACCCAATGTGAACAGGGTATGCTACGATATGTCACCCAAACCCTCGGCTACTATCGAGTGGGAATAAAAAAGCGTATATAGCGGGCAACCGCTGTGTTGCATTGCGATAAACCACCTCCTCATTTACGTTAGTAAACTACGGAGGTGGTTTTCTTGTGCGCCTTGCATTTCTCTCACTATATGCGCTTTTTCGCTTTCGGGCGTAAGGCTAATGGTCAATAGCTAATAGCTAACGGCAAAAAAAACAACTCTCGGGTAACGTTTCGTTACCCGAGAGTTGTTTTTTGTGTATCCGGTTGACCAGAACTTAAACGAGGTTCAACTCTTTTTTCATCTGCTCAATCTTGGCATCCAACGAAGCC
>JBGUSZ010000040.1:0-11146 GCA_045132795.1 Tidjanibacter sp. | reverse complement strand
CTCTAACCAGCTGAGCTATCTCGCCATTGCTCAAAAGCGGTGCAAAGGTAAACTTTATTTTTTTTCTGCCAAAAAAATGTGAGGTATTTTTTTTGCTATTGAGCATAAAAAATCATTTTTTCTATGAAAAACGACTCTTTTCAATCCTTTGTCAAGGCCTTTGATGGTGTGGCCATTGTTGCCGGCATACTCATTTTGGTATCCCTTTCGGTTGATATCATTCACCGTGGCTCCTACCAACTCTCGCCCGGTATTGCCGAATTGCAGCTTGTTGTGTGTATGGTTTTTGTGCTCGATTTTATGGTTCGCATGGCTGCTGCACACAATCCTCGTCGCTACTTTTGGCGCAACATTGTCGTATTGCTTGTCTCTATTCCGTGGCTCAACCTGCTTTCGTGGGCGGGTGTGGAGCTACACAAGGGAGTCTATGTGTTGCTCAAATGCCTGCCGTTGGTGAGGGCTCTGTTGGGTGTCTATTCAACCATAAGGCTTGTTACTCCCACGCGAGTGAGCGCAATAATGTGGAGCTATATTGCTCTAATTGTGATGCTTACCTATCTTTCTGCACTTCTTTTCTACTCCTATGAACTCGGTCTAAATCCCCACCTTACCGACTTTGGCGAGGCCCTGTGGTGGTCGGGGCTGAATGTTACCACGGTGGGTGCCAACATATTTGCTGTTACGCCTATGGGTAAGATTCTCACGGTCATTCTCCCTGGACTGGGAATGGTGCTCTTCCCACTCCTCACGGTCTATGTTACCCATATTGTGAAGCGGTCTAACGTCTAACGTCTAACGTCTAACGTCGACCGTCAACCGTCAACCGTCGACCGTCGCCAGCCATCCAACTGTTATATTGACCACCGACACATAAAAACAACTCACGGGTAACAAAAGCGTTACCCGTGAGTTGTTTTAGCTATTATCCTTTACCCTATTAAATCTACTCGTTCTCCTCTGCCATCAGCAGGTTGAAGCAGTGGCGGCAGATAGGCTCGTAGGTGTCCTTCTCGCCCAGCACCACGAGTTTGTCGTTGGCCGTAAGGCGGTGGGAGTGCTGTGCGATGTTGCCACAGCGAACACAAATGGCGTGCACCTTGTCCACGTGCTCGGCACGAGCCATCAGTTGGGGCATAGGACCAAAGGGCTTGCCCAGGTAGTCCATATCCAAACCTGCCACGATAACCCTAATGCCCCTGTTGGCCAGAGTCATACACACATCCACAATGCCCTCGTCGAAGAACTGTGCCTCGTCGATACCCACCACGTCCACGTCGGCAGTCATCAGCAGAATCTGCGCCGAGCTCTCCACGGGGGTTGATTGGATGCTGTTGGAGTTGTGTGACACCACCTCGTCCACCGAGTAGCGCACGTCGATTTGGGGTTTGAAAATCTCCACCCTCTGGTTGGCGAATACCGCCCTGCGCATCCTACGAATCAACTCCTCGGTTTTGCCCGAAAACATCGAGCCGCAAATCACCTCAATCCATCCGGGTTTGTTGGCACTTTCAAGAAACATTGTGAAAAATAGTGTTTTTATGGGTTAGTATCTACTGTCTTTGTTTTGTTGCCCACAAAGGTAGGCCTTCCGCTCGGAAAGTCCAAACGGAAGGCCGAAAATAGTTATCAACAAATTGTCGTAAAAAAGTCTATTGTCCTACTCCTCAACTCCGAAGGCATAGACAATGTGCCTCTCGTATCGCTCGCCGGGGCGCAGAATCTGCGAGGGGAAGTGTGGCTTGTTGGGTGCATCGGGGTAGCCCTGACACTCAATGGCGATGCCGTCGTAGTCGTGGTACTCCTGACCGCTGCGACCTTTGGGGCAGCCTTCCAGCCAGTTGCCCGTGTAGACCTGTGCGGCGGGTTGATCGGAATACATCTTCAACACTCGTCCCGTGGCAGCGCATTTCAACTCTGCCACCTCCTGCATCTTGCCCTGCTCCCAACCGTCCACGGGCCAGCAAGAGTCGTAGCCCTTGCCGTAGTTGAGTGCTGCAAAGTCCTCCTTGATGTCCCTACCGATAGGCTTGGCTGTGCGGAAGTCCATAGGGGTACCCTCCACGGGAGCTGCTTCTCCGGTGGGAATGAGGCTCTGGTCGGTGGGCAGGTAGGTGGATGCGTTCAGGCGCAGGGTGTGGTCCAACACCGTACCGCTTGCCTCGCCTGCGAGGTTGAAGTAGGCGTGGTTGGTGAGGTTGATGATTGTGGCTCCGTTACTCTGTGCCAGCAGGGTGAGCTCCAAGCGGTTCTCCTCGTCCCAATCATAGACGGCCTCCACATAGATGTCGGCAGGGTAGCCCTCGTGGCCGTCGGGATTGTCGAGCGCAAAGACCACACGGTCGCCCTCCACTCGTCCCTCCCAGAGGAGGTTGGCAAAACCTTTGGGACCTCCGTGGAGCGCATTGGGGCCGTTGTTGATGGCCAAGCGATACTCCTTGCCGTCAATCTCAAAGCGTCCTCGGGCCACTCGGTTGGCGTAACGTCCGGGTACTTTGCCCATACAGGGGCCGTCGCCAAAATAGTCCATATAGTCGGCATAGCCGAGCGTTACGTTGTCAATGTTACCTTCTCGGTCGGGCACCCTCACGGCACATATTGCTGCGCCGATGTTGCACAACTCAACCTCTGCCCCTTTGTTGTTGCGCATGGTGTAGATTACCACAGCGTCGCCTTCGGGCGTAAAACCTGCAATTTTCTGTTCAATAGTCATAGGTATATTAGTCTAATGTCTAACGTCCAATGTCTAACGTCTTTTGAATTACTCCATAAACGTATCCCAGAGGGCATCCATATCTCGGCGCTCCTTTTTGGTGGGACGGCCGGCACCCCTATCACGCACCACAAAGAATGTCTCCTTGGGGGCGTTGAGTTTGTCGAGTTCTTCCTGTGGGGTGATGTCGAGGCAGTAGGTGGGTACATCTTTGGCCGGTAGGCGACGCTCCACAAGGCCCAGCACCTTGTAGGAATATCTCATAATGGGGACCTTTTTAACGGTGAGTATGTCGCTCTCTTTTAGCTCCTTGGATGGTTTGGCTTCCGCGCCATTGATTGTTACTTTGCCCGTGCGGCAGGCCTCGGCGGCATCGCTGCGCGTCTTGAACACTCGCACAGCCCACAACCATTTGTCCACTCTCACTCCCATATTCCTATTATATAATGTGTCGTTTTTTGCTTAAAAATGCTTTATGTGGCTCAAATGTACGAAAAAAATGCTAACTTTGCGTGTTATAACGACAAAAAATGAAACCAGCAACCAAATCAAAAACACGAAAGGAGATTGTTACCTTGTGGAAATACTCCATAGGTAGCACCATATCCTATCTCATCAACCTCGCAATTGTGATTGTGATGACCGATGTATTGGGTGTTCACTACCTCCTTTCGACCATTGCGGGCTATGCTTCGATTGTCATTACCTCCTATATTTTCAGTGTAACGTGGATTTTCACCGAGCGTAAGGTTGCTTCGCGTGGCAAGGAGTTTGTGGCTTTCACAGCCATTACCATCTTTGCTATGGGTATGAATGTGCTGTCGATGATGTTCTTCACGGGCTATCTCCATTGGCACTATGTGGTATCCAACATCGTTACCAACTTTTTGGCAACCCTTTGGGGCTATGTCCCCAAAAAACTCTTTCTTTTCAGTGGGCGCAATCGTAAGCCTGCCGAGATTGAGGAGGTTATGCCGAGTTTCGATAATGTGGAAGAGCTCCCCATCCCGTTTATCTATGAGGATGAGGTGACCGAGGAGGAAAATCAGTAATTGTTGGGTTCATTGCTCTGCTTTGAAATAGTAACCGACACAATCCCTTTTTTTTGTGATATGAAACAATTTTTTTCGCTCAACCTGCGTGGCCGTGATGTCGTGTGGCCGATGTTGGGTTGGTGGCTTTTGATGGCCCTCTATCTGTTGGGCGTTGCCATTCGACTGTTGGCAGCTCCGGAGAGTGGTATGACGGTGGTCGATTGGGGCTTTGCCCTGCGCCTGCTTGTGGGCTTTGCTTGGTATACGGCCCTTGGGGTGGGTGTGATGATGACGCTTCTGCCTGTGATGAAACACTCCATTGGTGCATTATCTTATGGCGACGTGGCCTTTGAGTGCGACTACTCCACTCGCCAATATGTGGGCCTTGTTGTGGGCGGTGTGGCCCTCTCGGTGCTCACCTGTGGATTGTACCTTCCGTGGTTCATCACACGTCTGATGAAATTCTTTTGCGAGGGTGTGAGTCACTCTTTCCACCTGATGACTTTCCGTGGCAAGGCTATGCGACTCTTTGCCATCACCATTCTCACACTTGTTCTTCCCATGGTGGCCGTTGCGGTAATTATGCAACAAACAGACCTATTGGATCCCGCGAATTTCTCGTTCGATATGATGTCCTTCACTCCGCTGATGGGATTGGGTGTTGTGTTGGTGGAACTCTTTTGTGTGTCGCTCTTTGTGGTGCTTTTGTGCCGCTGGTGGGTGGATGTTACCTATGGCGACAAGATTATCACCACCCGTATGTCGGCACTTCCTGCAACGGGGTATATTGTATGGCAGTTGGTGCTTTCGTTACTCACTGCGGGCTTGTATGCTCCGATGGCCTCGCTGCGCACGATGCAATATGTGGCCGAGAGGAGTGTTGTTGTGGGTGCCGATGGAGATGAGAAACGTATGGGTTTGCGCCTGCGCTCGTGGAGAGATTGGGCGTGGATGTGGGGCCAAGTGCTTCTACTTGTGGTAACACTCGGCATCTACCTTCCGTGGTACTACGCCAAGACGATGAACCGCTTTGGAGGTAGGCTCTACATTGAGGAGCCACGCTCGATTTGGAAGAGTCGCTAACTTTTACTATTTTTGAAAAAATAATTTTCAATTTTCCATTTTCAATTCTCAATTTGTAGTCAAGTGGATATTGTAATCACATACGTCAATGGTCTGGACCCCGTGTGGCAGAAGGACTATGAACACTACACAAATACTCCCATTCTGGAAAAACGCTTCCGTGATTGGGGCACGCTGCAATACCTCTTCCGTGGCATTGCGGAGAATATGCCCTTTATCCGTAAGGTCCACCTTATAGTGTCGGGCGAGAGCCAGGTGCCCGAGTGGTTGAATAGGGACGAGGTTAACGTGGTGTTGCACAGCGACATCATCCCTGCGGAGTTTCTTCCCACGTTCAACTGCAACCCCATTGAGATGTGCCTGCATCGCATTGAGGGCCTTGACGAGGAGTTTTTGTATTTCAACGACGATATGTTCCCGATGTGCCCCTGTGAGCCTACGGATTTCTTCCGTGAGGGTAGGGGTGTGATTGGTATGAGCCGCCACATAGTGGCTCACGATATGTATAAGAAGATATGCCGCAACTCCGATAGGTTGGCCCGTAAGGCGGTGAGCAAACCCCGTAGGTGCTGGTTTTTGCGCCCCCAACATATCTGCTCGCCGATGCTGCGTAGCGAGTGCGAGGCTCTGTATGGAATTGTGGAGCCACAGATTAGGACTTCGATGACAAGGGTGCGTACGGAGGATAACCTCAATCAGTACCTCTTCCTCGACTATATGTTCCTGCGTGGTAAACTCATTCCGGAGCGACTCTCGAAGAAACACTTTTCGTTGGGTGTGGCAACTCCTTGTAAGTTGCGCCGATTTATTGAGGAGCCAACCAAGAAACTGACCTGTGTGAACGACGTGCAACTCTCCGAGGAACGCTATGTGGAGCTGAGGGCTTCGCTGTTGGCTGCCTTCGAGAAACGCTTCCCCACGAAGTCGAAGTTTGAGAAATAGCGGTCAGCGGTTTATGTAACCTTCAATTCTCAATTCTCAATTCTCAATTCTCAATTCTCAATTCTCAATTCTCAATTCTCAATTCTATGTCCTCCTACACTCTTTCCCTCGTCGTTCCTGTCTATGGTGTGGAACGCTACATTGGTGAGTTTGCCGAAGGTGCACTTGCACAGTGGTGCGAGGGGGTGGAATATGTCTTTGTGAACGACGGTACCAAGGACCGTTCGGTGGAGGTGTTGGAGGGTGTTATTGAGGCCAAGTTTGCCCACCTGCGCCCACATATAACCATCGTTCATCAGCAGAATATGGGCCTCCCACAGGCACGCCGTACGGGTTTTCTGCACGCCAGGGGCGAGTGGATTCTCTGTGCCGATTCGGACGATTGGCTCTCGGAGGGCGCACTCGGCAGGGTGGTGGAGGAGATTGGCAGCACAGGTGCCGACCTCATATACTTTGACCTTGTGAAGGAGTATGGCGACCACCAGAGCGTTAAGCGAGAGAGGGAATACACGGGAGCCACGAGGGAGAAGTTTATTGAGAACATTTTTGCCTATCGCTCGGCAGGCTACACCGTAACGAAGTGCTTCCGCCGTAGCCTCTATACCGACAACGAGATACACACGCCTCGCCTTTCGATGCACGAGGATATGTGCCTGATGGCGCAGATTATATTTCACGCTCGCACGATAGTCCACCTGCCCGAGGTTTTGTACCACTACCGTAAGGACAATCCCGATGCGCTGTGTGCCCAGAGCCGTGGGGTACGCCACTTGGCCTCTTCGCGCAATATGCTAGACCTGTGTGAACACTACATGGACCACTTGGAGGGTTGCCCCATCGAGAAGGTGTGGGGCGGTTTGGTGCTGCGAGCCGGTTGGCACGCCATCATCCATAAGACCGACCTTTGGAGCGAGTTTGAGTGGCTGGCGGATGCAGTGAGGAGGGCTCCGCTCGGGTGCCGCTATCGCACACCGCTGCTCTTTCAGCTCATTACGAAAGCTTATGCACGCCTTGCTAAATAACCAAAAAGAGGACCTCGAAAGGTCCTCTCTTTGGTTGGTAATGTCTGCGCACTTGCAGAACTATTGTCTGTTCGCCAACTACGGAACAAGTATCGTCAGCCTCTTGTCCTCAATGTCGTAGCGTACGGGTGTGGTGCCCAATGGCTCGCCGTCAACCTCCACCTCGCGCACATCCTTCGAGCTGACCTCAATGGTACGGCCCTGGTGGTGGTGTACCTTCTTCACGGAGTAGATTTTGCCATCATAGAGGCGGCCTACAACGGAGGCAATCTTGGGGGCCGACATCGTGTCAATAACCGTACAATCCAGCAGTCCATCATCCGCCGTGGAGAGTGGCAATTGCCTCATACCGCTACCATTATACTGACCAATGCCTATCGACACGCTCATAATCATACCCTCCTCGACCTTCTTGCCATCCACCGAAACCGCCATCTCGCACGACTTGTAGCCGAAGACCGATTTGGCAAGTTGCATCATATAGGCGAGTTTACCATTTTTGCCCTTGTCCTTCATCTGGCACACTTTGAGGTTTACGGCTGCATCCATACCTGCGCCCGACACGTTCACACAATAGCGGCTCTCCTGCTCACCACTACGGCCCACAAAGGTCGCTTTGGCAACATCCTGTGTGAAGGTCTTGCCCGCAGCGATGACTTCAACGGCCTTTTCGTAGTCGGTGGGGATGCCGTAGGAGCGAACCCAATCGTTGCCCGTGCCCACAGCAATCACACCCATGCGTACCTCCGTTGAGGCTACACATGTCTGGGTGAGAATACCGTTAGCCACCTCGTGGATGGTACCATCGCCACCCACAGCAATAAGGTTTCTGTATCCATCTTCCTCAATGCCTCTCTGCACGAGTTCAATGGCGTGGAATCGGTAACCCGTAAACACCGTATCAAACTCAATGCCTTTGGCGTAGAGCATTTGGGCTATGCTGTCCCAATCACGGCCGCACTTGCCACTGCCCGAGAGCAGATTGACAACTGCAAGCCATCGGTTGTTCTGACTCATTTATTCTATTTTTCGGGTGCGTGTTCGAGTGTGTAGCAGAGGTAGTTCCAGAACTTCTCCACCGATGCAATGTTTACCTTCTCGTCGGGCGAGTGGGGGTAGCAGATGGTGGGACCAAAGGAGATCATATCCATCTTGGGATAGACACCACCGATGATACCACACTCCAAACCTGCGTGGATAGCCATCACTGCGGGCTCCTTGCCATAGAGAGCCTTGTAGCCCTCCTTCATGGTGTGGAGAATGGGCGAGTCGGGGTTGGGGTTCCAACCGTCGTAGCCTCCGGTGAGCTTAACGCTTGCGCCGGCCATCTCGAAGATGGTCTTCATCTGCAATGCGAGGTCCTCCTTCTCGGAGCGTACCGAGCTACGCAACAGGCTCATAACGGTGAACTTACCCTTCTCCGATACCACCCTTGCGAGGTTGTTGGAGGTCTGCACGAGGCCTGCCATCGAGGGGCTCATCTTGGCTACACCATTGGGGCAACCAACAACGGCATCAATGAGGTCCTGAGTGTCGAAGATGTCGATGCACTTGCTGGGGCACTTAACAGCCACAGCCTTGAACGAAATGCTGTCCTCGATACCCTTGAACTCGTCCTTGTAAATCTTCTCGAACTTCTTCACTGCCGAGAGGAATTTTTTCTCATACTGTTTCAGCACTGCTACGGTGGCGAAAGCCTCCCTGGGAATGGCGTTCCTCAAACCGCCGCCGTCGATGTTGCACAGCAGCACGCCATATTTATCCATAGTGTTTTTCAGGAAGCGGCACAAAAGTTTGTTGGCGTTGGCCCTTTGGAGGATAATCTCCATACCCGAGTGGCCACCTTTGAGGCCCTTAACTTCGAGCCTGTAACCGCTGAAATCGCTCTTCAAAATGCGGCCGGTACCATAACGCAGTGTAGCGTTGAAATCAAGACCACCTGCGCAACCAACATACAACTCGCCCTCGGTTTCGGAGTCGAGGTTGAGCATAATCTCGCCCTTCAACTCGCCTGCTTTGAGGCCCATAGCACCATCCATACCGGTCTCCTCGGTGGCTGTAAAGAGAGCCTCAATGGGGCCGTGGATGAGGTCTTTGGCCTCCAAAACAGCCATAATGGCTGCCAAACCAATGCCGTTGTCGGCACCCAGAGTGGTACCATCGGCAGTTACCCAATCGCCATCAACATAGGCCTGAATGGCATCGGTGTCGAAGTTGAACACCTTATCGGAGTTCTTCTGGGGTACCATATCCACGTGGGCCTGCAAAACGATGGTTTTGCGGTTTTCCATACCAGGGGTTGCAGGTTTGCGAACGATGATGTTGAGTGCCTCGTCGAGGGTGTAGTCCAAGCCAAGACCTTCCACAAAGTTGATGATAAACTTCCTTGCTGCCTCTTCGTTGTGCGATGGGCGAGGACACTGTGTGAGTCCTGCAAAGTGTTTCCACACTCGCTGTGGTGCGAGTTCTGCGATATTCTTGTCCATAGTCTATATGTTTTTTTTAGTCTAACGTCAAAAGTCTAACGTCTAACGTCAAATAATGTACAAAATTGCTTGTTATGTGAGAATTAATTCTCAACTTTCATGTCGTCAAATGCTTTGACAATGCGGCTTACTAGCGCGTGACGGATGATATCCTTGCCCGTGAACTCTACAATTCCTATTCCATCCACCTTGCGAAGCATTCCCAACGTGCGCTCCAAACCCGAATCACTCCTACGGGGGAGGTCAATCTGTGTGAGGTCGCCCGTAACAATAAACTTGGCATTGCGGCCCATACGAGTGAGGAACATTTTAATTTGTGGTAGGGTTGTGTTCTGTGCCTCGTCCAAAATCACAAAGGCGTTATCCAGTGTGCGGCCCCTCATATATGCCAAAGGCGCAATCTGCACCACACCCTCCTCCAAAAACTTCTGCAACTTGGCCGGTGGAATCATATCGTTGAGCGCATCGTAGAGAGGTTGCAGATAGGGGTCCAACTTCTCTTTCAGGTCGCCCGGCAGGAAGCCCAACCTCTCGCCTGCCTCCACAGCAGGGCGGGTGAGGATGATGCGTTTGACCTCTCGGTTTTTCAGAGCCCTCACAGCCAGCGCAATGGCGGTATAGGTCTTACCGCTACCGGCAGGGCCCACGGCAAACAGAAGGTCGTTTTTCTCGTACAACTCTACGAGTTTCTGCTGGTTCTCGGTGCGAGCCTTGACAATAAGACCGTTGTTGCCATAGACGATGACGTCCGATGGCATAGCAGTCCCTTCTTCGGGGAGTCCTCCCTGAAAAATCTGGTTGATAACGCTGGGCGAGATGTGGCCATATTTTCCGTAGTAAGCCCCAAGCGACTCGACTCTTCCCTCCAAACGAGCAATCTCCTCCTCGGTGCCTATGGCCTTGATGGCATTGCCGCGTGCTACGATTTTCAGTTTAGGAAAGAGGTCGCAAACTCTGTTGAAGTTAGAGTTTGCGACCCCATAAAAGTCGAGAAGTTCAATACCTTCGATAGATATAATCTTCTCTGCCATATATTCCTAAGGCAGTTATTAGAACATGATACCCAACGAAACGTACCAAGTATTGGTCTCTTTGTTGATGTTCTCGAAGTTGAAGAGCTCGCCGAGGGTCTTGGGCTCCTGCAACCAACCACCGATGTAGCGGAAGTCAACCATGAGGAAGTTGAAGAGGTCGATACCCAAACCTGCTGCCCAAGTGTAGCTAACATCCTGCCAGTTGATAGCAGCGGTGTCGCCACCTGCGATGGGAGCGTTGGAGTTGAACTGAACAACGGGACCAGCCTGTACGCGAGCGTTGAACAAACCGAGGTCCATACCCACACCTGCCAAAACGGGCACGTTGAAGGAGTTGAGAGCTACGTCTTCGAGTTTAACACCCTCTTTGTTGGTGAAATCACCTTTCTGCCAGTTGTACATCAACTCGGGCTGCAAGTGCAACGAGAAGATGGAGATGGGCACGTTAAGACGGAACATCAAGCCGGCGTTGTAGCCCTGTGCGCCATCCAAAACACCCTGGAGGTTGTCGCCATCCATAGTAACATCAGTTGCAGTAGAGGTCAGACCGGCTTTTGCACCGAACCAGAACCATTTGTGGCTTTGAGCATTAACGGTAGCAACGCCCATTACCAACACTGCCATTGCAAGAAGAATTTTTTTCATGATAAAATTTTATTAGGTTTAACTTATTTGTCTTAATCACTACACACGCAGTGTGTGCTTCTTGTGGGCAAAGATATGAATATTTCGATAATATGTAAACTTTTTGTTAATTTTTTTTGGGATAAAGTGTTAAAAAGTAAAAAATTACCCCTTCGAACTGCTGAAAAATGCACATTCGAAGGGGTAATTT
>JBGUSZ010000039.1:0-10389 GCA_045132795.1 Tidjanibacter sp. | reverse complement strand
TGAAGAGTGTAGCCACGAAGGTAGGTGTTGATTGGCGACTACTCTCGGCAATGGCACGCTACGAGTCGGGCTTCCGCAACGACCAGGTGAGCAATATGGGTGCCGTTGGACTTATGCAGGTAACGCCCATCGTGGCCGAGGAGTTCAAGATGGAGGACTTTGACCTCTCGGACCCCGATACCAACATACTGCTGGCAGCCAAGCTGTTGCGCAAAAATAGTCGTTCGCTCGGCTTTGGCAACTTCCCCACCACCGACGATGGCGTGGCCATTATGGTTGCGAGCTACCACTGCGGTATTACCCGTATGATGGAGGCCCAAAGACTTGCTCGTGCTACGGGAGGTAGTGGTGATAGTTGGGCGGATGTGTCGGCGGTGCTTACTGCAATGGGCGACGTGGAGTGGCTTAGGGCCAACGAGTGCCGTATGGGGCGCTTCAACGACCACCGCATCACCATCGCCTACACCAACCTTGTCCTCGCCGCCTACCAAGGCTACCGACAAACAATGAAGGGGAATTGACAAAATAAATTCTCCCCTAAGTTAGGGGAGATGGCACGCAGTGCCAGAGAGGTCTGTTTGAGGGCAAAAAAAGGCAGGAAGGGCAGAAAGAGCAGAAAGGGAAAGCTGCTCCCCTAAGGTAGGGGAGCTGTCGCAAAGCGACTGAGGGGTATGCTGACGGTCGACGGTCGACGGTCGACGGTTGACGGTCGACGGTTGACGGTCGACAAAAAAAACAGACCTCACCCGCCTTCGGCACTGCTCGGCGAGGCCGCCGAGCACAATTACGACCACCCCTCCCTTACCTCCCCTTTCGTAGGGGAGGTGTAACTTAGGCGAGGGTTAATTTTTAATTTTAATTGACGGTTGACGGTAGACGGTCGACAGTCGACGTTAAAAAAAACGCAAAGTGCGAGGTGAATTTTGTGCCAAACGAGAAAGCGGCCCCGCAGCGGCCGCAGGCCGTTTTGTGTAGATGATAGGTAGCGACTCTTTCAAGCATCAGCAAGCCCCACAACAAAAAAAACGCAAAGTGTGCGGCAAATGCAAGGCACACAAGAAAACCACCTCCGCAGTTTGCTAACGCAAATGAGGAGGTGGTTTATCGCAGTGTAACGCCGCAGTTGCCGTGCAATCTGCGTTTTTCTCTGCGTTTTTTTATTTAGTACGAGAAAGACGTATATTCCTCATTCCCGAACCAAAGAAACTCAAAATTGTTGGATTGCCAGACTCGTCAACATAGCTGTAACCAATAGCTAACGAAGTGTCGCTCGCGGGGAATGTGATGGTCTGGAAATCCTTCTTGTCGTAGGTACCGATGATGTCGTCCGCAGCACGGTCGCAAACCATTGCAATCTCGCCCGTTTCAGAGGCCATCTCGCGGATGTTGGTAGCCTGGAACTGTGCGATAAGGATGGTCTGGTCGGGGTAGTACCAGGTAATGAATTCGTAGGCAGGCAGAATAACATAGTCGTTCTCCTCGTCGAAAATCATCGAAATGGGATAGGTACCATAGACAGACGAGCTGTTGGGTACCAACACCGAGAAACGTTTGGAGGCAGAATTCCACGTTACGTTCACCTTGGTGCCGCTAACGATGTCGCCATAGTTGGGGTTGGCAACGTCGAAAGAGAGGTACCACTCGCCACACAAGCGGTCGGCGGTGGTCTTCTCCAAGTGCACAAGGCACTCCCTATTGGCACCAATATTGGTGTTGGACGAGGTGATTTCGAGTTTGAACTCCATAATGTCGGGCAACTTCATGGGGTCGGTCTCCATCAGCTGAATCTCCACAGCGGCCTCCTCTACACCGGGGCGGAACACCAGGTCGTAGGAGGTAATCTGGTAGTCCTTATCCTCCACAGCCTCGGTGTATTCGGTATCCGCAGGGATAACCTTAACGCTCACCTCCACATCGCAGGTATTCATATCGGTACCCGAGAGTTTCAGGGGCACAAAGAGCCAACCTGCACCGAAACCCTCAACATACTCCTGCTCGGCAAACTGCACAACCGTCTGGCCCACAGTGCCGCTCTCGCACGATGCGAGAGTGAACATTGCGACCATCATCACAGCCAAAGTTTTGATATATTTCATTGTCTTTGTCATAATTCACAATCTCGTTTTATATTAGAAACCATCGTTCTGCTGGCCTGCGAACTGTGGGTTAGCATCCATCTCCTCCTTGGGGATGGGCCACAGGAAGCGGAAATTACCTGACTCGGCCGAAATGTTGTCATAGTCTTTGTGTGTCATAGCAGTATTCTGGGATACGCCACGATTCATACCCAAGTTCCAGCGTTTGAGGTCGTGCATACGGAAGCCCTCGCCCACAAGCTCCTTCACCCTCTCCTTGCGAATCTCCTCTTTGAGGACATCGAGGCTACCATAGTTCCTGGGGGTGTAGTCCTTGATACGAGCCTTACGCAACTCATTGAGGTAGTAGGCAGCATCCTCTTCGCCACCCTCAATCTCGGCCATACACTCGGCCATAATGAGGTACAACTCGGCCAAACGGAAGGGTTTACCCATGTGTACATAGTTCCACCTTGCATCGGTACGCAACGAGGGGTTGCCCTTGAACTTGTAGAACACCACCAAGTCGGCCTTCTCATAGCCGGCCTTCACGTTGTGAGTCTCGAAGTAGACGGGATAGCGCATATCGTTCTCCTTGTCATACATATCCAAGAGAGTCTTGGTGGGAAGATACTGAGGGTTGGGGGTAGTACCGTCGCCCTTGTTCTGGTCGTTGATGTAGTAGTAGCCACCCGTTGCGCCACCTTGGTCCATATTGCTCTTCGACACCCTCATAATATTCTCTGTCGAGGTGTCGCCATCCCACATAAGCCTGATAGCCTCGGGGGTGTTGGCGAGTGCATAGGGGCCATTCTGGACAACCATACGGGCATCCTCAAAGGCAGCCTCCCACTCACCCATATATAAATACACACGCGCGCGCAAGGCCAACACTGCATCCCTGGTGAAGTAGTGCGAGTTGGGAACACCGGGAGTGTCGATTGCCAACTCTGCCTCGGCGATGTCGTCCAAAATCAGACCATAGGTAGCGTTAAGGCTCTCCCTACCTGGATAGGAAGCGGCATCGGAGGTTGGGTTATAGGTGGTGGGCAGGGGCACACCGCTTGCGGGCTCGTCGGCGTTGTCTGCATCGTAGGCAGCGCAGAACTTGGTAGCCAGGTCGAGGTAAGCCATTGCACGAACCATATAGGCCTCACCACGGAAGAGTTCGATATCCTTCACCTCCTCCTCGGTGATGCCGAGCGCCTCGGCGTTGTCAATCAACTTCGTATAGGAGTCGATTGCAAAGTTGACGTTACCGATGATGGCGTAGTCGCTATACCATACCGAGCCTGCCTCGGGGTCGGTGATGTCGTTCTGCCACGAGTGCCAACGACCATAGTAGTTGCCAAAGTCGGCCTTTGCGTTGAAAAGGTCCGAACGGGTGTCCTCAATAGTTTCACGCAACGATCCAACGAAGCTTTTCAGCGGCGAGTAGATACTCACACGATAGGAAAGTGCGTCCTTGTAGGTATTCATACCCTTGCTGATTTCCAACGAATCGTAAGGGAAGAACTCCATATTACAGGAGGTTGCTCCCAGCGCAACAATTGCGCTCAATGCGATATATATAATCTTTTTCATACTGTTCATCTCCTACTTTAAACGTTAGAAAGTGAGTTCCAAACCTGCGGTGTACTGGCGAGTACCGGGGTAGGTACCCTGTGTGGTCATACCGAGGTACTCGGGGTCGAAACCAACGTGGTTGGTAAAGGTCAGCAGGTTACGTCCGATGACATATACCCTCATACCCTGAACAAAGCTACCCAAGCCGAGTTTTTGGCCCGGAATGGTGTACGACACGGTGAGGTTCTTCAAGCGGAGGAATGCCGCATTGGAGAAGGCCGACGAGTCGTTGGTCCACACCGTACCTGCCTTGGGAATGTTGGTCTCCTGGCCAGGCTCACGCCACATATTGAGCAGCTGTCGCTCATAGTGAGTTTGACCGGCAGCGTGAGTAGCAAGGTTGGCGGTGTAGAACTTCTCGTTGACCATCATCCACCTCTCGCCTACCCAGCTGAAATCGGCAGCAAGGTGGAGGTTACCCCACGAGAAGGTCGAGCCAAAACCACCGTTCCAATCGGCGATGAAGCTCTTGCCACTCCACTGTGCATCGTTGGCGTTGTAGGTCTTAGTTATGTTGCCGTTGATGTCATACCACATCGGGTTACCATCACGCTTATCAACGCCAGCGAACTCAACCATCTTGAACTCACCAAACCTGTGGTCCACAGCGTGAACTACACCAATGTTACCAACGGTGTACTCGGTGGTGGAGCCATAGAGTTCGAGAATCTTACTCTTGTTGTAGGACACGTTACCATAGACGGTCCACACAGCCCTATCGCTCTGGAAGAGGTCATAGCTGAATTGGAAGTCAACACCCCTGTTGCGCATCTTACCCACGTTACCCCAGCCACTGCTATAACCGGTGGTTGCCGAGTAGGGAATCGACATCAACATATTGTCGGTAATACGGTTGTAGTACTCAATCTCGAAGTTCATCTTGTTGTGCAACCTTGTCGAGAGGCCCAAGTTGAAGCTCTTAACCACCTCCCAAGTGAGGTCGGGGTTAGCAGGGTTGCCGATAACCGTACCGTTAATCTCATCGTAGACTGCGCCCGACGAGATAAGACCGAGGGCGAGATAGTTGTCGATGGAGGAGTTACCCGTCGTACCGTAGCTTACCTTCAACCTCATATCGTTCACCTCGGGCATTGCGAACATAAACTCCTCTTGTTTGATGTTCCACATACCGCCGATGCTCCAGAACATACCCCAGCGGTTGTCGGCACCAAACTTCGACGAGCCATCGGCACGCAACGAAGCGTCCAGGTAGTATTTCTCGTCGTAGTTGTAGTTCAGTCGGCTGAATACCGAGTTGCTCGACCAATCGGTTATCGAGTGCGAGTAGACCTCGGTGAGGTTGGCCTTACCTGCGGTCATCAACATCAACCTCCTATCGGTCATACCCTTTGCGGTTACGCCAAAGCCGTTGCTCTTACCCAAGATTGACTCCTGACCCAGCAGGGCTGTAAAGTTGTGCAAGTCGTTGAGGGAGAACTTATACTCGGCTGTGTTGGTGGCAGTCATCTGATAGTAGCGGCTGAAATACTCCGTGCGCTGACCCTCTCCACCAGAATAGGCATACTCGGGATACATCTGAGCAGTACCACGGTAGTCGTAGGCATCCATCGCCTGGGCTGCCTTGATAATCAAACCCTCGGTGGGAGTAATCTCAAAGAAAGAGTTGGCCGAGAGCGACACGTCGTTCTTGACGCTCTTGTTGTTCTCGTAGTAGTGATATGGGTTGTACATATCGTTTGCGAAGGGGAATTGGAGAAGCTCCTCGCCCAAAGTCATCGTGCCGTCCTCGTTGTAGATAATCTCATAGGGAGCATTGTAGGGAGCCTGGCCATAGACCATACCGTCCACCGACTCCTGGTACCAACCCTGCACACTCGTTTCGTAGTCGGCATAGGAGAGGCCCACGTTGATACCCATCTTCAACCAATCCTTAACTTGCGTGTTGAGGTTGGTACGGAAGGTGTAGCGGGTATTCCTTGACGAGGGAGCAATACCATCAGTGTCCAGATAGCCAAACGAAACGTAGTAGTTAGTGTTGCCACTCGCACCCGAAATCGAAGCATCGGTGCTCAACAGCGGAGCCTTGCCCTGATAGGCATACCCCTTCCAATCGAAGTTGAAGTCGTTATTAGCCACATACCACTTCTTGGTCAGCCACTCGCTGTTACGCAATAGGTCGGGGTAGAGCCACTCCTCGAAGGTCATCTGCTCCACCGAGTTCATCAGCTCAAAGGATTTTGTCTCAATCATCGACGAGAAACCACCCTGCATACGAATCTGAATCATTGCCTGCTCCTGATTGCGGCGGCCCTTCTTGGTGGTAACAAAAAGTACACCGTTTGCCGCACGCGAACCATAGATGGAGGTCGAAGCAGCGTCCTTCAACATCACCACGTTCTCAATATCATTGGAGTTGATGTTGTTGAAGATAGCGGAGGTTACAGGCGCACCATCGAGGATAATCAGAGGCTCGGAGCCTGCGTTGATACTCGACACACCACGCATCATCATAGTCGAAGTTGCCGTTGGCTCACCCGACGAGGTGAAGATTTGGAGGCCCGGAACCTTACCCTGCAACACGTCCGACACGTTGGCCACAGGAGTGCTGGCCAGCTTGTCGCCCTTGACAGACGAAACCGAACCGACCAGCGACTTGGAAGCCACACCCGAACCGTAACCGGCCGTGATGACAATGTCCTCAATCTGCTGTGCGTCCTCCTTCAAGGCCACGTCAATCTTTGTGCGGCCTGCCACAGCCACCAACTCGGTAGCCATACCCACATAGGAAAATTCCAGAGTGGCATTCTTCGGAGCCGAAATCTCATACATACCCGACAAATCCGTGATGGTTGCCGTTGTTGTACCCACCACCGACACCGTAACGGCCAAAATGGGCGCACCCGCAGAGTCCGTAACCGTACCGGTAATTCGCAAGTTCTGAGCCGACGCGCCCAAGCACATCAGCAGAACCGCAAAAATTGATAGTACAATTTTTCTCATACGATAGTAAAAAGTTTGGTTTATAATATATTCTCGTTTGCTACACTTTTACCTACACAAATGAGCATTACTACTCACGATGCATAAAAATCGGGTAAAGGTACGCACATTATTTCGAATCTTTGCAATTTCACCTACACTTTTTCACCATTCACCCCATATTTTTTCACTTTATTACGCAAAAAATTACTCTTTGCAACGCATTTCCATAGCAAAAGTTACAATCTGTAACCAACACCTTACAACACCTCACCACCTCCACTCTGCCACCTCCAACAACGAGTAGACGCACGGACACAATTTGCCTTTTTGCACATAGCGTGCGCATATTAAACAATAAGGTATAAAAGCCCAATAAGGATTCTTTTAATCTGTCATACCCCCAAGATGCAAACACCTTTTACAACCGTCCTCGGCCACACAAATAGGCCAAAAAAACAGCTCAAAAAGTGTTAACGAGCGGGGGTGAAAAACAATAAATTATTAAAATTTCTAAAAAACGCCCGCAAACATTTCCATACAAAACATCCCAAACGAATTACAAATAGTCATTTTTTACAACACTACACTTACACTTCGAAACCGCCCCTAAAAAAAGTGGTGAAAAAGTTTGGAAGTTTTGAAAAGATGTTGTAATTTAGCCTTTGCAATTGCAGTTCGCCTTCACTCTCGGCAACGAGGAATTAGGGGTTAGATTAATAGTTAGGTTAAGATTTTTTTCTTTCGCCGAGTACGAGGAGAATTGTGGCAAAAAACAGACAATCAATCATTATTATTAACTAAAAACTTAATCGTATGAGAAAAATTGTACTATCAGTTTTTGCGAGCTTGTTGTTCTGCCTTGGCGCAGCAGCACAGGTTCTGAAAGTGTCCGGTACAGTTGCGGACCAGAGTGGTCAGCCCGTAATAGGCGCAACCGTTGCCGTGGCAGGTACGACAGAGGCTACCATCACCGACGTAAACGGTGGTTACCAAATCAAAGCCTCTGCTGATGCAACATTGGAGGTATCGTACGTTGGTTTGCAGACCACCCTCGTTGAGGTTGCAGGTCGCACACTCGTGAACGTAACTCTCCAACCCAGCAGCACCCAGATTGACGACGTGATTGTGGTTGCCTATGGTACCGCAAGGAAGGAGTCCTTTACCGGTTCGGCTGCAACTGTAAGTTCCGACGACCTGGCCAAGAAGCAGGTTTCGACTGTAACTCAGGCGTTGGCAGGTGTTGTTCCCGGTATTCAGTCCACCACATCGAGTGGTCAGCCCGGTAGCAACGCAACCATCTATGTTCGTGGTGTCGGTTCTATCAATGGTACCCAGACTCCTCTGTACATTGTAGATGGTATGCCCTACGACGGTAGCATTTCTTCAATCAACCCCGCCGATATCGAGAGTGTTTCGGTATTGAAGGATGCTGTTTCGACTTCGCTTTATGGTTCACGTGCATCGAATGGTGTTATCGTAATCACCACCAAGAGTGGTCAGAAAGGCAAATCGAAAGTTACTTTCGATGCTAAGATTGGTGTTGAGAGCCGTTTGGTTGGCGAGTATGACATCATGAAAGACCCCGCCGAGTACATTACCACCTTGTGGGGTGCAATGAAAATGCAGAATGGCGGTGATGGCCTTGCAGCAGCACAGAAGTTGGCTTCATCTATCGGTTACAACCCCTTTATTGCTACTGGCGATGTTTGGAATCTCACTTCAACAGACAGCGAGACCGGCGAAGTTACCAACTACACTGTTGACAAAATCATTGACGAGAATGGCCAGTTGATTTCGACTCAGCGTCGTTACACCGATGATTGGGCAAAAGAGGCATTCCGTGCCGGTAAACGTACCGAGTACACTTTGGGTATCGAGGGTGGTAACAACCTGACCCAGCACTTTATGTCGATTGGTTACTTGACCGACGAGGGTATCATTCGTGGTACCGACTACGAGCGTATCACTGGTCGTATGAACTTGTCGCACAAGGTAAACAAGTATCTCGACTTGAACGGTAGCTTGTCGTATGCTCGTGGTGAGCAGAACCTTCAGTATGCTACCGGTACTACCTACACCAACACCTTCTTCTTCTCACAAACTCTTGCACCTATTTATCCCGTGTATGCGTACGATGCAGAGGGTAAGCTCATCTTGGATGAGGATGGTGATAAGATTTATGACTGGGGTGATGGTACTTATGGCGTTCGTGCATACTCCCCCAACCAGAACCCTCTGGCAACCGATGATGCAAACGTAAACCAGAGCATTACCGACCAGGTTTCGGCTCGTGGTAGTGTAAATGTTCACATCCTCGACGGTTTGGACTTCCAGGCCAACCTTGGTTACGATATGCACAATGGTATTCAAACCGTTCACCAGAGCGGTCAGTTCGGTGATGGTAAGCAGGCAGGTGGCCGTACCTACAAGTACAACACCGGCAACACCACTTTGACCAGCAACCAGTTGCTTACTTACAACAAATCGATTGGCAACAACAATTTTGAGTTCTTGTTGGGTCACGAGTCTTACCAGTATGACTATCGCTACCAGATGGCTCACAAATCGAAATTCTTTGTAACCGAGGGTAACGTTGAGTTTGACAACGCAATCAAGATGGAGAGCATCTCGTCTTACACAGACAAGGAGACTATGGAGTCCTACTTTGCAAGTTTGAACTACAACTACGCTGACAAATACTACCTCTCCGGTTCGCTTCGTACCGATGGTTCTTCGAGGTTTGCACCCAAGAATCGTTGGGGTACCTTTGGTTCGGTTGGTGCCAACTGGCGTATCTCGCAGGAGGAGTTCCTGAAAGATGTTGAGTGGCTCGACAACTTGGCTCTTAAAGCCAGCTGGGGTACAGTAGGTAACAACGGTATTGGTAACCTCTATGCTTATAGGACTCAGTATGCTGTTAACAACGCAAACGGCGAGTTCTCGGTAAGCAAGGTTTACTTCGGTAACCCCGATTTGACTTGGGAGGTTTCGGAGAACTACAACGCAGGTGTTACTGCCAGCTTGTTTGGTGGTTTGCTGACCGTAGACTTCGAGGTATATAAGAAATATACCGACAAGATGCTCTACAACATGCCTCAGCCTCCTTCGAGTGGTATCAGCTCGATTCCTATGAATGCTCTTTCGATGCAGAATATTGGTTACGACTTTGATGTTGCAATCACCCCCATCAAGACTCGCAACGCTCTGTTGAGCATCCGCTTCACCGGTGGCCACTACAACAACACCGTTCTCAACTTGCCCGAGAGCAAGAAGGCTAATGGTATTACCAGCGGAACGCAGCGTATTATGGAGGGTTATCCTCTCTACTCGTACTACGACTACAAGAATGCAGGTGTAGATCCCGAGACCGGTAAAGCATTGTGGTATGCAGACCAAGAGGTTCTCGATGACGAAGGCAATCCCACTGGCGAAATTGAGCAGATCAAAGTTGACAACTACGAGAAAGCTTCCAAATATGACCTGGGCACTGCTCTTCCCGACTTCATTGGTGGTGTTATCTTGAACTTCCAGTACAAGAACTTCGATTTCAGCGCTGGCGCTAACTATCAGCTTGGTGGTTTGACCTACGACTCGCTCTACGCAAGTGCAATGCACACCGGCCGTCAGGTTGGTCAGAACTGGCACCGTGACGCTCTGAAAGCTTGGACTCCCGAGAATAAGAACACCGACGTTCCTGTTCTTGATGGTGACCAGAACGCAAACACTTTCTCGGATAGGTTCTTGG
>JBGUSZ010000038.1:0-19713 GCA_045132795.1 Tidjanibacter sp. | reverse complement strand
GCGAAGTTATCCATATCCATCACAAAGGCTACACTGGAACGAGCCTCCTCCTGATTCTCTTCGTCCCACACAGCTGCGCCCACGGGTTTACCCACCTTCAAGTAGGCATTCAATCCACGGTTGTGCATATCGGAGCCGTAGGTTGTGGGCTTCTCGCTCACGAGTTGGTCATACATCTTCTTGTGGTCATAGCCCATCTGGCCACCCTCACGATTCTCGTCAACAAACCTCCACCCCCAACGCCATTGGGTACCATTGGGAGCCTGATAGAGCCAGCGGTTAGCAACATTAAACTGCTGTGCCATAGGCAAATCCCTAAAACCGTCGCCATTGTGGTCATACTCATTGGTGTCGCCCGAATAGTGAAGCAACACGGTTGTAGTGAGAGCCTTATCCTTCGTGAGAGCAATGGGTACTGCCACGTTCATCTCCGGTTTCAGCTCGTTGTCGAAGTAGAGATTAAGAAAGAATTTCTGCTCGTCGGTAGGCTTACGGTATTCGAGGTTAATCTGTCCCGTAATGGCCTCGTGGCCCGCCGTAACCGAAGCAACGCCTTTGGATACTTGGATGGAGTTGAGCCACATACCGGGTGTGTAGTTCAAACCATAGGGCGAGCCTATACCTCGCATAATGGGCCTATTCTCGTCGAGTATCTGGGTGTAGGTACCTGCAAGGCCCAACATCTTAATCTGCCTACTGCCACTAACAGCGTCGCTATAACCCACCGTTACCGAAGCGGAGTTCTCGAAACTCTCGGCCAAGTTGCAGCAAGCCATCTTGCAAAGGCCCGCAAAACTAATCATCTCGTCCTTGGCAATACCGCCCTGGCGGATGAAGTTGCCACTCGCCGTGCCCTCAATCACAACCTCCTCAATGCCAACGCCCTCGGTGAGAGTGAAGTTGACCTCACTGCGGTCTTTGGCCACTTCTACGGCCACGTCCGTATATCCCAAGTAGGTGGCAACCAACACATTGTGTTCCTTCACTCGATAGACCTCATAGTGGCCCTCGGCATCCGTAGCCGCACCAACCGTGGTGCCGTCCCAATAGACCGTCGCACCCACGATGGGCTCACCCTTTGAATCGACCACCCTACCTGCCACATTCTGTGCAGCAGCCGTGAGGAGTCCGATGAAAATCACGGTGAGTGTCGTTATTATCTTTTTCATAATCATAAGTTTTCAATACAGTAGTCAACCATCTTTTGCCTTACGTTCCTACGTCCATAGGGCACCATTGAGTGGTTGTCGTCGGTATAAATCATCATATCAATCTGCTTACCCGCCTTGACAAACTCATAGGCCATAGCGTGGGTATTCTGCACGTGTACATTATCGTCGGCCGTGCCGTGCATCAGCAGTAGTTTTCCCTTCAAATTGGCCGCATAGCCTATGGGCGAAGGCTCGTCATAGCCCTCGGCATTGCTCTGTGGCAGGCCATTCACACGCTCGGTATAGACCGAGTCGTAGTAACGCCACGAAGTCACAGGTGCCACCGAGATTGCCATTTTGAACACATCAGCCCCCTTCAAAATGCAGTTCAGGGCCATAAAGCCACCATAGCTCCAACCGTAGATTCCGATGCGCTCTGCATCGGCCCACGATTGGCGTGCCACCCAGCGGGCGAAGCTAATCTGGTCCTCCGTTTCGAGCCTACCCATAATACCATAGGTGCTCTTCTTGAACTCCGCACTGCGGTAGCCCGTACCCCTCGGGTCGCAATCGACCACAACATAGCCCTGCTGAACGAGTGCATCCTCCCAATCAATTGTCCACCTATCCCTCACATCCTGCGAGCCGGGGCCACTATATTGGGTAATCAGCACAGGGTATTTTTTGTTCTCATCAAACCCTGCGGGCTTTTTGATGTAGGCATTCAAGGTATCGCCACGCTCGGTGGTGAAGGTGAAAAACTCCTTGGCCGGGAGCTGCACCTCGGCTATATACTTTCTTAACGCCACATTGCTCTCCAAAGTATCCACCAACTTACCATTGCCCTTGTGGAGCGTTACGATATTGGGCGTGGTAGCATTGGAAAAGTAGCTCACATAGTAGCGGCAGCCCTCGCTTGGCACGATGGAATAGGTGCCAGCAGTGGTCGAAAGTCGCTCCTTATTCTTACCATTAATACCAATCGAATAGAGCTCCCTACGCAAGGGCGAGTCCTCGGTCGAAAGGTACCAAATTTTCTTATCCGTAGCACACACCACCTGCGTTACATTCCAATCGCCCGAAGTGATGGGCACAAGTTCGCCCTTCGAGAGGCTCGAAAGGTAGAGGTGGTTATAGCCACCCCTCTCGCTCAGCACCAGAAAGCGGTCCGAGTCGGAGAGAAAAGTGATTGTACCAAGGCCAATGCCGTCGATGTATTTGCTATCCTGCTCCTCATAGATATTCCTCTGTTCTCCACTCCTCTCGCACAGCACCACAGTGAGGTTGTTTTGCAGGCGGTTGATGACAAAATAGTAGAGCCTACCATCGGGAGTCCAATCGAAGAAGGGAATGTAGAGGTCCTCCTCGGGGGTGTTGTGGCTTACTCTGGTAGTGGTGCCATCGGCCACATTAAAGAGGTGGAGCGACACTATGGAGTTCCTTTCGCCAGCCTTGGGATATTTATATTTGAAGAGTTCGGGATAGGGCGAGCCCGTGAGGTACTTCATAAACCCAAACTCCTTCACCTCGCTCTCGTCGCTTTTGAGAAAAACAATATGCTCACCATCGGGCGACCACTCAAAGGCATTGTCGATACCCCACTCCTCCTCATACACCCAATCGGGCATAGCGTTGATGATGTGGTTCCACTCGCCATCCTCGGTCACAGGATAGGTAAACCTACACTCCAAATCACGGATATAGAGGTTGTTGTCCTTAACAAAGGCCACCTTCTTGCCGTTGGGTGCAAACTCTACCCAGCGGAGCATAGGACTCTCATCCACACTCTCCACCGCACCCGATGCAATGTCATAGACCATATAGCGCGAGAAGTGGCTACGACGGTAGAGTGGCTCGCTATCGAGTCGCAGCAGGATTTTGCTCTCGTCGGGCGAGAAGGTATAATCGCCAACCCTCCCCTCTATACCGACACTTTTGACATCCAAAATAAGACTCTTTTGTTCACGGCCATTGTAGGCGTGGCGGTAGATACACCCATCCTCAAAGGTGGTGTAGTGGTTGCCATCGGCCATCGAGCGCAGTCCTCCCACGCTCTTAGCCCTAAACTTACCATCGGCGATGTCGTCGTAGGTAAAGCGAGGTTGGGCACCAACCGCAACAGCGGCACAAAGAGTTGCGAGTATGACAAGAATAAATTTTTTCATCGGTATAATTTCGGGGCAAAGGTACTCTCCTATACACTGCGGCACAATACCCAAAATTGTGTATTTTTATTTTGTGGTACGATACCGAAATCAAGGTATTCTACTTACAAGCTTTCAAGCTCAAATCGAGGCTCTTAATCTGGTGAGTAAGTGCGCCAACGGAGATGTAGTCCACACCTGCCTCGGCATACTCTCTCATTGTTTCGAGTGTGATACCACCCGAAGACTCGGTGCTGCACCTACCTGCCACCTTCTCCACAGCCTTACGAGTCATCTTGGGAGTGAAGTTGTCGAACATAATGCGGTCCACGCCGCCTGCCTCAAAGACCAAGTCGATGTCCTCCAACGAGCGCACCTCGCACTCAATGGGAATGTTTTTACCCTTCTCTTTCAGATACTCCTTAACACTCTTGATGGCAGGCACAATACCGCCCGCAAAGTCAATGTGGTTATCCTTCAAGAGCACCATATCAAACAGGCCGATGCGGTGGTTTTCGCCGCCGCCAATCTTCACCGCCATCTTATCCAGCACCCTCATACCGGGGGTAGTCTTACGGGTATCAAGCACCTTGCACTGCGTACCCTCCAAAGCCTTGGCATAGACAGCCGTCTGGGTTGCCACGCCACTCATACGCTGCATAATGTTGAGCACAATACGCTCGGCCTGCAAGAGAGTCTGAATGCGGCCCTCCACATAGAACGCCACGTCGCCCACCTTCACGTGGTCGCCATCAGCCACTTTCAAATCAATCTCAATGCTCTCGTCCAGCCTGCGGAACACAGCCACAGCAACCTCAATACCGGCAATGATACCCTCCTGCTTAACCAGCAGTTTCATCCTACCACGAGCATCAGCAGGAATGGTCGCAAGGGATGTGTGGTCGCCATCGCCAATATCCTCCTTGATTGCAAGTTCAATAAGCTCTTCTACAAAAGGAATGTACTCTGTTTTCATATATCTTCGGTTTTAACTTTAACACATTTACCCAATTAGTGCACAAAGATACGAATAAAATTTGTGCTCCCACGTTGCAAACTCAAAATTTGACTTGTTTTCACCTCTCATTTTTGTATTTTTGCAACTAACTAACCACATAATAATACATTATGTTACACCCGATTATTGGCGTTAGCATAATTAGTTCCATCACCTCTTCCGGCAAAGTGGTCAAACACATCAAAGATTGGGTCCCCAAATATAACGCACAAGGGCGACCAAAACACTACGCCGGCAGGAATGGAATATTGTTTGAAGTCCTCATCGACGGCAAACAGCACGCCCTGAAATGCTATACGAGCCCTTCGGAATATGGAGAGGTTTTGTGCGACTACATCAAAGCGCACCCATCCGACAGACTCCCATCGCCGACCTTTTATGCACAAGAACTATTCGTGCCCACCATCGAAGGCGTTGAGTGGGTGGACGTGTGCCTCTATCCTTGGGTGGAAGGTCGCACGCTTGACTTTGAAATCAAGCGTTGTGTGTACAATCACGACACCACCTCCCTACTCCATTTGGCAGAGGAGTTCAAGGCCCTCTCACTCGACATTTTATCCTCGCCGTGGCGGCACGGCGACCTCAAACCCGAGAACATTATCGTAACGCCCGAGGGTCGAATGCAACTCATTGATTTTGACGCGCTATGGGCTCCATCTCTTCCTCCCTGTACAGAGATTGGAACACCCAACTTCACGCACCCTTTGCGCGGTACAAATAGGAATGAGCACATTGACGATTACACCATTGCGTTACTACTTGTAAACCTTCACGCCTTGATTCACATACCCTTTCCCGAAGTGATAAGCAAAGGGTTGTTATTCACCGCTTCGGAGGCTCTCAGCGGACACCCATTGTACCAACAAGCCGTGGAGACTTTGGCGCACAACAAGGCACTCGGAGAGTTATGTCGTGCACTTGCCGACCAAACAACCTACAAGATACCCAACCTTAAAGAGATACTCAAAAATGTATAATGCCCACATAACCCGACAGCACAAAGGAGCAATAATGCTCCTCATTGACCAATCTGGCTCAATGGACGAGGAGTGCGTCATCAACAACCGAAGCACCACGAAAGCCCGAGCAGTGGCTGCAATAGCAAACACCTTCATCGAAGAGGTGATAGACCGTTCACACCGAGAAAGAGGCGTGGGCGACTACTTCGACATCGCCGTCATTGGCTATGGTGGCGAGGAGGCCAAGTCGTTATTTGGCCACCATTTTCGTCGCATCACGGAGTTTGATACGATGTATGTTCCCATTGCTAAATATCACAGCGTCCGCAAGTTACCCGGCGGCGAAAACATAGACCTATTTTTCAAACAAAGGCAGTGGGTGGAGCCCGTTGCCAAGGGACGCACGCCTATGGGTGGCGCCATACGCATGGCACGCTCCATGTGTGCTGCATGGTGCAGGAAACATCCACAAAGTTTTCCACCCATAGTCATCAACATCTCCGATGGCGAGGCTACCGACTGCACCGAAGAGGAACTCCTACATTTGGCCGGGAGGTTGAAAATGGTAGCTACAGAGGATGGTAATCTTCTCTTCCTCAATATTCATCTATCGTCCAACGACACCAACAACAGATGTGTTCTCAAATGGCCGGCATCGGATGAATCTTTGCCAAACACACACCACGCAAAGTTACTCTACGACCTATCCAGCACACTACCACCACTCTACTCCGAGACCATTGCCTCCCTCAAAGGGTCCTTCACTCCGTTGGAATATCGAGCCGTGTGTTACAACACCTCGTGCGAAGAGTTGATTGGTGCAATCCACATCGGCTCATTGAGCCTTAATCGTATGATTTAAGCATTCAGATGTCTATGTATCCAACAACAAGGACTTTGCTCGAAACTCTTTCGTACTACACATCGCTCTGGCAAGGTGAACTTTCGGGCATCACAATTCCTATGGTACACTGCGACAAGCCTCGCTTTTGGCACACCTCACACGGCATCATGGTTGAGGCTCTACACCGAGGGCACAAGGTGTGGCTGACCGTTATACCCAATCTGTATGCCTACCACTGCGACACCATCGCCTCTCGAATTCCACAAACGCACTCGTTGGAGGTTCTCTCCTCGGCCCACCTATATCCAAATGCAATGTACACAGCGGAGAGTGACGGAAATGGGTGTTGGTGCACAATCATCATCCAGGAACGTTTTTTGCACATCAACACCTTCATTCGCAGAAACGCCTCAAAGCAGAGGAGTCAACTCCTACGCAATGCACTCCATAGTTTAGCCCAGCACATCGACCTCTTTTGTGATGGTGAGTTCACACACGGGGCACTTGCGGCCCACAATGTGGGCTTCACCTCGGAGGGCTCGTTGCGCATTGCCGACTATCCCATATCGTTCCTCAAAACGGAGCATAGTGATTCGCTTTCCTTATTGCAATGCGCCATAATGCTCTACATTGCTGCGTGCAGCAAGGAGTCGCACGCCCTGCTCACGGGCGAACACCTACGCCACATTCCGCCCAAGAAACTAACCGAATATATCACCTCCGCCGCACAATTTCACGGTGCCGACGGTCTGGCCGAGGCTGCCTCGCTATGCGAGGGCACAAGGGATGTGAATAGCTACCGAAGGGCCATCCAAAGAGTCGCAAGCGAGCCTTTCCGCCCTCTGCCACTCCTGTACAACATCCTTGCACAACACGCCAAGTTACCCACCGAGCCCTTCCTGCTGCCCGACGACAAGGATGTTGTGCTCGACCGCATCGACTTGGCCACCTGCGACTTTGTGGCCCCGCCAAGCGACCTCTACATTCGTTTCCACAAAGGCTCCTCGTGGGGCTACGCCAACCATCGTGGCGAGATTGTCCACACCGGAAAGCGGCTGCTCTATGCCACCGACTTCTACGAAGGCCTTGCTGTGGTGCGCACCGAGAGGGGCTATGGAGTCATCAACACCGCAGGCGAGTGGGTTATGGAAGACCGCTGGGCCGACATCGTTTGGCACGGTGAGGAGAACATCATCACAGCCAGCGAGGATGGCAAGTGGTGGCACATCTACAATCGCCGTGGGCACCAAATCTCCTACTACCCTTGCCACGGCTTTGGCACTCCGAGCGAGGGCTACATCGTGGCACGCTTTGGAAACAAATTCGGCTACTATGCCACAAGTGGCGAGAAACGTGTGGACTTCATCTATGAGCGTGCGGGGTCTTTCAATCGTGGTTTTGCACTGGTGTGCTACAACGGCAACTCCTACCACATCGACACCACCTTCCACCGCATCGGCTCGGTGCAAGAAAACCTCCTTGCCGAGGGTAAGTTGTAACACCTCCGACACTACTTTCAGCCCTCACTCAATCGGCATCTCACACAATCGGCACAAAAAAAGTAGCGTGGCCCGCTGTGGACCACGCTACTTTTTCATTCAGATGTACTCGATTAGAGAACTACGGGACGGCCCAAGCACTCCCAAGCAGCATCGGCATCGTTGTACATAAAGCTCATTTGAGCCTGAACAGTACCATCATTTCCATAGAGAGTGTAAACCACATTGTAAACCAGACCGCTATCGGGAGTGGTAACAACCACGGGAAGAACAGCAGCCATAATAACCTCTGCCAAACGCTCCTCTGCCAAGAGCTGCAACTGCTCATCAGTCAAAGCATCGGTATAGTTATCCACGTTGTAATATTTCCTCCAAGTCGAGAACTTGTTGTTGATGTTCTTATAGTAGTAGGAAGCACCACTATAATACTCACTATTACCATAATCATCACCCCAAGCTTCACCCTTGTTGGTAATAACCCAATTATACATTGCGGTATACTCATCGAGAGCCAAAGCAATGGTCTTCGAGCCACCAACCAAACGAGTCATAACCCAATTGGTACCATCGTAGGTGCACTGAGCGGTCTTGGTCTCAACAACAATGGTCTCAACTGCGGTGTAGGGGTCATAAGCAACCCAAGCACCATTCTCCAAGCGCCAGAAAGACTCAACACTAGTAGTCGTTTTGTTGGCATACCAGTTATAGGTCAAGCTAATGGTGGCACCATCGTGCTCATAGGCATACTTCTGAGCCAAGAACTTGGGAATATAGAAATCAACTGCATTCTTATTGTCGAAGTTGTCGTACTTGCCGGGCTCTCCGCTATCGGTACCCATAGCATCATAGTCCTCAGTTGCAAGGGTGTAGTTGATGTTGGCATAGAACAAGTTCAAGTTCAATTCAAGTTTCTGCCACTCAGTGCCAACCTTTTTGTAAATGTAGTTGAGAGTACCAGCCTTGTAAACCTCAAAGGTCAAAGAGACGGTCTTACCCTCCTCAACGTCTGCATATTTGGTTGCGAGGAAAGTTGCAAGATTGGTTGCAGCCTCCGACTCGTTGTTGAAGTTAGCATACTTCTGACCAAGAGTAACTTTGTAGTCGTCGTCAACCAAAGTATATGTCTCGTCTGCTGCAAAAGGTTTGTCATAAACCTCCGAAGTGGTGATAGTAGCAAACTGAATACCAGCCACGTTGGCAGTCGAACCCTCATCGCAGAAGGTGTAAAGACCTTTCAAGTAGGTGTTAACTGCGGCCTCAACATCCGTCTTGCTGGTAAAGTAACCGGCAGCTGGATACTCGCCTTCGTAAACGCCATCAACATTCACCTTATCGGCAATGGTGGTATCAACGGGGGTACCCTCCATAGCCTCGTTAAGATATGCATCATTGCAAGCACCCAAACCGAGGACTGCAAATGCAATTGCTATTGTCTTAAATAAGTTTTTCATACTATATATAATATATTAGAGGGTTTGTTTAGAATTTAACGCTGAGTTTAACCGAGTAGGTGCGGCCCAAAGCGAAGAAACCATAAGCCGAGCTCCACTTGCCATCGCCACCATCCTTCATATAGGTAATATACTCCTGATTGAAGAGGTTGTGAACGTTACCGCTCAGAGTAGCATCCAAGCCTGCAAACTTGAAGTTCTGGCTTGCGTAAACATCCAACTGACCACCAACAGGTGCCATCCAAGGCTCCGAAACGGTAGTGGTCTGACCAACCTTAATCATACTCGACTTGATAGAGTAGTCAGCGTAGAGACGGCCAACGAGGTTGTAGGTTGCACCAATACGCAGAGTGCGGTTGGGTTTGAAGGTAGCACCCAACGAAGCAGTGGTCTGGGGCGAGCCACCAACGTGGATACCCTTCAAATCAACGGTTGCTTTCAAGTGGTCCTCTGCACCAATAGCCGAAGCCTCGGCACCGGTCTTCAAGTCAGCCAAAGCGTAACCCTTTGCGCTATATACATAGCCATCGCTGATGCTTGCCCAACGCCAGTCGCCAAGCGACAACATTGCGTTGATGTCCAACCAATAGGTAGGTCTTGCGTTCAAGTCAATCTCAATACCTTTGTGAACAGCATTTACACCGGTCATATTGATAACCCAACGATCACTAATGGTCTCGCCAGACTCTGCATCCTTGTAGCTATAATCGCTGCTGGTTGCCATAGTCTTATCCATCCACTTGGTGTAGTAGGCATTCACATTCACGTTCAACCACTCGTTGCGGAAGCCATAACCAACCTCTGCCGAGAATACCTTCTCGTTCACTGCATCGGGGTTGATAAGGTTACTTACGGTGCTGTTGAGGAATACGCCACCCGAGAAGAAAGGTGCACGCGAGATGTAACCAACGTTAGCAAATACGTTGCTGTGCTCGGTAACGTTGTAGTTAGCACCCGACTTCAAAGTGAAGCCATTGGTGTTGAACAAGTCGCTCTGTGCGTGGTCTGCATCATAGTAGAAGCGGTCGTAGCGGCTGTAAGTGTGGTTGCTCCACGAACCCGAAATGAACGAAGTGAGTTCCTCGGTGCTATACTCCAACTGACCAAACAAACCAACCTGAGCAATGCGGCTGTCGTAATCACGATAAACAATGTCGCCAACCTGCAATTTCTCATACTTCCAGTTAGGATCAGCTGCTGCTGCGTTGTTGGCTGCCGAAACATTCTTACGGCTGCTATCGTCGATATAGTATGCACCATTGTAGAGGTCAATCAGTACGTTGGTGTGGGTACCAACATAGTAGCGAGCATCCAAACCACCCGAGAAGGTCAACTCGTCGTTAATCTCCTTGGTGTAGTTCGACATAACGCCATACCACAAGTGGTCGTTCACGCTCTTACCCATTGCCATATTCGAACCGGTAAGGCTCTGCTCATTCATCTCCTGAATTGCTGCATAGTCACGAGTACCGTCGGCGTTACGGAACAACATATTAATAGTACCATTGCTACTACCATACCAACTGCTATACGAAATCGACTGACCATTGTAGGTACCACGGCCCTGACCGCTGTAACCATTACCACGACCAAGCGAGAGGTAGAGAGCAGTCGAAAGATTCGAGTCGTCCGAAATCTGCCACTGGTGGTTCAGAGTCATAAGGGGTTTGTGGTATTGGTTATAGGACGAAGTCTTGCGCTCGCCATTCTTGCCAAAACCATAGGTAGCGTTGTATTTATACTTGTTGTCGTTACCCATATAGTTCTGAACCTGACCACTCTGCCAGTTAGCAATGGTAAGACCATCGTTGCTGTCACGTTTGTAGTGCTCCTGGGGTGCACCAAATGCGGTGAACGACAACTGGTGTTTGCTATTGAGGCGTTTCGAGAGGTTGATGAAGTAGCTGTACGACTCAAACTCGGTACCTTGTACCCAGCCATTACCCCACTTCTTGGCCAACAGAACGGTCATTGCCCAGCCATCCTCGCTCATACCGGTCGAGTAGCTGAAACCAACGTTATTCATACCGTCGTTACCCATACCATAGAATGCCTTACCGCCCTTCTTTGCCTCCAAACCGGCGGTTACGATGTTAATCGAACCACCAACCGAGGGCGAAGAAATCTTCGAAGCACCAAGACCACGCTGAGTCTGCATACTGCGAGTTACATCAGCAAGACCCATCCAGTTGCTCCAATAGGTACCGCCCCACTCCATATCGTTGATGGGCACACCGTTAATCATAACTGCCACGTTAGCCTGCTCGAAACCACGCATACGAATCTCCGAATCACCAAACGAACCACCCTGTTTGTGAGCATACACACCGGGAGTGGTGTTCAGCACCTCAGGAAGCTCCATTGTACCGATACGCTCGGTGATGTTCTCCTGGGTCAGAGTCGAAACAGCAACGGGAGTCTTGCGAGCAACTGCCACACTCTGGGTGATGATGATGTCCTCCAAAGCGGTAGCGTCCGACTCCAACTTGATGTTACCGAGTTTGCCCTTCACGGCAACGGTTTTGTCCTTGTAGCCAACATAGCTAACAACAAGGTCTTTGGCCTTGGCATCAACCTTGAGTACGAACATACCGTTAATGTCGGTAGTCACACCGTAGGTTGTGCCGGGAACGGTTACCGAAGCGCCAACCAAAGGAAGGCCCTGCTCGTCAACAATCGTTCCGCTGACACTCGTCAGGTTCTGTGCGAAGGCTGCACCAACAACCATCAACGAGATGATTAATGAGTAAAGTCTCTTCATAAAGAATTGTTTTTAGTTTGTAAAAAAGTTGTTGTTTGTGTTTATTGTGTTTTGTTGAAATATCCGTTCTCAAAAACAAAAAGCGGAGTATATACCATCTCGGCACACACTCCACCTATTTTGCCACGCAATCGGCATCGAATATTGTACAATATCGAAAAAAGTGATTGTCAAACATTTGGGCCATTGCGTACATATCGTCACTTACTATCGTTTTTCAACGCCACAAATATATATATTTGTTCCCAAATGTGCCAAACAATTTAATTAACATTTTTTTCACAAAAAAGTTCTATTTCTCTCTCTGCGATGGTAAGTACTCAAAACATCGCTTTGGGTAATTCCGACACGGTGTTGATATAGACCACCTCCACACCCTTGGGTATTTTCACCCCTCTGCCGGCAAGGTAGCCACTCACAATTACCCTCTTAAAGCCCAAACGTGCAGCCTCGGCAATGCGCTGTTCGGTCCTCGGCGCGGGCCTCACCTCGCCCGAAAGGCCAATCTCACCCGCCATACACACTCCCTCGCCTATGGCCCTATCGAAATAGGAGGAGATCACCGCACCCACAACCGCCAAGTCGAGGCCTGTATCCTGCACCTTAAAGCCACCCGCAAAGTTCAGAAAGACGTCCTTCTGGAACATCTTCATACCCACACGTTTTTCCAGCACAGCCAAGAGCATATTGAGCCTACGATAGTCATAGCCCGTAGCGGAACGCTGGGGAGTACCATAGGCTGCATTACTCACAAGGGCCTGTACTTCAATAAGGTAGGGCCTAATGCCATCCACAGCAGCACCAACGCCCACTCCACTCAGCGGCTCGTCGAAGTGGCTCAATAAAATCTCCGACGGATTCTCCACCTCGCCGAGTCCTTCGTCCTTCATCTCAAAGACACCAATCTCAAAGGTTGCACCAAAGCGGTTCTTGATACCCCTCAATATGCGATAGACATTGTTATTGTCGCCCTCAAAGGAGAGTACCACATCCACGATGTGCTCCAAAATTTTGGGGCCGGCAATGGCTCCATCTTTGGTAATGTGGCCAATGATAAGCACCGATATATTCTTCTCCTTTGCCACCTTCAAAAGCCTTGCAGCGCACTCCCTAATCTGCGACACGCTACCCGCCGACGACTCAATGGTTTCGCTGTAAATGGTCTGCACAGAGTCAATCACCACAAGGTCCGGCTGCATAGCCTCAATCTGCCCCAGAATATTCTCCAAAAGGGTTTCGGGGTAGATGTAACACTCCTCGTTGGTGGCCCCAAGACGTGCTGCCCTCATCTTGATTTGGGACGCCGACTCCTCACCACTCACATAGAGTGTTTTCACATTCATCGTAGAGAGGGCAAGTTGCAAACTCAGAGTGGATTTGCCGATACCCGGCTCGCCACCGAGCAGCACCATAGAGCCTTTCACAAGGCCGCCGCCCAGCACCCTGTTAACCTCCGCGCTGCACAGCTGGATACGTTGCTGATCAGCCTCCTCAATATCGGCCACTCGGCGAGGTTTAGCACCCCCGTCGTGGCGGAGCGAACTCTCGCCCGACGAGCGACTTACAATCTCCTCCGAGCAACTGCCCCACGCACCACACGCCGGGCACTGACCAAACCATTTGGGAGCCTCGTTGCCACACTCCTTACAAAAATATGCCTTCTTAACCTTTGCCATCGTATTGCTACTTTATGTCCATCTCTTCCAACAAATATCCTGCCCCACCAATCTTGTCTATCACAAACAGCACATAGCGGATATCAACCGAAATGTTACGCCAGATGTCGGCATCGTAGTCGAGGTCGCTCATAGTGCTCAACCAAGTGCGGTCAAAGTTGATACCCAACAACTCGCCCCTACTATTGAGAATTGGGCTACCGCTATTACCTCCCGTAGTGTGGTTTTTGGCAAGGAATGCCACAGGGATTGTGTGGTGGCCATTGAGTTCCACACCCCAACGTCCATACTCTTTGGAGGCATAAATCTCACGCAGACTCTGGGGTATGTCGTAGTCGTAGATTTCGGGGTTATCCTTTTCGATAATACCGTCGAGGGTGGTATAGGGCAGGTGGTAAACACCATCAGCCGCCTCATATCCTGCCACCGAGCCATAGGCCACACGCAGGGTCAGGTTAGCATCGGGATAGAAGTTTCTCTCGGGCTCAAAGGCCATCTGGCCACGCATATAGGTCTTATATAGAGCCGTAATTTCCTTGTTAATAGCCACATACTGTGGTGCAATTTTGTTCTTATACACATCATCAAATGCCTTACGCATCACCACTGCGGCATCTTCCTCAAAGTTGTAGTTCTCTGCCCTTGCAGCCACAACACTCTCCTTCGACACAATGCGGCTACTCTCAAATAGCCACTCCACAAAGGCCTCCACCGAGCCACACTCGTTCAGTTTTGCAGCATACCACTCGGGCACAAACTCTGCGCCAACATTATCGCCAAACTCTCGGAGCATCTTCACTGCCACCTCTCGATCAATGGCAGGAAGGTAGTCCTTATAAATAGGCTCCACACTCTCGGCCCCCAGGTTACGAGGAGCAGCAAGTCCCACGAGTTCAATGGCATAGATAGCCTCATTATAGTAGTCCCTCGTGACTGCATAGGGTAACAACTCGGCATACTTGGCGTGCAGATTCTCCACCACACCCTCATATTCAGTTCCTTTGGCCCACTCCACAAAGCGGCTCTCATAGGCCTGTTTTTTCTCCACCGTCTTGCGCCTTGCAAGTCCAAGGCTCTCGCCCTGCCATTTCTTCCACGCATTGGCGATGGAGGCGTGTTTAGAGGCATACATAATGCGGGTGGCCACATCCTTCTCTTGTGCTGCGGAGATAATGTCGAGCCTCATTGTACGCAAGGCAATCTTTGCGGGGTTGGAGTGATTGAGTGTATAATCTACAAAGTCGCTGGTTACATACTCCCTCGTGGTGCCGGGGAAGCCATAGACAAAGGTAAAGTCACCCTCTTTTGCACCCTGTGTGGAGATTGTGAAGTGTCGCTTGGGGGTGTAGGGCACATTATCCTTGGAGTAGTCGGCAGGCTGATTGTTCTTGTCGGCATAGATGCGGAAAACGGAGAAGTCGCCCGTGTGTCGGGGCCACATCCAGTTGTCCGTGTCGCCACCAAACTTACCAATGCTCGAAGGAGGTGCAGCCACAAGGCGCACATCCCTATACACCTGATAGACAAAGAGGTAGTGTTTATTGCCGTAGTAGAGGCTCTCCACCGATGTGGCATATTTTCCGTCCTCGGAGGCTTCGGCCTTTATACTCTCGGGCTGCTCGCCGGCAGCGATACGCTCCGTCACGTCCTCCATTCTCACCAGGAACGACACGGTGAGGCCTGGGTTAGGCAACTCCTCGCCCCTATTCATAGCCCAGAAGCCATTGGTGAGGTAGTCGTGCTCCACGGTGCTGTGGCGTTGGATTTGGCCATAGCCGCAGTGGTGGTTGGTAAGCAGCAGTCCCTCGGCCGACACCAACTCGCCCGAGCAGCCCCTACCAAAGAGTACAATGGCATCTTTGAGCGAGGCTTGGTTGATACTGTAAATATCCTCGGCAGTGAGTTCAAAGCCCTTCGACTTCATATCAGCCACCCTCTCTCCAATCAGGCAAGGCAGCCACATACCCTCATCGGCAAGCGCAACGGTGTGCACACCTGCAAGGGCCAACAGTGCAATAAATAGTTTCTTCATATTCAATGGTTTATTTACGATTACTTCAATATTTGGTTTACTCTTCCAGGAACTCTCCCAAGCGAACATAGAGTGCTTGCACGGGTAGGCCCATAACATTGTAGAACGAGCCTTCGATGGCCTCTATCGCCACATATCCAATCCACTCTTGGATACCATAGGCACCCGCCTTATCATAGGGGCGATAGGTGTCAATATAGTGTTCTATCTCCTCGTCCGAAAGGCTACGAAAACGCACCTTGCTCTCGCACGAAAAAGACTCTTTTTTGGCCACAGTGCGGAGCGTCACACCCGTTATCACCTTGTGCTCACACCCCGAAAGCGACCTCAACATTCTCACTGCATCGGCCCTATCGGTGGGTTTACCAAGTATCTCCCCTGCTGCTATCACCACCGTATCGGCCGTAATGAGGAGGTCGTCGGCGGCAAGCACATCGGCATAGGCATCGCTTTTGAGGCCCGACAGGTACTCCGCCACCTGCTCGGCAGGCAATGTGGAGGGATAGACTTCCTCAGCCTCCCTGCCATCGGCGATTTCAAAGGCAATCCCACACCCCTCCAATAGTTGGCGGCGGCGTGGCGACTTGCTCGCAAGCAATATGCGGTAGTTGTGTAACTTATCTTTCAGCAACATTGGACGAATTGAAAATTGAAAATTGAAAATTTCACCTAATATCGAAGTTCAACAACTCCACGCCCTCCAACGAGGCCCTCAACACGTCACCCTTCTTCACAGGGCCCACGCCCGCAGGGGTACCCGTATAGATGAGGTCGCCCATTTTGAGGGTCATAAACCTCGACACATAGCTAATAATGCGCTCCACCGAGTGAATCATATTCTTCGGCTCGCCCACCTGACGCACCTCATCATTGATGGTCATCTCAAAGCGCAACTCCTCAACCCTCTTACCCATCTCGGAGAGCGACAGGAAACGTGAGCTGATGGCAGCCGAGTGGTCGAAGCCTTTGGCCTGCTCCCAGGGGAGTCCTTCGGCCATTGCTCGGCGTTGTATATCTCTGGCCGTGAAGTCAATACCGAGTCCCACCTCGTCGTAGTAGCGGTGGGCAAACCTCTCCTCGATGCACTTACCCACGCGGTTAATCTTCACCACCAACTCGGTTTCGTAGTCAACCTGCTCGCTGAACTTCGGAATGTAAAAAGCATCGTTATTGCGCAGCAGTGCCGTGTCGGGTTTCATAAAATAGATGGGCTCGGCAGAAGGCTCCCCACTGTCGAACTCCTTGATATGGTCGGCATAGTTGCGACCTATACAGATAATCTTCATTCTCTCCTACTCCTCTCCTTTGAGTATTGCGACCATTCGTGCCGCAAACCTATCGGAAGCACCTTCGCCTCCAACCACAGCCTGCAACTCGGCATAGTCCGTCATCATCCTATCGTGCTTCTCGCCACCCTTCATTATGGCTTTCAACTCGGTGGCAGCATTCTCCACAGTCATATCGTGCTGTATGAGTTCGCGTACCACCTCACGTTTCATAATGATATTCACAAGCGAGATAAATCCAATCTTCACAAAGGCCCTTGCCACTCGGTAGGAGAACTCGTCCATACGGTAGCACACCACCTCAGGAGTGCCAATCAGGGCCGTTTCGAGCGTGGCCGTACCCGAGCAAACCACCGCACCCTCCGCATAGCGCAGCAGGCCATAGGTCTGGTCGGTAACAAACTTCACCCTGCTCCCTGCAAGGAATTTATCATAGAGCCCCCTGTCGAGCCACGACACTCCTGCCACCACAAATTGGTGCTCCGGAAATCGCTCCGACAAAGCGGTCATAAAGGCCAGATTGCGCTTAACCTCGCTTGCCCTGCTACCCGCCAAAAGAGCAACTATCGGCTCATTCGAAAGGCCATTTTGTTTGCAGAACTCTTCTCGTGATGGCACTTGTGCAAGGGTTTGAGCAATGGAGTCCATAATGGGATTGCCCTCATAGAGAGCCTCTATGCCCTTCTGTTTGAAGTAGTCAATCTCAAAGGGAAAGATAATAAAGAGCTTATCGACATACTTGCGGATGCGCTCCACCCTGCGTTCCTTCCACGCCCACACTTTGGGCGAGATGTAGTAGAAAGTGCGGATACCCTGCTGGTGGGCAAACCTCGCAACCTTGAAGTTAAACCCGGGATAGTCCACACAGATAAGCACGTCGGGGCCGTAGGCCACAAGGTCATCCTTACACTCTTTGAGTTGCCCGAAAATGGTGCGTAGGTTTTTCAGCACCTCCGTAACGCCAAAAAACGAAGTCTGTTTGTAGTGCTTAACAAGGTTTTCCACTCCCCCAACCTCGGCCATACGGTCGCCACCCCAAAACCTAAACTCCGCCTTGGGGTCGGCTTTGAGAATACCTTTCATAAGGTTGGAGCCGTGCAAGTCGCCACTCGCCTCGCCTGCTATGATATAATATTTCATTGTCTAAGGTCTAACGTCAAAGGTCCAATGTCTTTACCGATTTACTTTTCCAACAGGTCGGGGCGGAGTCGTTTGGTGCGCTCATAGGCCTGCTCCTCTTTCCACGCCTCAATCTTGGCAAAGTTACCACTCGTTAGCACCTCGGGCACCTTCCAGCCATTAAACTCGGCAGGGCGGGTATAGATGGGCGGAGCAAGGAGGTTGTCTTGGAACGAGTCCGTGAGGGCCGACTCCTCGTCGCCAATCGCCCCCGGCAGCAACCTCACAACACTATCGGCAATAATCGCGGCAGCCAACTCGCCACCCGTCAGCACATAGTCGCCAACCGAAATCTCCTTCGTAATGAGGTGTTCACGAATACGGTAGTCGATACCCTTATAGTGGCCACAAAGGATGATGATGTTCTCCATTGTGGAGAGGTGGTTGGCCTCCTGCTGATTGTATGTTGCACCATCGGGCGAAGTGAAGATAACCTCGTCGTAGTGTCGCTCGCTTTTGAGTTTCTCGATGAGGCGATAGACGGGCTCAATCATCATCACCATACCTGCCTCGCCGCCAAAGGGATAGTCGTCTACCTGACCGTGTTTGGAGGTGGTGTAGTCGCGGATGTTGTGTACTACAATCTCTGCCAAGCCCTTCTCCTGTGCCCTGCGAAGAATGGACTCGTTGAGGGGCGAGGTGAGAAGGTCGGGAACAACCGTAAGAATATCGATGCGCATAGTCTGTTATGTTTATTCGTTGTAGGGTTTATTGAAGCCCCCATCGAGGACTTCGGTAATGAATGGGTTGGTGTTCAACTCTTGTGCGATGGTGGTCTCCCTACCGTGGCCGGGTAAGACCTTCACACCGCCACCGAGAGGCAACACCTTCTCAATGAGGCTCTCCATAAGTTTGTCGTAGTCGCCACCGGGCAGGTCGGTACGGCCGATGCTACCCGCAAAGAGCGTGTCGCCACTAATCAGCACCCCCTGTTCGGGCATATACAAGCACACACAACCCTGCGAGTGACCAGGGGTGTGGATAATCTCCACCCTCTCGCCACCAAACTCAATGTAGGGCTTTTCGGCCAAATCGACATCGGCTGTCTGCGGCTCAATCGAAAAGCCGAACATCAGGCCGTGGATATGCACCTGCGCCAACAATTCACTATCGGCCGAGTGGAGTGCAAGGGGAATATTGTAGTGCTGTTTAGCCCAAGCAGCACCCACCGCGTGGTCGGGATGTGCGTGGGTAAGGAGCGACATTACGGGCTTCAAATTGTGGTCGGCGATGTAGTCAGCAAGCCTCTTTTGCTCGGCCTCGTTGTAGCATCCCGCATCCACAATCACACACTCGCCGCCCTCGGCAATCAATAGGTATGTGTTCTCGCCCAGAGGGTTAAATGTAAAACGTGCTATCTTTATCATAGAAAAATGTGCTAATTTCCTACAAATGTAGGAAGTTTTTTTGAGATTTTATGTATCTTTGTTTCATAATTGGATACTTATATTTTTATGGCAAGAAACAGACACCCCCGAATTGAGGGACTCGAGATAACATCCTTGGCTGCCGAGGGCAACGCCATGGGTAAGTGGAACGACATTGTGGTCTTTGTGCCTATGGCCGTGCCGGGCGATGTTGTAAACGTACAGATTCGCACCAAGCGCAGGCGTTATATGGAGGGCTACGTTACGGAATACATCAAGCGTTCGCCCCTGCGTGTGGAGCCATTTTGTGGCCACTTTGGCGTGTGTGGCGGTTGCAAGTGGCAGA
>JBGUSZ010000037.1:0-4852 GCA_045132795.1 Tidjanibacter sp. | reverse complement strand
CATTGCGCCCCACTCCTTGCAGATGTTGCGTGTGAGGCCCGTTGCGAGGTCATAGATGAAGATATCCGAGTCGGTCGAAATGGCGTATGCAGCACCTGTGAGTCGCTTGCAGGTGTAGGCAAGGGCGGTGCCCGCATTGTTCCACGCAATCTCCTCAGCATCAAAGTAGGGAGCAAGAGGGGCATCCCAAGGCTCGCCCTCCATAATGTCCTTACCCTCCTTCACAACGCCACCATCCATAGGGGCTACGAAGATGTGGGAATAGTTACCCTCGTCCCAATAGTCCCAGTGGCGCACCATCAGGTCGTCGTAGATGCGGGCCTTCGACTTGTCGGCATCGGCATACACGTCCGAGGAGTTGATGTCCACCACGTGCACCTTCTTGGTGTAGAAGAGTGCGTTCTCTGCGGGGGCGATGCCGAAACTCTCGATGCCCTCCACGTCGGTAACCTTCACTTTGTCGCTACCATCGGGGAGTATGCTCCACACCTGACCATCGCCGGCCATATAGTAGATGCGACCACCGGCCCACTGTGGCGAGGATGCGTTCCTGACGAGTCGCACCACCTCTCCGCCCTCGGCAGGCATAAGGTAGAGGTCGGTTTTACCCTTGTTGGAGGCCATATTATAATAGGTGATGGTGAAGGCGGCAAGGGTGCCGTCGGGCGAGAGTTTCTGACTACCTACACGTCCCATCTTCCACATCACCTCGGGGGTGAACTTGCCTGCGGCAATCTCTTCGGGTGTGAGGTTGTTGGTGAATTTCATAACTTCGGGGGTTGTGTTGTGGCCACATCCTACAAGGAGGAGTGCCGCTACTGCTGTTTTTAATAAATTTGCAATTTTCATATTGGGATAGTAAAATATTTTATTAACTGCAATGTTAAGGTGGTGTATTTTTAATAGCTTACTATGTGTAATTAAAATAATTTAATTACTTATTTTGTATTCCAAAAATTTTTCAAAAACAACCTTGATGGTTGAGTAGCTCTCCTCGACGGCATTCCACAGCCTGCGGGCCCTCAGCCACTCGGCCGAGGTGATTTGTTCGCCCTCTTGGGGAGTGAGGGTTGGGTTTTCGCCCTCGGCATACATCAGGTACCAATCGGTCTGCTTGACCTCCCAACGGCCATAGGCGTTGTGGAAGTGGCGTGTGGTGCAGAGTGGGGCCACAATCTCCACCTCGCAGAGTCCCGTCTCCTCCTGCACCTCACGAATGGCTGCATGCTCGGAGCTCTCCCCCTCGTCGATGTGTCCTTTGGGTAGGTCGGGCCACCCCTTGCGACGTATCATGAGAATATCGCCGGCGGAGTTCTCCACCAAACCGCCCGCAGCCCTCACCACCACAAGCCTCTCACAAAAGGCTTCGAGGGTGCTCTGTGGGTTGGCACAGAGAATGTTGAGCGAATGGTGTGGGCCAATGGTCGAGAGAAGCACTTCGGGCGTAAGTTGCTCACTCTCACCTACCACGTAGGTGGGCTCGCCCTCCTTTGCCACATCCGCGGAGGCGGCCGAAAGGAAACGGAAAAATTTATTTTCGTAAAATAGTAGCATAACTCCCACAAAATAACTAAATTTAGGCCATAATTACAAATTAAGAGATGGAAAAATACGAAAGCAAACAACATCAGATACGTCGCTCGGCCGACCAAATCTACACCGCACTCTCCTCATTCAGCAACTTTACTCCTATGCTCGCCGACAAGGTGGAGGAGTGGAGTGCCGACGAGGATAGCTGTTCGTTCAAACTCAAAGGTATGACTGCCCGCCTGCGCATTGTGGATAGGGAACCGAACAAGACCATCAAGATTCAGGGCGACGAGGGCTCGCCTGTGGACTTTACCTTCTGGTTGCAGATGAAGGAGGTGGCTCCCTACGATACCCGTATGCGCATTGTGGTACACGCCGAGCTGAATATGATGATGAAGATGCTCATCGGCAAGAAGTTGCAGGGAGCCGTGGACCAGATGGCAGAGGCCATCGCGGCGGCAATGGCGTAGGGAGAAATAGGAAATTGACAATAAAAAATTGACGTTCGACGGTTGACGTTCGACGGTTGACAAAAACTAAAATATATGCTTGAACAATTTGTAAGCCGACACATTGGCCCCTCGGAGAGGGACGTAAAGGAGATGCTCGACACCATCGGTGTCAAGAGTGTTGATGAACTCATCGGTCAGGTTATGCCACAGAGCATACGCCTACACAAACCACTCGCCCTCGACGAGCCTATGACCGAGGTGCAGTTTGCCGCCCACATCCGTTCGTTGGCCGAGCGCAACCAGACGCTGCGTTCGTTTATCGGTATGGGCTACTATCCCAACTCGATGCCTGCGGCCATCATCCGCAACGTCTTTGAGAACCCCTCGTGGTACACCTCCTACACCCCCTATCAGGCCGAGATTTCGCAGGGTAGGTTGGAGGCTCTGTTGAACTTCCAGACTATGGTGGTGTCGCTGACGGGTATGGAGATTGCCAACTGCTCGCTGCTGGACGAGGCTACCGCCACCGCCGAGGCTATGCTGATGATGTATGCCCTCCGTTCGAGGGAGCAGCAGAAGGCCGGAGCTAATGTGCTCTTTGTGGATGCCAACATCTTTCCCCAGACATTGGATGTACTGCTCACCCGTAGTGAGCCTTTCGGTATTGAGTTGGTGGTGGATGACTTCGATGCCTACGAATTTTCGGGCCGTGAGTTTGGTGCCATTGTGCAGTACCCCGCAGCCGCAGGCGAGGTGAGAAATTATACTGCCTTTGCCGAGGCAGCCCATACGGCCGGTGCAAAGGTGGCAGCAGTGTGCGACCTTATGGCCCTTGTGTTGCTGAAAGCACCCGCAGAGTGGGGTGCCGACATTGCCGTTGGCTCGTCGCAGAGGTTTGGTCTGCCCATGGGCTTTGGTGGCCCAAGTGCGGGCTATATGGCCACCAAGGATGCCTACAAGCGTAATATGCCGGGACGTATCATTGGCGTGTCGGTGGATAGGCTTGGCAATAGGGCCCTGCGTATGGCTCTGCAAACCCGCGAGCAACACATCAAACGCGAGAGGGCTACGTCGAACATCTGTACCGCTTCGGCGCTGATGGCCTCAATGTCGGGCTTCTATGCTGTCTACAACGGCCCCGAGGGACTGAAACGTATCGCCCAACATATCCACTCCCACACCGTAGCCCTTGCCGAGGCCCTCAAACACCTCGGCTATGAGTTGCGCTCGGAGTGCTATTTCGACACCCTCGAAGTGGGTGCCGAGGCCGCTGTGGTGCAGGATATCGCACTCGCCCACGGTATCAACTTCTTCTATCCCGCAGAGGATAGGGTGAGGTTGAGCCTCGACGAGATTACAACCCCCGAGGAGGTGGCCGAGATTGTGGCGATTTTTGCCGAGGCAGCAGGTAAGAAGATGCCCAAGAGCGTGAAAATCAACGAGGAGGCTTCGGTGGTGCCTGCCGACCTTGCAAGGGAGAGCGCCATCCTGACGCAGCCCGTGTTTAACAAATACCACTCCGAAACGGAGTTGATGCGCTATATCAAGAGGCTCGAACATAGGGACATCTCGCTGGCCGACAGTATGATTTCGCTCGGCTCGTGTACGATGAAACTCAACCCTGCCGTTACGATGCAACCACTCTCGTTGGCGGGCTTTGCAGCAATGCACCCCTTTGCTCCCGCAGCGCAGGCCGAGGGCTACCTCGCGATGATTGCCGAGCTGGAAAAAGACCTTGCAACCATCACAGGCTTTGCCGGTTGTACCCTCCAACCCAACTCGGGTGCAGCGGGCGAGTATGCCGGTCTGATGATTATCAGGGCCTACCACCAGAGTCGCTCGCAGGGCTACCGCAACATCATCCTCATCCCCGCATCGGCCCACGGTACCAATCCCGCATCGGCTGCTATGGCAGGTATGAAGATTGTAACGGTGGCTTGTGATGCCAACGGCAATATCGACGTGGAGGACCTCAAAGCCAAGGCCGAGCAGTATGAGGCCGAGTTGGCAGGTCTGATGGTTACCTACCCCTCCACCCACGGTGTCTTCGAGAGCCGCATCAGGGAGATTGTCGACACGGTGCACGAGTTTGGCGGTCAGGTCTATATGGACGGTGCCAATATGAACGCACAGGTGGGCCTCACCAACCCCGGATTTATCGGTGCCGACGTGTGCCACCTCAATCTCCACAAGACCTTTGCAATGCCCCACGGTGGCGGTGGCCCCGGTGTGGGTCCCGTGTGTGTGGCCGAGCACCTTGTTAAGTTCCTCCCCTCGCACTCCATTCAGTCGACCGGTGGCGAGGAGGGCATTACGGCCGTGTCGAGTTCGCCTTGGGGTAGCGCACTGCTGCTGCCCATCACCTATGGCTACATCAAAATGCTGGGTGCCGAGGGCCTTAGGAAGGTTACCGAGATGGCCATCGTGAATGCCAACTATATGTCCTGCAAACTGAAAGATAGCTTCCGCACCTACTATTCCGGCGAGAGTGGTAGGGTAGGCCACGAGATGATTTTGGACCTCACCAACTTCCGCAAGGAGTATGGCGTGGAGGTGGGCGATGTGGCCCACCGACTGATGGACTACGGTTTCCACGCTCCAACCCTCTCGTTCCCCGTGCACGACACCCTGATGGTGGAGCCTACCGAGAGCGAGAGCAAGGAGGAGATGGACCGCTTCTGCGATGCTTTGGTGGAGATTTTGAAGGAGGCACAGAGCGTGCCGGCACTTGTTGTGAACGCTCCCTACACCGCTGCGGAGGTGGTTGGCGAGTGGGCGCACGAGTTCTCACGAGAGCAGGCTGTCTATCCGTTGGAGTGGGTGAGGGTGCAGAAATTCTTCCCCCACGTTACCAAGATTGACAACGGCTA
>JBGUSZ010000036.1:0-20364 GCA_045132795.1 Tidjanibacter sp. | reverse complement strand
GGTGCTGTGTTTATGGCAACCGACTATGTTACCTCGCCTATGACAACCAAGGGTGCAGTTATCTATGCAATCGGTATCGGTATGATTACGATGTTTGTACGTCTGTGGGGCGCATATCCCGAGGGTATGTCGTTCGCCATCCTGATTATGAACTCGGTGGTACCTCTGCTCGATAAGTATATTCGTCCCAAGAGGTTTGGTGTTGTTAAATCTAAAAAATAGGAGGGCCGAGAGAGTATGAAAAGTTCATTGAAAAATATGGTTCTTGTGCTGTTTGTTATCTGCGCTGTGGCATCGGCAGCGGTGGCTTATGTGAGCCAGATTACCGCCGAGCCCATCGAGCAGGCAAAACAGCAGAAAGTTGTGGCTGCACTCAAAGCGGTGCTGCCCGAGTTTGACAACACTCCCGTAGCCGCCACTGTGGAGGGCTTCGAGGGTGCCTACTATGAGGCTAAACTTGGCGACCAGACGGTTGGTTATGCCTTTGAGAGCACCTCGCCTAATGGTTTCAACGGTAACGTAAAATTGATGGTGGGCTTTACTGCCGACGGCACCATTGTTAATATTGAGGTGTTGGAGCAGGCTGAAACCCCCGGTTTGGGTACCAATATGACCGTGATTGACAACCCTCTGTTGCTCAGCTTTAAGGGCAAACAGGCTGCCGAGATGAATATGACCGTGAAGAAGGATGGTGGCGATGTGGATGCACTTACCGCTGCAACCATATCTTCGAGGGCCTATGCTGATGCTGTTGCAAGGGCTTACGCTGCTTTCAAGAGCGTAACGACGGGCGTTGTAGAGGCCTACACTTCGGCTACCCAACTCAAAGCTCAGGCCAAAGATGGTGGCGCTGCTTGTGGCAATTGCACCAAAGAGGAGGCCAAAGAGTGTGGCGAAGGCCCTCACGGCAAGTGCCACGGAAATTGTAAACACCAATAACCTTTAATACGAAGAGATAGAACTATGGGTAAGAATTTATCGACTTTTACTTCGGGCCTTGTGAAGAACAACCCCACCTTCGTATTGGTGTTGGGTATGTGCCCCACGCTTGCAACCACCTCCTCTGCCGCTAATGGTATGGGTATGGGTGCAGCAACGATGTTCGTGTTGATTTTGTCGAACATTGTAATTTCGCTCATCAAAAACCTCATTCCGGACAAGGTGCGTATTCCTGCCTACATCGTGGTAATCGCATCGTTTGTAACGGTTGTGCAGCTGCTTATGCAGGCCTACCTGCCCGACCTCTACAACACTCTGGGTGTGTTCATTCCTCTGATTGTTGTGAACTGTATCATTTTGGGCCGTGCAGAGGCTTTTGCATCGAAGAACGGCGTGTGGGCTTCGGCTCTGGATGGTGCGGGCATTGGCCTTGGCTTTACCTTGTCGCTCACGCTGATTGGTATGGTGAGGGAGATTTTGGGTAACGGCCAGATTTTCGGCATGGATTTGTGGCAGGGTGGTGGCGCACTGATTTTTGTGCTTGCTCCCGGTGCCTTCATCGTGCTTGGCTACTTGATGATTTTGTTCCGTAAATTAACCGCTAAAACCAAATAACGACTATGGAGATGTTTGCTATTATCATTGGAGCAATCTTTGTGAACAACGTGGTGTTGTCGCAATTTCTGGGTATCTGTCCCTTCTTGGGCGTGTCCAATAAGGTTGATACCTCTCTTGGTATGGGTGCTGCGGTTACCTTCGTTATGGCCATCAGCTCGTTGGTGGTTTACCTGTTGCAGTACTATGTGCTTGTACCACTGCATATGGAGTATATGCAGACCATTGTGTTTATCCTTGTGATTGCTGCGTTGGTGCAGATGGTGGAGATTATCTTGAAAAAGATTTCGCCCTCGTTGTATCAGGCTTTGGGTATCTTCCTGCCACTGATTACCACCAACTGTGCTGTGCTTGGTGTGGCTCTGCTGTTGGTACAGAAAGAGTTTAACCTCTTGGAGTCGGTGGTTTATGCCGTTTCTACCGCTATCGGCTTTGCCCTTGCGCTTGTGATTTTCGCAGGTTTGAGGGAGAGGCTCGAATTGGCCGATACTCCCAAGGCTGTAAAGGGTGTGCCCATCGCACTCATCACTGCCGGTATCCTTGCAATGGCCTTTATGGGCTTCTCGGGTCTGGTATAGTTCGGGTGGTATAACCATTAAGCGTAAAAGCGTGTGTTCCAAAGATGGAATACACGCTTTTTTTTGTTGATGAAATTTTGTGATAATGCAAGAATTTTTCAAAAAATTGCCACTAAAATACAATCCCTTGGCGGTGCGGAAAGTTGTTGGTATATTTGTTCGCATTATTGTGTGTAACGATATACTAAAAAACATAAAACGAAGAAACCTATGAAAAAACAGATTTCGCAGTGGACCTTACCCCTCATCGTGGGTTTGTTCCTGCTTGGTGGTTGCCGTAGCAACGAGCCCTACGTCATCTCAAAGGCTACAATGCTGGATAAAATCAAGGGCGGCTGGGCCGGTCAGGTCATCGGCTGTACCTATGGTGGTCCCACAGAGTTTAAGTTTAAGGGGGTGCCCATTCCCGAGGAACACGAGATTCCGTGGTATGACGAATATGTGAAAGATACCTTCGAAAAGCGTGCAGGCCTCTATGATGATATCTATATGGATATCTGTTTTATGGAGGTTATCGAAAAGCACGGAATGGATGCACCTGTGGATATGTTTGCCACCACATTTGCAAATGCCGACTACAAACTCTGGCACGCCAATCAGATTGCACGCTACAACATCCTGCGTGGCATTATGCCCCCACAGTCGGGCCATTGGATGAATAATCCACACGCCGATGATATCGACTTCCAGATTGAAGCCGACTTTGTGGGCTTGATGTCGCCCGGTTTGGTTAACGAGTCGAGCAAATTCTGCGACAAGGTTGGACACATTATGAACTATGGCGACGGCTACTATGGTGGCGTTTATGTGGCTGCAATGTATGCTCAGGCCTTTGTGAGCGACAGTGTGGAGGAGGTGGTAACCGAGGCCCTTAAAGCCATACCTGCCGAAAGCCGCTACTACAAATGTATCGCCAACACCATCGACCTGTGGCGTAAGTATCCCACCGATTGGAGGGCTGCTTGGGTGGAGTTGCAGGCGTTGCACGGTGAAGAGGATATTGCTTGTGGCTATGGTGTGATGCACGAGTATAACATTGATGCTGCGCTCAACTCGGCTTATGTGGTTATGGGACTGCTGTATGGTGAGAAGGACTTTTATAAGACGCTCGATATCTCGACTCGTTGCGGTCAGGATTCCGATTGTAACCCCGCAACAGCTGGCGGTATCCTCGGTGTGATGCTTGGTTATGATGGCATTGGCGAGGAGTGGACTCGCTCTATTGAACTTGTCGACACCATAAAATTCCCCTACACAGAGTCTTCAATGAAGGATGTTTATGCTATGGGTATGAGGCACGCTGAACAAGTGGTGAAAAATGCCGGTGGTGAGGTTACGGAGGATAACTACATTATCCCTCGTGTGAAGATTAAACCTGTAGCTCTTGAACAGAGTTTCGAGGGACTCTATCCCGTGGAGCGCATCCACCTCGACCAGAGCTTTACCGACAGCGATACCTTTAAGGCCAAATTCAACGGTACGGGATTTATTATCCACGGCACAATGCGTCAGGGTAAAGGCTCGGAGGATTATGTGGCTTGGTTTGACCTATACCTCAATGGTGAGAAGTGGGCTACTTTTGATATGCCCATCAACTTCCTCCATCGCCGATATGATATCTATCACATCTATGGTCTGCCCAAGGACGAATATGAGTTGGAACTGCGTTGGACTAACTACGAAAAGCCATACAAACTATTTGTGCGAGATTTCATCTACTATACTGACCAACCTACGAATAAATAAACCCGACTATGTTGAGATTGCGAACTATAACACTCACCATTATTCTGCTTCTGATTGGTGGCCGAACTATTACCTGTGCCCAAGTTGCACTGTCAGACAATAAAGGAGCCTTTGAGATTGTGTCTGGTAGTAGGGTGGCGACCATCTGTTTTGATAGTGAGGACGCTGTGGTGGTTGCAACATCGGCCAAAATGTTTGCCGATGATGTGAAGGCTGTCAGTGGCCGCAAACCAAAGATTACAACAACACTTCCCTCTTCTGCCAAGAGTCTTATCATTGTCGGTACCATTGGTCAGAGTGCTCCTATTGACGCTTTGGCTAGTGCGGGCAAGATTGATGTGAGTGGTTTTTCCGACGGGTGGGAGAGGTATGGAATTTTCTGCGTAGAGAAGCCCTTTAAGGGCATAGAGAAGGCTTTGGTTGTGGCCGGTAGTGACCGTCGAGGTACAGCCTATGGTCTGCTTTCTATCTCGGAGGCCATAGGGGTGTCGCCCTGGTATTGGTGGGCCGACGTGCCGGTGGAGAAACACCGCAAGGTAGCTGTTGATGTGCAGTCCTACGTGTCGGACGAGCCTTCGGTTAAATATAGGGGCATTTTCATTAACGATGAAGATTGGGGCCTACTCCCTTGGGCAACCAAGACTTTCGAGCCGGAAACGGGCTCTATTGGCCCAAAAACCTACGCAAAAGTGTGTGAGTTACTCCTGCGACTGAAAGCCAATTACCTCTGTCCTGCGATGCACCGTCGCTCGGTGGCCTTCAATGAGATTGCCGAGAACAAGGTGGTAGCCGATACCTATGGCATAGTTATGGGCTCTGTGCACTGCGAACCTTTGCTCTACAACAACGCCCGAGAGTGGAATAAAAAGGTGCAGGGTGAGTGGAACTACCAGACCAACAAGGAGACCATAAATGGAGTGCTGCGTAAGAGAGTGGAGGAGAATGGAGCGTATGAGAATGTTTATACTCTGGCTCTGCGTGGATTGCACGACAAAGCAATGGAGGGTAGCCGTAGTTTCAAGGACCGTAAGGCCATATTGGAGAGTGCACTTGCCGACCAACGACAAATATTGAGCGATGTGATTGGCAAACCACTTGTGGACATTCCACAGGCCTTTACTCCCTACAAGGAGGTACTCGATATTTATGAGAAGGGAATGGTACTCCCTGACGAGGTTACAATCATCTGGCCCGATGATAATTTCGGCTACCTCAAACGCTTGTCAAATCCTCGTGAAAGAGAGCGTTCGGGACGTTCGGGTGTCTATTATCACGTCTCCTATCACGGTAAACCACACGACTACTTGTGGCTCTGTACCACTCCTCCACAACTGATGTATGAGGAGTTGTCGAAGGTGTATCAGACGGGTGGCGACCGCATCTGGTTACTCAATGTGGGTGATATCAAACCTTGTGAGTTTGCAATGGAATTTTTCCTGGATTTGGCCTACGACTATGACTCATTCAATTTTGAGAATGTGGCAACAGCTCACGGCGATTGGCTGGCCGATATTTTTGGCAGCGAACATCGTGAAGAGCTGCGGGCTATTATGGACGAATACTATCGCCTCTCGTTTACCAGCAAACCCGAATATATGGGCTGGGGATTTGAGTGGAACACTCGACACGGTAAGCACGAGATTGTTACAGATACAGACTACTCCTTTGCGAACTATCGAGAAGCCGACCGAAGATTGGAGAACTATGCAGCTCTCGGTGTGCGTTCACAACAGCTCTACGACCAACTATCGGAGGATGCAAAGGCTGCATATTTCCAATTGGTACACTATCCCGTGCGTGGATGCGAAGAGATGAATACATTCTTGTTGTTGGCCCAAAAGAATCGTTGGTATGCCTCACAGGGACGTTCGTCGGCAATGTTGATGGGTGAGAAGTCAATGGCGAGCTATGATGAGTTGGCAAGGCTCACAGAGGAGTATAATTCGCTGTTGGGTGGCAAATGGGCCAACTTTATGTCTATCAAGCACGGCTCAACGGCTCACTACTTTGAACCTCCAAAACTCGACACTCTCACGTTGGAAGCAAAGGCCGAGATGGGAGTGTGGACCGAGCATAGCGACGTTGTTCGTGGTGGTGGCAACCTCAAAACTCTACCTACGTTTAGTGCGTTACATCCAACACAAACCTACCGTTTTGATATCTACAACAAGGGCTCTATGCCATTTGATTGGAGTCTGACAACCTCGGCTGATTGGATTGTTGTCGATGTTATGCAGGGTATTGTTGACAAGCAACAGAGTGTTGTTGTGAGTGTTGATTGGGCAAAGGCCCCCAAAGGCGAAGAGTTGCTCGAATATATTCACATCGTTGGTGCAGGTGGCTCGGAACGTGTTTGGGTGTCGGCATTTAACCCCGTGCTGCCAAAGGGTGAGCAGCTGAGCGGCTTGTTTGTGGAAAATGGAGGTTATGTGTCAATTCCTGCCGCCGATTTCCATCGCAAGGTCGAGAACGATGATATCCGTATGACGATTATAGAAAACCTCGGAGTGGAGAACCGCTCGGTGCAGATGGGTAACCCTCTGGCAAAGGAGCAAAATCTCTATGAGAGAGGGCCCTGTCTGGAGTATGATTTCTACACTTTTAGCGAGGGCTCTGTGGATGTCTACACCTACACACTGCCAACCTTTTTGCTCTACAACAAAGAGGAGTTTGGTAATGAGTATGCGGGCCACGATGCTACAAATGAGGAGTTGCGCTATGGTGTGAGCATTGATGATATATTTATGGCACAACCAACCATCTCGTCCCACGAGTACTCGCAGTCGTGGAGTGAGAATGTGCTGAAAAACTGCTCCATCAAAAAGACTACAATGAAAGTTGCCGGCCCAGGACGCCACACACTGAAAATCCATTGTGGCGATGCGGGCGTGGTGTTGCAGAAGATTGTGCTTGACTTTGGCGGGATGAAACGTTCCTTTGTTGGGCCTCCAACAACAAAAGTAGAGTAGAACTCAAAAGAAACACCCTACGTCGAATGACGCAGGGTGTTTCTTTTGAGTGAGTTTTAGTCAAACGATTGCATTCCGCTTTGGGCAATCTGGATGATGCGCTGATACTCTTCAGGCGATAGTTCCATGAAGAAATAGTGAATAGGGTCAACCCTCATGCCGTTGAACTTTACCTCATAGTGGAGGTGGGGTGAGAGAGAAAGACCGCTATTGCCCGTAAGACCGATAATGTCGCCACGCCTTACCTTTTGTCCCTTCTTGACATCAATGCGAGAGAGGTGGCTATATTGGGTTTCGTAGCCTCCTCCGTGGTTGATGACGATGGTACGACCGGAGGTGGTCTTGCGTGTCTTGACCTCCTTGATGGTGCCGTCGGCTGTGGCAAACACTCGGGACCCAACGGGGACAGTGTAATCAACTCCCTGATGAGAAGTTAGACTCTTGTAGAAGGGGTGGATGCGCATGCCGTATGAAGCAGTCAGCAAGGTGAGTTCCTTGTTGATAATGGGCTGAATGGCTGGTATGTTATTAGCCTTTGTCCCCAAACTATCCACCGAGTGATTGATACGCTCAAAGAGTGCAAGGGTGTTGTGCTGTCCCTTTTCCAAACGATGCATACGTGCTGTCATCTCACGATAGAGTTCACTCTCACTGAGCGACGAGAGGCGGTCATAGTTGTCGAGTCGGCTCTCAATGGAACTCTCCTGAAAGGCATATGGCTCACTCTCAAAAAGAATACGAAAGACGTTCTTATCCCTGGCAATAACATTGTCGAGTGCCATTGATACTGTGTCGTATCGCGCTTCAAGGGCAGCATATTCGGTTTCAAGGGCAAGGTTTTCCTCCTTTATTTTGTGCTGCTCCGGGGTGTCGAAGAGTGAGAACAGAAAATAGCACACAACGAGCATAGCGCAGAAGGCCAACACGTTGAGTAGAAGGTTACGGAGCACCCTGCCGATGCGGCTGGCACGGCTTTCACTTGGTGGATATTTGCGATATATTCTACTCATTTACACTGCTTTCGTTGTTGTCGAGGGTTTCAAACGTTGTGACTTTGGCCTCTGATATGATACGTTCGAACTCGGCCTCGCTCATATCTCTGCGGAAGTAGTTGATGGGGTCAACATCACGTCCCATATATATGACTTCGTAGTGAAGGTGGGGACCGGTAGAGCCGCCCGTATTACCCATATAACCAATGAGTTCGCCTCGCTTAACCTCCTGACCTTTCTTCACAAGTCGCTCATTTAGGTGTGCATAGCGAGTCTTGTATCCAAAGCCGTGGTCAATGACAATCTGCTGGCCATATCCCTTGCGACGCAAACCTTTCTCGGTGTGCGACACCACTCCGTTTCCGGTGGCATAGATTGGGTCGCCACGACGGCCACCAAAGTCAATGCCTTTGTGGTGTAGGTAGCGTTTGTAGATGGGGTGTAACCTACGGCCATAGGCACCGATGGGACCACGGAGATCTTTCTTGTTGATGGGCCAAATGGCTGGGATGGATGCCGCCATCTTCTCCTTGTCTTTCGATAGGCTTTGCAGCTGGTCAAGCGAAATGCTCTGGCGGTAGAGTAGGCGCGTTTGTTGGTTGAGTTCCTGCCACGTGAGTTTGGCCACTTGTTGCCAATCTTCGTCAAAACCATTGTAAAAACTCTCCGAAAAAGGGGAGTAGATACCCACCAAAGAGAGGGTGTCGGCACCAAAGAGGGGGCGATATACGAAATTGTCCCTTTGGGCAATCTCACCAATGGTCGTACCCATAGAACTGATGCGCTCGGAGAGGAGCTCATATTGCCCCAAAATCTCGTTGCGATTGTCCTTGATGGCGTGCATCTTTGGAGTGTAAAACTCAAACGAATAGATTAAATTTACGATCGCTGCGACAATAAAAAGGAGTATGCCACGCCTTGCCATTATGAACCTTTGTAGTCGTGCAGGACGACGAACAGGCTCATAGGCAAGCGTTGTGGGGTTAAAAATATACTCTTTTTTTGCCATTTGATGTAAAAATGCTCCTCTGTGGGGGCAAAATTAGAGTAAAATATGTAAATTTGCAACCTTGAAAATGTGAGTAAAGAAACGTAATAATTCTAATATATATATGATGACTTGTAACGAAATCAGGGCGAAGTTCCTGGAATTCTTTGAGAGCAAGGGACACACCATTGTTCCTTCGGCTCCTATGGTTGTGAAAAACGACCCGACGCTGATGTTTACCAATGCCGGTATGAACCAATTCAAGGATATCTTCCTTGGTAATGCCGAGCGTAAATTTCCCCGCGTAGCCGACACCCAAAAGTGTCTGCGTGTGTCGGGTAAGCACAATGACCTCGAAGAGGTTGGCCACGACACCTACCACCACACTATGTTCGAGATGTTGGGCAACTGGTCCTTTGGCGACTACTTCAAAAAGGAGGCTATTGATTGGGCTTGGGAGTTGCTGACCGAGGTGTATGGTATGCCAAAGGATAGGCTCTATGCTACCGTGTTTGAGGGTGCCCCCGAGGAGGGTGTGCCTATGGACCAGGAGGCCTATGATTTCTGGAAACAGTATTTGCCCGAGGATCACATTATCCTCGGTAATAAACACGACAACTTCTGGGAGATGGGCGAGACGGGTCCCTGTGGTCCTTGTAGCGAGATTCACTTCGACCTTCGCAGCGAGGAGGAGAGGGCACAGAAGCCCGGTAGAGAGATGGTCAATATGGGCCACCACCTTGTGATTGAGATTTGGAACCTTGTGTTTATGCAGTTCAACCGCAAGGCTAACGGCTCGTTGGAGCCGCTGCCCCACAAACACATTGACACCGGTATGGGTTTCGAGCGTCTGTGTATGGTGTTGCAGAACAAACAGAGCAACTACGATACCGACGTGTTCCAGACCCGTATCAGCGAGATTGCTGTCCTGTCGGGCAAGAAATATGGCGAGGATGAGAAGGCAGATATCGCAATGAGGGTTATCGCCGACCACCTCCGTACCATAGCTTTCTCTATTGCCGATGGTCAGCTGCCCAGCAACGTGAAGGCCGGCTATGTTATTCGCCGTATCTTGCGCCGTGCAGTGCGCTATGGCTATACCTACCTCGGCTTCAACGAGCCCTTCATCTGCAAACTCGTTCCCGGATTGGTGGAGCAGATGGGTACTCAATTCCCCGAGCTGAAAGCACAGCAGAACCTTATTGTTAGCGTTATCTGCGAGGAGGAGAGCGCATTCTTGAAAACTCTTGCAACCGGTATCAACCTCTTGGAGGGTGTAATTGCCAAGGTGCGCAAGGCAGGTGGCTCGGTTATTGATGGTAAGTCGGCGTTTACTCTCTATGATACCTACGGTTTCCCCATAGACCTCACGGAGCTCATTGCCAAAGAGAATGGTATGGGTGTGGATTTGGAGGCTTTCGATGTGGAGTTGCAGGCGCAGAAGGCTCGTTCACGCAATGCAGCAGTGGTTGAGAACGACGACTGGGTGGAGTTGCAGACAGGCGTTAGCAGCGAGTTTGTGGGCTACGACAGCCTTACTGCTGAGGTTAACATCGTGCGCTACCGCAGGGTAACCACCAAAGGTAAAACCCTCTATCAACTCGTCTTTGACCGTACACCTTTCTACGCAAACAGCGGTGGTCAGGTGGGCGACAATGGTACCATTGAGGCTAATGGTAAGACCATCAAGGTTGTTGATACCATCAAGGAGAATGGACTCCCCATCCACATCGTGGCAGAACTGCCCGAGGATGTAAATGCAACCTTTGTTGCAACGGTGAACGAGGAGGATAGGCTCGCTTCGGCACGCCACCACTCCGTAACCCACCTTATGCACAAAGCATTGCGTGATATCCTTGGCTCGCACGTTGAGCAGAAGGGTTCGCTCGTGTGCTCTGACTATCTCCGTTTCGACTTCTCGCACTTCCAGAAGGTTACTGATGAGGAGTTGCGTCAGGTGGAGAAGGCCGTCAATGCAATGATTAGGGCCAACTATGCATTGGATGAGAATCGTGAGTGTTCCATCGAGGAGGCGCAGAAGGCAGGTGCAATGATGCTCTTTGGTGAGAAGTATGGCGACAAGGTGAGGATGATTCGCTTTGGCGAGAGTGTGGAGCTTTGTGGCGGTACCCACGTAGGTGCAACCGGCCAGATTGGACTCTTCAAGATTGTTGCCGAGAGTGCTATTTCGGCAGGCGTAAGGCGTATTGAGGCAGTTGCAGGTGCAGTGGCAGAGGAGAAACTCTACACCGCCGAGGAGAGCCTCAAAGAGATTCAGAAGACAGTGGGCTCGCCCGCACTGTTGCAGGCCATCAAGAAGATGATGGAGGACAATGCCGAGTTGCGCAAGGAGATTGAAGGCTTCCGTGCCGAGAAGGCAAAGGGCGTTGCTGCCGAGGTGGGCGCAATGATTGGCGAGCAGAAGATTGTATCGAAGATTGTTGATATGCCCGTTGATATGGTTAAGGATGCAATCTATGCACTCCGCACCTCCAACCCCGATGTGGCCATCGTGCTTGGTAGCCGTGAGGGTGGTAAACCTATGTTGGCTGTAGCCGTTGGTGATGAGTTGGTAGCCAAGGGTGTGAAGGCAGGCGACATCGTTCGCAACGCTGCAAAGGAGATGCAGGGTGGCGGTGGCGGTCAGCCCTTCTATGCAACCGCAGGCGGTAAGAACCCCGAGGGCTTGGAGAAGGCCATTGAGGTAGCTGTCGCAATGATTAACGAGAAACTCTAATAGAACAGATTTAAAAAGTTATGACACAGAAAGTTCTTTTGATGATATTGGACGGCTGGGGTAAGGGTAACCACTCCAAGGGTGATGTTATCTACACCGCCCAGCCCGAGTTTATCAACTCGCTCGAAGAGAAGTATCCTTCGGCAGAGTTGCGTACCGATGGCGAGAATGTAGGTCTGCCCGAGGGGCAGATGGGTAACTCGGAGGTAGGCCACCTTAACATTGGCGCAGGCAGGGTTGTGTATCAAGACCTTGTGAAGATTAACCGTGCGTGCAGGGACAACTCCATTATGGAGAATCCTGAGGTTAAAGCTGCATTTGAGTATGCAGTGGCCAATGGTGCAAAGGTTCACTTTATGGGTCTTGTGAGCGATGGTGGCGTGCACAGCCAGCAGTCGCACCTCCACAAACTCTTCGATATTGCACAGGCTTATGGCGTTGCCGATAGGGCCTATGTTCACTGCTTTATGGATGGCCGTGATACCGACCCCCAGAGTGGCAAGGGATATGTTGAGGCTTTGGAGAATCACTTGAAAGTGAGTGGTGGCAAGATTGCCTCGATTATTGGTCGTTACTACGCTATGGATAGGGACAAACGCTGGGAGAGGGTGAAGATTGCCTATGACCAGATTGTTAATGGCGAAGGCCGCCACGCTACCGATATGGTTGCTGCCGTTGCCGAGAGCTATGCAGAGGGTGTAACCGACGAGTTTATCAAACCCATTGTGGCTGTGGATGAGAACGACCAGCCCATCGGCCTTATTGAGGCTAACGACGTGGTTATCTTCTTCAACTTCCGCAACGATAGGGCAAAGGAGCTCACTATTGTACTCACCCAGCAGGATATGCCCGAGGAGGGTATGCACACCCTGCCCTTGTACTACTGCTGTATGACTCCCTACGATGCTAAGTTTGAGGGCCTCCACATCCTCTTCGACAAGGAGAATGTGAATAACACCATTGGCGAGTATGTTTCATCGTTGGGCTTGAAGCAGTTGCGTATCGCAGAGACAGAGAAATATGCCCACGTTACCTTCTTCCTTAATGGTGGTCGTGAGGCCGAGTTTGCAGGCGAGAGCCGCATTCTGATTCCCTCGCCCAAGGTTGCAACCTACGACCTCCAACCCGAAATGAGCGCACCTGAGGTGGCTGCTTCGTTGGTTACCGAACTCAAAAAGCAGGAGTTCGATTTTATCGCTCTTAACTTTGCGAATGGCGATATGGTTGGCCACACCGGTATTTGGGATGCTATCTATAAGGCAGTGAAGACCGTTGATGCTTGCGTGAAGGATGTGGTAACTACCGCTGTGGAGAATGGCTACGAGGTTGTGATTATTGCCGACCACGGTAACGCCGATAATGCTGTGAACGAGGACGGCTCGCCCAACACTGCCCACTCGCTCAACCCCGTGCCTATTGTTGTGGTATCGGATAGGGTAGCGAGCGTGGAGAATGGTGTGCTGGCCGACGTTGCTCCTACGGTGCTCAAACTTATGGGCCTTGCTCAGCCTGCCGAGATGACTGGCAAAGCACTTGTGGAGCTGAAATAGGATTGAGAATACAGAATTGAGAGTGTTCTCATATTATCACGGGTAACTTTGCGGTTACCCGTGATTTTTTTTTGTATTAGAATGCAAATAGGGGCGAGGATATTCCTCGCCCCTATTTCGTGAAGTTCAAGTGTTCGATTTAGTCTGTTGTTATTTGTGGTTAGTAGGGTGGGCTATCTTTATATAATAGGTACTCCCTAATTATATGTAGGCAGCCCTCCAAAGTTGTATTCCTACTCGGCCTTGTGAACGAGGGTGATAATCTCGCCGCCGTGCTCAATAGCCTTCTCATTGTCGGGCAGGGTTTTCCAAGCCCTCTCGGGAAGCGATTTCTTGAGTCCCACCTTCACATAGTCCATCGTAACAATGGGACGTACTTTCAAATAACCACCCAAAATCATCGTGTTGAACAGACGTGCATTACCCATCTTGGCACACTCCTCGGTGGCGTTGATGGTGTAGATGTTGATGTCCTTACGAGTGGGGTGGTGGGTGATGCCATTGGTGTCGTAGATAAGCGTACCGCCGGGGCGAACACTGCCCTCAAACTTATCCAGACTCTGCTGGTTGAGTACAATCACGGTGTCGCACTTTTGAACGATAGGCGAACTTACGGGGCTATCGCTCACCACGACCGTTACGTTGGCAGTACCACCACGCATCTCGGGGCCGTAACTTGGCAACCAACTCACCTCATAACCCTGCAACATACCCGAATAGGCCAAAATCTTACCGGTCGAGAGAACACCTTGTCCTCCAAAACCTGCGATAATCAATTCTTCTTTCATCTCTATTGTGTTGTTTAGGGTTAACTATTCATTCTTAATATCTCCCAGCGGGTAGGCGGGCAACATATTCTCTTCCATCCACTTGTTTGCCTGTACGGGGGTCATCTTCCAACCGCTATTGCAGGTGGCTACAAACTCCACAAACGAGAGACCCTTGCCTGCGAGGGCGTTCTCAAAAGCCTTGCGGATGGCCTTCTTGGCCTTACGCACATTTGCGGGAGTGTGTACACTCTGGCGAGTAACGTAGCACACACCGGGGAGTTGGCACACAAAGTCGGCAACCTTATAGGGGTAGCCGTGCAACTGTGGATCGCGACCATAAGGGCAAGTGGCGGTCTTCATACCCAGCAGGGTAGTGGGGGCCATCTGTCCACCCGTCATACCATAAATTGCGTTGTTGATGTAGAACACTGCGATACTCTCGCCACGATTGCAGACGTGGATACTCTCGGCCGTACCGATTGCTGCCAAGTCGCCATCGCCCTGGTAGGTGAAGACGAGTTTGTCGGGATAGAGTCTGTGTGCGGCGGTAGCCACAGCAGCAGCCCTGCCGTGGGCAGCCTGTACCCAGTCGCTTTTCAGATAGTTGTATGCAAACACCGAGCAACCCACGGGCGTAACACCGATAGCCTTATCCTGCACACCCATCTCTTCGATTACCTCTGCGATGAGCTTATGTATTGTGCCGTGGCTGCAACCAGGGCAGTAGTGCATTACATTGTCGGTCAAAACGGGAGTTTTGGAATAAACCAAATTCTCTTTGGTCTTTTCAACGATATATTCTGCCATATCCTTTCTTACTTTTTAACGATTTTGTTCAACAATGCCTCATAGATCTCCTCGGGCGAGTAGACAGCACCGCCGGTGCGACCAAAGTGCTCAACGGGCACTGCGCCATTTACTGCCAACCTTACGTCGTCGACCATCTGGCCCATATTCAACTCGGCAACCAATACACCCTTGGTCTTTGCTGCCACTTCGGCAATCTTCTTGCTGGGGAAGGGCCACAGAGTAATGGGACGGATAAGGCCCACTTTGTATCCATTCTCCCTTGCTATCTCAATGGTCTTCTTGCAGATACGAGCCGATGAGCCGAAGGCTACCAACAGGTAGTCGGCATCCTCGCACATATACTCCTCATAGCGTACCTCCTCGGCCTCGCAGCGAGCATATTTCTCAAAAATCTTGTAGTTGAATTGCTCCTGACGATAGGGGTCCAACTCCAACGAAGTTACGATATTTCCCTTACGTCCCTCGCTCTTACCCGTACAAGCCCAGCTGTCGTGCATCTGCTTAATCTCCTCATCAGTCCAACGGGGCCTCTGCTCGGCAAGCTCCACCTTCTCCATCATCTGACCGATAACACCATCGGAGAGAATCATCACAGGGTTGCGATACTTGAATGCCAATTCGAATGCGTCGAAGACAAAGTCGTGCATCTCCTGCACCGAAGCGGGTGCAAGTACGATGATCTTGTAGTCGCCGTGGCCACCGCCCTTAACTGCCTGATAGTAGTCGCTCTGTGCAGGCTGAATGGTGCCCAGACCTGGGCCACCACGGGTCACGTTCACAACCACGCAAGGCAGTTCTGCACCTGCAAGGTAGGTGAGTCCCTCACACATAAGGCTGATACCAGGGCTGGACGAAGAGGTCATAACCCTCTTGCCACAAGCAGCACCGCCATAGACCATATTGATTGACGAGACCTCGCTCTCGGCCTGAACCACAACCATACCGGTCGTTTCCCAGGGTTTAAGCTCCATAAGTGTCTCCATAACCTCGCTCTGCGGGGTGATAGGGTAGCCAAAATAACCATCGGCTCCGCAACGGATTGCAGCTTCTGCAATAACCTCGTTGCCTTTCATCAATCTAATCTCTCCCATAGCACCTACTCAAATTTTTGTCTGTAAACCGTAATACAAGTGTCGGGGCAAATGATTGCACAACTTGCACAACCGGTGCAGTTGTCGGGGTTTGCCATTTGGGCATAGTGGTAACCTTTGCCGTTGACTGCAGGCGCAAGTGCCAATACATCACACGGACAAGAGGCAACGCAGACCTCACAGCCTTTGCAACGCTCGATGTCCACAACGATTGTTCCCTTGATTTTTGCCATAATGTTTAGTAGTTAAATATTAATTAAAACAATTTGTGTCTGCTAAAACTCGTGTATCACCACTCCACTACGCAACTTGGGTTCAAACCAAGTGGTCTTTGGGGGCATAATGTTGCCGCTGTCGGCAATGTCAATGATTTGCTGCATCGACACGGGGTAGAGCGCAAAGGCAACCTTCATCTCGCCGCGATCAACCCTACGTTGCAACTCGCCCAAGCCACGGATACCGCCCACAAAGTCGATGCGTTTATCCCTACGCAGGTCCTTAATACCAAGCACCTTGTCGAGTACGAGGTTGGAAAGTACCGTAACGTCCAATACACCAATGGGGTCTTCGTCATCGTAGGTGCCCTCTTTGGCCGTTAGAGAGTACCACCTGCCATTTAGATACATTCCGAAGTTGTGTAGAGTGTCGGGCTTGTAGATTTCCACACCCTTATCTTCTACCACGAAATTCTCCTCTACGGCAGCGATGAACTCCTCCTCGGTGAGTCCGTTAAGGTCCCTCACAAGACGATTGTAGTCGATGATGTTGAGCTGTTCACCGGGGAATATTACGGCCAAAAACCAACAATACTCCTCCTTGCCTGTGTAGGCAGCGTTGGCCTTCATTCGCTCCTCGCCAACCCTTGCTGCTGCGGCTGTACGGTGGTGTCCATCAGCCACATACAGTGCGGGGATTTGCTCAAATATGGCGGTTATATTGGCGATATCCTCCTCCGAGTCAATGAGCCATAGAGTGTGGCCAACACCGTCCTCGCTAACGAAATCATACTCGGGCTTACCGGTCACCACGCGTTCCACAATGGCATTCATATCCTCCCTTTCGGGGTAGGCGAAGAATACCGGTTCGAGGTTTGCGCTCTGGGCGTTAACGTGCTTCATTCGGTCCTCCTCTTTGTCTGCCCTTGTGAGTTCGTGCTTCTTGATGTGGCCATTCACATAGTCCTCAAAGTGGCAGCAAGCCACTAGGCCATACTGCCTTTTGCCGTTCATCGTCTGGGCGTAGATGTAGTAGCACTCTTGAGACTCCTTTACGAGCCACCCCTTCTGCTTCCACTCCTTATAGTTCTCCACGGCTTTTTCGTACACAGCCTCATCGTGCTCGTCAATCATCGGCTCGAAGTCAATCTCGGGCTTGATGATGTGCAACAGACTCTTTTCGCCCGCTTCGGATTTGGCCTCAATGGAGTTCAAAACGTCATAGGGGCGCGATGCAACCTCATGTGCAAACTCCTGCGGAGGACGTACTCCGCAAAATGCCTTAATCTTAACCATGGTGGCGAACTATTTGTTTACCTGATACTTGCGGTTGCCATTTACAAAGAAATCCACAATCTGCTCGGCAGCAGCCTTGGCAGCGTTATAGTTGGCCTCGGCGGTCTCGGCGCCCTGTTTCTTGGGCGTTGCAAAGACACGATTGCCATATTTCTCGTTCAATTCGGCCTGACAAGCGGCTGCAATATCGGTGGCATATTTGAGGTCCTCCCTCTCGCCCAATACAGCCACGAGGTCATCCTCATTTATGACCTCCTTGCGGGCAGTGTTCACAACAATAGCACCTTTGGGTAGGCTCTCCAACAAGTGACGGTCTACAAATTTTTTATATTTCTCCGTTGCGGGAATGTGCAACGAGATATAATCACACGTTTTGTAGAGTTCCTCTGCACTCTCTACACGGGTTACGCCATTGCGCTCAAAGATACTCAAATCGGTAATCGAGGGCGAAAGTGCATAGACATCCATACCGAGTGCCTTACCATAGCGGCCCACGATTTGGCCAATGGCTCCATAGCCGTGAATACCAAGTTTTTTGCCGCTAACCTCCTTGCCCGTACCGGGTTTGAAGGTGTTCCTCGACATATAAATCATCAGCCCCAGGGCCAACTCTGCCACTGCATTAGCGTTCTGTCCGGGGGTATTCATAACCACAATACCCCTCTCCGAAGCGGCCACGCAGTCCACATTGTCGTATCCGGCACCTGCCCTCACCACAATTTTGAGCTGTGGAGCAGCGGCAATCACTTCGGCCGTAACCTTGTCGCTACGCACGATGAGTGCATCGGCATCCTTCACGGCCTCCAAGAGTTCGGCCTTATCGGTATATTTTTCAAGGAGGGCAAGCTCATACCCAGCCTCCTCCACAACCTTTGCAATGGCTCCTACGGCTGCTTTTGCAAATGGTTTCTCGGTTGCTACTAAAATTTTCATGGGTTCTATTAGGCCATAAAAGTCCACAGCGCGCTCCCTTTTGTGTTCGTACGTGTATGGTACAATGATAGGCATATTCTATGTTAGTGTAGGTTTTTGTTAGGTCAATTATTGTTGGTCGGCATAGGTTAGGCGTGCAGTTTCTCAAACTCCTGCATACACTCCACAAGTGCTTTTACGCTCTCCAAGGGAAGTGCGTTGTAGCAACTTGCACGGAAACCACCCACCAAGCGGTGTCCCTTGATACCAACCATACCTTTCTCTTTTGCAAACTCCAAGAACTCGCCTGCAAGTGCTTCGTATTCGGGATTCATTACAAAGCAGATGTTCATCCTCGAACGGTCTTCCACTGCTGCTGTGCCACGGAAGAGTTTGTTGCGGTCAATCTCGGCATAGAGCATTTCGGCCTTCTCGCAGTTGCGGCGATACATCTCCTTCATACCACCGAGCTTTTTCATCCACCTGAGGGTCTCCATTAAAACGTAGATGGGGAACACTGGAGGGGTGTTAAACATTGAGTTGTTCTCAATGTGGCTCTTGGGATTAACCATACTGGGCACAGGGCGTACAACCTTATCAACCATATCATCACGGATAATCACAAAGGTAACACCCGCAGGGGCGAGGTTTTTCTGTGCACCACCATAGATGATTGCATATTTCGACACGTCCACGGGGTGGCTCAAAATGTCGGAACTCATATCGCAGATGTGAGGAATGGGGGAGTCGATGTCGGTGTGATTCTCGGTACCATAGATGGTGTTGTTCATACAGGTGTAGAGATAGTCGCAATCGGTGGGAATGGTGTACCCCTTGGGGATTGCCGAGAAGTTGCTCTCTTCGCCACTTGCAATAACCTCCACCTCGCCAAAGAGTTTAGCCTCTTTGATAGCCTTCTTGGTCCAAACGCCCGTGTTTACATAGGCTGCTTTGGTGCCGAGGAAATTGTAGGGGATGTGGAAGAATTGTGTGCTTGCGCCACCACCAACAAAGTATATCTGGTAGTTGTCGGGAATCTCCAAAAGTTCCCTGAAAAGAGCCTTTGCCTCGTCCATTACTGCATCGAACTCCTTGGTACGGTGCGAGATAGAGAGAAGCGAGAGTCCGCTACCATTGAAATCCAAAACGGCCTGAGCTGCTTTCTCCAAGACCTCTTGGGGCAAAATCGAAGGGCCTGCATTGAAATTGTGTTTCATAAGTTTTTGTAGTTGTTAGGTAAAAAGTTGAAATGTATTTTAGGTTTTTCTTACAATTCGTAATTAAACATTCGCAAATATAAAGAAAATCTAAAAGAATAGCAATACTCAACTCTATTTATTTTGTATTTCATTGATTGAAAAAAATATTTACCTTTGTAAGTTGAAAAAGATTTCAAAGCAATGATAAAGTCAATGACCGGTTTCGGCAAAGCCGAAATCACAATCGCAGACCGTAAGATTACGGTAGAGACACGCTCGCTGAATGGCAAACAACTCGACCTGTCGGTCAAGATGCCGGCACGTTATCGCCAATTTGAGTATGAGGTACGCAATAAGGTTGCCAAAGAGCTCCAACGTGGTAAGGTTGATTTGTTTGTAACAATCGAGAATACGGCAGGCAAGGAGGCTTCGGTCGCTATTAACGAGGCTCTCTTTAAGAGTTATTCGGAGCAACTCATGGCCCTCGCAGCAGCATCGGGACTTGGCGCGGGTAGTGAGGTTCAGTCGCAGGTATTGTCGGCAGTGATGCGTATGCCCGATGTGGTATCCACAGAGGTTGACAGCGTTGGCGAGGAGGAGAAAAATGCTCTGTTGCAGGCTGTTGACGAGGCCCTCAGGCAGCATAATGAGTTCCGTGTGCACGAGGGTAAGGTGTTGATTGATGACCTATTGAACCGTGTGGAGATGATTGAGGGTTACCGCAAGGCCGTCGAGCCCTACGAGAAGGCTCGCACCGAAACAATCAAAAAACGTATTGTTGACCAATTCTCGCAAGTGGGTGTTGCCTATGATGCAGCACGCTTGGAGCAAGAGATGATTTATTATATCGAAAAACTCGACATCACCGAGGAGAAGGTGCGTCTGGATAAGCACTGCGCCTATTTCCGCGCGGTGGCTACCGAGGAGGAGAGTGTGGGCCGTAAACTAGGCTTTGTG
>JBGUSZ010000035.1:0-52662 GCA_045132795.1 Tidjanibacter sp. | reverse complement strand
ACGGCGCATAGTAAAAAACGCAGATTGCGGGTGAATTTTGCACCGCACTTCGATAAGCGGCTCCTCATTTGCGAAAGCAAACTGCGGGGCCGCTTTCTTGCTTGGCACAAAATTCCCTCCGCACTTTGCGTTTTTTTTACGTCGACCGTCGACCGTCGACCGTCAACCGTCAGCATACCCCTCAGTCCTTCGGACAGCTCCCCTAACTTAGGGGAGCAGTTTCCTTTTTCTGCCCTTTTGTGCACACTCCCCCTCTAACTCAGAGGGGGAATAATCTTCAATTTTCAATTTTCCATTTTCAATTCCCTTCCTGCTCTTTCTGCCCTTAAACAGACCTCACCCGCCCGTTGGGCACCCTCTCCTAACTTAGGCGAGGGAGTGCACGGGGCCGTGCACGCAATTACGACCACCCCTCCCGACCTCCTGCTCGGCGGGGCCGCCGAGCGCAATTACGACCACCCCTCCCTTGTCACCCCTATCGTAGGGGAGAAGAAATCATTCTCCCCTAAGTTAGGGGAGATGGCACAAAGTGCCAGAGAGGTCTGTTAATTGACCAAGCTTCGCTTGCTCTAAAATGCTCTCGCTCGGCACAGGCGTTGCCTGTTTTGTGTAGATGTTAGGTCTGCACACCTTTGAGCCTTTGGATGCAGTCAAGCACCCTCTGCTCTCGCTTACTCGCAACTTTCTCAATTCTCAATTTTCAATTTTCCATTTTCAATTTTCCATTTTCAATTCCCTTCCTGCCCTTCCCACAAAAAAAGGCCCCCAAAAAAGGGAGCCTTTCTGATAAGCGGTGTTACTTTGCAACCGTGTGGGTTACTCGGCAACGGCGGGGTCCATAATGAGTTTCAGCACATCGCCACTCTCCAACACCTTGGCGGCTATGGCCTTAACTTTCTCGGCCGACAGCGAGCCGATGATAGCATCGTAGTCGGTGGTGTAGTCCACGCCCATAAGGTGGTAGTTGGTAATCCACTGTTGCCACGAGCCGTTCTGTTTGAGGTTGTCGGCACGCTGTTTTACCATATACTCCTTAATCTTACCCATCTCCTCCTCGGTGGGGCCCTCGGCTGCCAGACGCTCAATCTCGGGAAGGAGCATATCACGCAACTCGTCGGCCATCTCGGGTTTGGTGTCGAAGCCAATCATCAGCATAAAGTCGGGCTCGCTGGGCAGGGTGCTCAGGCTGCCCCTGCACGATACGCCATAGGTGCCACCCTTCTCCTCACGGATGCTCTTGGTGTAGCGGATGTCGAGCAGCTGGTCGAGCACGGAGAGGTAGATGTTGTTCTCCAAGTTAACCTCCATTGGGCCGGTCAAAACGTAGTAGACACCGGTTTTGGGCATCTCCATAGGCACTGCAAAGCGGTTGGTGCGGTCGCCTGTCTGGAAGTCGTTGCTGTTGGCGGTGTTGTAGGTGAGGGTGCCTTTGGTCTTGGGCAGCGAGCCGAGATACTTCTCCACGAGGGGTTTGATGGCGGCCTCGTCGAAGTTACCCACGATGGTGTAGGTCATATCGTCGGGGTTGGAGAAGAGAGTCTTGTAAACCCTCTGGTACTGCTCGAAGTTAAGACCCTTAATATCCTCTACGCTCCACGCTTTGGCCCTGTCGGGTTTGCTGTACAGCGATTTGTAGAGCTCCCTTTGGAGTGCATAGTTGGGGTCGGACTCCACGTTGGCATAGGCACTCACGAGTTGGTCCTTAACGGTGTTGAAGGCGTCCTCGTCATAGCGGGGCGAGGTGCCATAGAGGTAGAGCAACTGGAACATCACCTCAATGTCTTTGGGCGAGCACATTGCGTTGATGCCATGCATCGAGCCACCCACGAAGGGGTAAACACTGATGGCCTTGCCTGCGAGTTGCTTGGTCATCTCGGTTTTGCTAAACTCGCCCACGCCTTGGTAGGCGATGAAGCTATTGATGTGGTCGGCCATAACCATATCCTCATCGGCAATGAGGCTCTTACCGGCCACCACGCCTGCGTGGAGTTGGATTTCGTCAGCCTTGAAGTCGGTTGGTTTCAACACCACCTTAACGCCATTTTTCAGAGTCCACACAGTGTTGCCAAACTTGTCGGTAGCGGTCTTCTTAACCTTTGCGCCTTTGAGTTTGGTGCCCTCGGGGATAAGGGGTTTCTTCACGGTGTTGTCCTTGGGAGCCTCAATCTCGGCAGCGTTAACCTTTGCAATGATAGCCTGCACCTCCTCAACGGTGGGTACTGCAAGGCCCTCCTTCTCGGGCTGGCTGATGAGCACCACCTGGTTGGTGGGGGTAAAGCGCATCTGCTGTGCGAACTGGTTGAGGGTAGCGATGTCGAGCGACGAGATGAGGGTGCTGTCCAACTGCCACTCAAACTCTGCGCTGTAAATGGGCTCGTTGTTGGCAAAGTTCTCGGTGTAACGCCTTACGAACTCACCGTGGCGGCGGTCGTTGCGACGGTCGTAGGCCTGCTGGTTGCTACGCATAATCTTGGCTTGTGCCCTCTCGAACTCCGATACAGTGAAGCCATAGCGGCGTACCTTCTCATATTCGGTGTAGATAGCCTCAAACGATTTGAGAGCCTCGCCCTCTCTTGCGGAGGCATAAATCTCGGAGATGTCCATCGAACGAGTCATCGAGCCACCGTAGTTACCTGCGCCCAAGAAGGGAGCACCAGGCTGCTGGCTGATGTCATTGAGACGCTCGTTGACGATGCTCGAAACGAAGCTGTCGAGGATGCTGTAAAGCTCATACACAAGGGTGTTGTTCATCTCCTTGGGCATTGCATCCCTGCGTACGATAAGCTCCACGCTGGTCTCGGTGAGCTCGGGGTCGGTGAAGATACCAATCTGGGGCTCAACGGTTGCGGGTACGGGGATGTAGGCAATCTCCTCGGCGTTCTCCACTGCGGGGATGTCGCTCATCAGTTTGATAACTTTCTGCTCCATCTCGTCCACGTTGAAGTCGCCCACGATTACGATACATTGGTTTTTGGTGTTGTACCAACGGTGGTAGAAATCACGGATGTCGTCGTAGGTGAACGATTGGAGTTGTTCGATGGTACCGATGATGTTGCGCTCTGCATAGCGAGTGGGACCATAGATGTAGGGTGCGCTCTTCTCCCTGATACGCCAGCCGGCGTCGTTGCGGGTACGCAACTCCTCGATAATCACGCCCCTCTCGTTGTCAATCTCCTCCTCTTCGAGGGAGATATAGTATGCCCAATCGTGGAGAATCATCAACACATTGTCCACCACCTCGGGGTTGCCGAGGGGTACACTCTGCATCATATATTGGGTTTGCTCCATTGCGGTCCACGCATTGAGGTTGGCACCGAACTTCACACCCACGCTCTCCAAGTAGTTAATCATATTTTTGTCGGGGAAGTTCTTGGTACCGTTGAAGGCCATATGCTCCAAGAAGTGAGCAAGACCAATCTGGTGTTCCTCTTCCTGCACTGCACCCACTTTGTCGTAGATGTAGAAGTCGGCCTGATTTTCGGGCTTGGCATTGTGGCGAATGTAGTAGGTGAGTCCGTTTTCGAGCACGCCCTTACGCAGTTCGGGGTCCTGTGGAAGAGGCTCCATAGGATTCATCTGTGCCTGTACGCCCATAATGCCGAGCGCAACGAAGGCAACAATCGAAATGAGTTTCTTAAACATAATCATTGAGTTTGTTTGGTTTGTTAATTATCTGTTTTGTTTCCTAATATCTTAACCTATCCTGTCGGCCCTGCGGGGTTACCTTATATTATATATGGGGCCATTTCTATTGCAAGATAGTGATTTTCCCTCAAAGTTATACCTTTCGCCCTCCATTTTTTTAACATTCCTCTTACGAAACGCTCCTTGATGGGGAATATTGTACACTCTTGGGGGGCAAATGTTGCGATAATTGGTTGTGTGTGTATAGGACTCCTACGGGCCGTTGCTGGGTGTTTGTTTTGGATAAACTACTCTGCTTTGCGAGGAGCAATTAGCGGTGTGTGTCATTGTCATTGTCTTTGTTTTTTGTGTATTCCTAAGCTAATCAATGCTACTTGGAGGAGGGCAACCGTCCCTTGAAAACACAAAAAAAGACGTGGGTGTAACTTATTCTCAGAAGGTACGACCAAGCACCATACATACATAAGCACAACCCACGTCAAAAGACGTGGGCATTCAGAGTGCCTATTGCTTGTATGCGTAAATAATTTGGTCGTTTTACTGAGAAAGCAATAGCCTAAATGCCATCAATATAGTGATTACATATTCTGTAATCTTGTGCAAAGATAGGAATTTTTACGACAAATCGCCTCTCCTTAAAATTATTTCAAAGGGTAGAAAGGGCAGAAAGGGCAGAAAGGGCAGAAAAGGCAGAAAAGGAGCTCAAACTTGAAATATATTATTTTCCACTTTGGGGAATAAGTTTTAAGCAGACCATTTACCACAACAAAAAAATCCTCTCCTTTTGGGGGAGAGGATTTTTTGTGTCAGAGTGTGTTGCAGACTATTTTACCACAACGTCGTCGGAGCTGTTAAGCAGCAGCTGGTACTTCATAAAACCACCACCGCCCGAACAATACTTACACAAAATGGCCGTCATATCCACCATCTCGCCATCGGCAGGAATGGGCTCCAAGGCAAACCTCGAATAGCCACTCGTACGCACAATGAAGGGGTGTGAGTCGGTGTATTTGAACAGAGCCGAGCCGTAGTAGGAGTTGTTCACACCATCCTTGTCGGTGTAGCAGAAGGCCCACGTTGCGGGCAGACCGTCGGGGTATTCGGGCAGGCCCTTATACTCGCTGAACACATAGTTGATGTAGTCGCCATCCAGACTCTCCAAGAACGAGGGGAACTTGTCGCTGGCGGAGTAGTTGTCGTGCTTCACTGTGCCCCACACGCTCTCCAAACCCTCGAAGCGGCACAAAGTACCGAGGTACTTCTTGTCGTTGTCGATGATGCTTTTCACGTTTGTGGAGTTGATAACGAGGGTGTCGGCAGCGGTGAGGCCCACGATTTCACCTGCGAGGATTTTCTCGTCGATGGTGGTCTGGATGTCGATGTAGCCATTGGAGTACTTCGCATCGGACGAAGCACCACCCAACGAGAGCATCCAGCGGTAGTTGCCCAAGTGGAGGCCGTCGCACTTAACGTAGATAACCTGACCGGGCTTGTAGATGGTGTACATCGAGCCCTTGCCCACCTTAATCTCAATGGCACCATTCTCATAGCCGGTGGCGTCTTGGAGATAGATAGAGCGGTAGGTGTTACCCAACTCGTCCGAACTGATAACCTTGGTTTTCAGATAGACCTTATCGGGGATGACAATCGACTTCACAAGGTTGGAGGGCTGTGCCGAACCTTCCTTGTGGTTGTAGAAATACTTATCCTTGAAGTCGTTGACAGTCATATAATCATACTCCTCACCGATGCTATCCTCGGTTGCAGGCTCATATTTGGGAGCGTCGTCCCACTGCTGCTCGCAGGCGGTAAGAGCCACCAAGGCGAGCGTCATTGCTATAATATACTTTTTCATATCTCTGTATAATCTCTCTTGTTAGGATGGACATTAGAAGCGGAAGTAGACGTTGAGGTAGTAGTTCGTACCATAGAGGTAGAAGTACTTCGAGTCGAAACGAGTGTAGCGAGTACCCGTGGTCGTCTCATACTCGTCGTCCGAGAAGAGTCGCATCTGCTCGAAACCGCCGGTCTTGGTGATGGTGTTGGTGAGGTTCTTGATTTCGAGGCTGAAACCGAGTTGCTTACCGCCAATGTACCAAGTCTTACCAATGCTGGCATTCATCACAATAGCAGGTTTGAACTTCTCCTGACCGGTGAGCCTGCGGAGGTTGGCCTCCTCGCCGTCGAGAACAGCGTTTACTTTCTGGCCGGTTGCAGGGTCGGTGTATTGTGCCGAGAGGATATCCTCGATGGTTGCGTTGTCGCTCCACACGTTGTCGAACTTGCCGGGAGCGTCCTTGCGGATACGACCACCCATTGCACCGAGTGTACGGTAGAGGGGGTTCATCGAGAGATACATATTGTCGAAGTACTCTGCATCAATCGAGAGGTAGATATTGTTGGAGGTCTTGTAGTTCAAACCGAGGTTGATGGCGGTCTGGGGAGTGCTCTCAACCTTCATACCCTTCCAATATACCCTTGCGTTTTCCACCAGAGTTGCTGCGGTGTTGTCACGAGTCTGGGTGAAATAGGGGTTTGAGGTGTAGGTGTAGTCGCCAATGCTGGCAGCACCCGACACGGCCAAGTCGGCCACGATGGGAATACGGAAGCCCAACTCAACGCCATAGTAGCGGCTGTCGATACCGGTGAGCGACATATTCGAGAAGGCTGCCCACACGTCGTCATAGAAGCTGATGAGCTTCGATTGGTCCTTGATGGTGGTGTAGTATGCACTTGCGCGGAGGTTGATCCAGGGAGCCTTGTAGGTGTATGCAAAGTCGAAACTCATAACCTTCTCGGTGGTGAGGTTGGGAGTGATGGTGTTGCGGGTACGGGGCGACACGAAAGCGTCCTGGAAGTAGGGCGCGTTCTGCTGTGCCACAGCCGACAGCTGGATGTTGGTCGAGCCGTTGGGCTGATAGATGAAGTTACCCTTGGCGGTGTAGCCGAAGAATTTCAGGTGCTCGCTATCGCCCAGAGAGTTGTCCTCAAAGAGGCCCTTCTGGTAGAGGCCCTCACGCCAGAAGGTGGTGCTGGAAGCCTCGCCTGCGAGGGCCAACTGATAGTGGCCCATACGGAGGTTGTAGGCACCCCAAACCTTACCAACGGTGGAGTGTGCATAGTAGTCGTAACCATACTTGTCGCCCTCACGCACGATGTAGTTGTCGGTGCGGGTGAGGTCGTTGATGGCAACCCTACGGCCCTCGGCGGCGTGGATATCCCTCTCGGCGAAGTTGTCCACATTCACCCAATAGTCGCCACCCAGCAGGTCCTTAATCGAGGTGTAGTACTCGGTGCGGTTGCGACGGATGTCGATACCACCCACAATGTTCTGACGATTGGAGATGGTCCTGTCAATTTGCAATTTCAGACGAAGGTCCCTCTGGTCGGTGTGCCTCTCGGAGATGATGTAGCGCGAACGGTTCTGACCTGCAACGCTCTGCTCCACGCCATTACCAAGGTTGGTGTGCTGCAAGGTAGGGCGGTCGCCATTGGCGGGGTTGGAGTTGTAGTTCACATTGTAGAGCTTGTCGAAGTCGATGTACATCATCTTCTCCCTATTGTTCAGCCAAGCCCTCTGCAACTCGTTGCGGTGTGCGGGGTCGTTCTTCTTGTCCCAATAGCTTGGCAGGTTACGGTAGTAGTCGGCACGGGGGTCGGCTGCGCCGTTCCAGTCGAGAGCCGAATAGCCGTTCTGACCGAAGCGGAACGAAGCTGCTGCGGTGATTTTGGTCTTGTCATCGGGGGTGTAGAAGTAGTTGACCATAGCCACAGGCTCGTGGTAGCTCCTCACACGGGAGTTACGCAACTTACCATTCTGCATACCCACGTTGGGGTTGTACCAATAGGAACCTGCAAGGCCGATAGCCTCATCGGTTGCTGCCATCTGTGCGCCCCTCTCGGTGGGAACACCAAAGAAGGTGAAGGCAATCTGGTTCTGGCTGTTGATGCGCTTCTCGGCCGAGAGGAAATAGGCCCAAGCGTTGTAGGTTACGCCCTCTACGAAGTCGTTACCACCCAACCTTGCCGACATACTTGCAGCATAGGCCCAGCCGTTGTCCTGCATACCGCTGGTGTAGGTGGTCATCAGTCGATAGCGGTAGGAGCCGCTCGACGTTACAGCACTTGCACGGAAGCCCTGCCTCATCTGCGAAGCCCTTGCGAGGATGTTGGTGGTACCATTGATACCGCCCACACCACTCGTACCAACCGAGGTGGCATAGGTGGACTCTTGGTTGCGGGTGGCCTCGTTCAGACCGCTCCACAACGACCAAGTACCGTTACCGCTGTTGGCGTCGGTCATCTCCACGCCGTTGAGGTAGATAATCTCGGTGTTCTGGTCGTAACCACGGGTGCGGAACCTCAGTGCGCCAAACTTATAGCCTGCGATGTTGTTGAAGACATCCTTCGATGCGCTGAGCGACACGGGAGTCGATTGCGACTCGTTGGCCATATCGCTGTCGAACTCCACAAAGGAGCTGTCGTCCAAGAAGTCGTTACCCACGCTCTCCAAAGCAACTGCCAAGGTGATGTAGGCGAGGTCTTTCATAGGCCTATCGACCTTCACGTTTACGCTCGAAGGCTGGTGGCCGAGTGCCTCGATAGAGAGGGTTACGGTGCCATAGGGGAGGTTTTCGAAGGTAAACCTACCGTCGGCTGCCGTCGTTGTGGTCTTATCGCCAAGTGTTACGGTAGCCATTTCGATAGGCTCGCGTCCCTGACGAGATACCACCTTACCGGTGATTGCTCCCACCTTTGTCTGGGCCAATGCGGTGGCCGCAACACAGGCGCTGTCGCTAACGGTGTTTACATCTTGCTTGGACGAGGAGGAGGTGATGGCAGTCGTCGGCATACCCTTCTCTTCGGAGATGTTTGGTGTGTCGGTACCGGAGGGGGTGCCAATCAGCGCATCTTTCTGGTTTGCAACCGTGACGTTCTCAGCAGTGTTGCTGCTCGAATCAACGGGAGTGTTGGCTTCAAGGTATATTGTGTGGTTGACTCCGTCTGAATTATCAACCGACAACGGAGCCTCTGTTTTGTCGGCATTGCACTCGGCACTTCTCTCGTTAAGTGTTTGCCCTTTGTGATCAACACCAACTTTGGTAACACTACCTTTGGTTGTCAACTTCGTAGGGTAGCTCGTCTTCTTTCCTGTCGTAGCAGTTCCTGTGCCCTCAATAGCACTACCACTTTCGGTTGTGGTTGTTGTGCTAGTCGAGAGTGTCATAGAGGTGTCTTGGGGGGCGTTGTGGTCGCCACCACCTTTGGCTGTCAACTCCTCCGTAGGGTTGTCCATCTTATCTCCTGCCGGGGCAGTTCCTGCGTCCTCAATAGCACTACCACTTTCGGTTGTGGTTGTTGTGCTAGTCGAGAGTGTCAAAGAGGTATCTTGGGGGGCGTTGTGATCGCCACCGCCCTCGTGTGCCTTGCGGTCGTTGCGACATCCCACCAATACCATCAGTCCTACAAGGAGCAGGGTCATTAGAAATTTTTTCATACTCTTTTTGGGTTGTTATCTTTTGTATTGTTCAATTGTTTCCTGCACGATTGTTTTCTGCACGATTGTTTCCTATGAGTTTATCTCCGATGCGCTTATTTCACAAGGAAGATGTAGACGGGAAGGTGGTCCGAGAAACCGCCCTGGAAGTTGTTACCTATATAGGTACGCAGGGGGTAGCCCTTGTATTGTCCCTCCTTCTGGAAGAGGAATTCGCCCTTGAAGATGTTTCCGTAATACTCTGCCTTCTTGGGTTTCCAGATACCCAACTCGCCCTGTGCGGGATTGGCGATGTTCTCGCTCACAACGATGTTGTCGAACAAGTTCCACAGGTCGTTGTAGACCAACGTGCCGTAGCCGTCTTTGTGCATCTGCCAATAGGGACTCCAAAGGTCGCCCTTTTTGAGTTTCTCCTTTTTGAGTTTAGCACCGAGGCACTCCGAAACGCTCTTGTCGCCGGGGTCGTCGTTGAAGTCGCCCATCACCACAAATTTGGTCTTGGGGTTGGCCCTCATTACCGAGTCGGCAATGCCCCTAATCTGTGCTGCCAAACCCTCCCTGAGGAATGCTGACTGCGCCTGGCCACCCCTACGGCTGGGCCAGTGGCTCACCATAAAGTAGAAGGGCTCGCCGTCAATGGTGCCCCACATACCCAACAGGTCGCGGGTGCGGAAGTTGGGCCTTGCACCGGGGATTTTGGCCTTGATACTCTCGCTACCCTCATACTTGAATTGGTCGGGGCGGTAGAAAAATGCCACATCCACACCACGAGCGTCGGGGCCGTCGTAGTGGCAAATCTGGTAGTTGGCCCTTTGGAGCTTGGGCAGTGAGGCGATGTCCTCCAATACATTGCGGTTCTCCACCTCACTCACACCGATAACGGTGGGGTAGGAACGGTTCTGCTCGGTGATGGAGTAGAACACCTTTTCAATGTTGTCGAGTTTCTTGTAGTACTTTGCCGAGTTCCACTGCTTGTTGCCGCTGGGGATAAACTCGGTGTCGTAGATTGTGGGGTCCTGAATGGTGTCAAAGAGGTTCTCCACATTGTAGAACAACACGGTGTAGCGTTTGCTCTGGGCCGAGGCGTTGGTGAGCGACACGAACAATGCCACTACCACACTAATCACAAAAAGGTTACGTTTCATATAATATTTGAATTTTCAATTTTCAATTAACCCACCTTTGGTGGCTTTTAGTTGCTCTCGCTCGGCATAGTGTGCAAGCACCCTCTGCTCTCGCTTACTCGCAACTTTCTCAATTCTCAATTCTCAATTCTCAATTCCCCCTTACATTCCCCAATCGCTCGGGTTGAAGGTATCCTTGGGTGCGTTGGGCACGTTGGGGAAGAAGGTGTGGCCCGTCATTCGTTCCAATTCGGCAACACTCATCATCATACCCCTGTGTGGCTCCACTTTGTTTTGGTTGGAGTTGTGTGCAACCATAAAGACCACACATTTGAGTTCGCTTGCCGAGCAGTTCACAACCCACTTGCCACTATTGCCATTCTTGGTGCGCAGGAGCACTTTGTAGTAGTGGGTGGGGATTACGGTGCCGCTCGATTTCTTGTTGTAGTTCTCCCAATAGCAGCCATTGACCATATAGAGTGTGTCGGCACACAGCAGACCATCGCAGTACTCCTCCAAGTTGTTCCACACGCCACCGCCGGTGTTGAAGCCCGATGAGAGTTGGGGAGCGATATTGGAGTAGTAGAAAGCCTGCTCGTTGGCTCCGCGGCTCACGAGTCGGTCGCTACTGCCGAGCATATGACCACGAGTGTAGCCATCCCTCTTGTGTACCTGAATACTTGCAGGAATCACAGGGTCGGGACCATAGGCATCACTACGGCTGGTGTTCTTTGCGGTGTAGTAGGAGTGCATTGGCGATGCTACCCACACGGGGCATCCCAACTCTTTGGAGTAGCAAACCGCAAAGTTGCGAACCTTGCCATTGCCTTTGTCGGGAATCATATGGTAGGCATAGTAGTAGTCGGAGTTGTTCTCCTCGGCGGGCAACTCGGCCCAACCTGCGTGGGGAGTGCCGCCGTTGGTTACGAGGCCACCACCGGTATTGTCATCGCCCGTGTTGTCATCATCGCCACCTGTATTACCACCTGTATTACCGCCAGTGTTACCACCGGTGTTGTCATCATTGCCACCCGTATTTCCACCTTGGCTTGCAGCCTTCTGCGATATCAGAATGGGGTAAGTCGAGGTTTCGCCGGCCACCTTTGGAGCAATCTCAATCTTCGCATTGCGCGATTTGTCGGAGGTGTTGGCCGTGTAGGAGAACATCACCTCTCCCGAGCCGCTACACTCGTTGGCTCCAAATACTGTGAGCCACTCGGCGGAGGATGTTGCCACCCAGGTGGTGTTGCTCTCAACGCTAATCTTAAACGAGCCCTTGGCGCTTTCAAGCTCCAAGATGGCTGTTTCCACGTTGAGGTACTTACTTTCGTTGGTCTGCTCGGTCAACCCCTCGCACGAGGCGAAGAGGGTGGACACTGCCAAAAATAGAATGTAACCGAGTCGTTTCATCAATTCTCTCTCTATTGTTTGTGGTTATTGGTTGTCTTGTGGTTTTGTATTGCGTCTGCATCCTTGTTGCGGTGGACTAATTGATTCCGCTCCAATAGGTGAGGTCGTAGTAACTCTCCACCCTCTGCTCGGTAGTGTCGTCGAGGTTGTGGAAGAAGTCAATTCCTGTGAGCTCCTCCAAGCGGTCGATGGTTATAAGGTCGCTCTTGGTAGCGTTGCCTGTTGCAGCCTTGTGGGGTACCCAGATGGCCAACGCTTGGAACGAACTGCTTGTTCCCGTACCTCGCCTTTGGAGAAGGGCCTTGTAGTAGTAGTTGGGGATGGCCACCTGCTTGCCGCTATCGCTACGGCACGAGGTGGTGTTTACACTTTCGTTGCCACCCACGGTGCGGAACACTGCGCCCGTAACCACATAGAGCGTGTCGCAGTTCTCGCCCCAACCACGCACCGTACCCTCGATGCTGGCCCACTTTTTCTGGTTGAGGCCCGATAGTTGGGGGCTCATATTGGTGGGATAGAAGGTTTGGCGATTGTCTTCGTTGGAGCCCAGTCGACTGGCCGACGGGAGCATATGCCCGCGGTCGTAGCTGCCATAGTAGGAGCTACTCATATAGAGTTGCTTGTCGTTGGGGATGTTGGGGTCCATAATGCCCCAATCGTTGGTACGGTTGCCACTACCGTTGATGTTGCCCTTGCACAAGGGGTATGCTACCCAGTAGGGGTGGTAGATTTCGGTGTCGTAGAGTACCGAAAAACTACGCTCTCTGTTGCCCGATGAGGGAAGCATGTGTTTGGAAAAGTAAACCCTATCTTGGTTGTCGGCCGTGAAGGCGGGTAGTTCGAGCCACTTGGGAGTGGTGGTGTCTACCGGTTTTTCTTCCTTCTCGCCCTCGGCAAGTTGGGTGAAGGTTAGGTCGATGCTCTCGCGTGGGAACTTCACGCTAATGGAGAGCGAACGGCTCTCTTTGAGAGTGTTCTTTCCGAACGACATGATGACATTCTCGTTGCCCTCGCCGCTTGTTTTGCTCAGCGAGCACCAACCCTCTGCGCCTTCGGGTGAGAGGTAGTCAATCTCGATGGTCCACGCATACTCCGAGGCGATGGACAAGAACTGCTGTGTGGTGGTGTGTGCAACGGTTTCGCCCGTGCTGAACGACACGCCGTTGGGCTGTGGGGTGTATGTCGGAGTGCAGGCCACTCCCAACGAGAGAGCCACGAGTGCCACGAGTGTTGTGACGTGTTGTATAAGTCTTTCTGTCATAGTCATTTACTTCAATCGTTCGGCCGTATGTTTAATTACGGGCCCATTAGGGCGTAAAGGTACGTATTTTATTTGAATTACGTGCGCGCACGCGTATAAAAAAACGCAGATTGCGGGGGAATTTTGCACCGCACTTCGATAGGCGAGTTCCTCATTTGCGACAAGCAAACTGCGGACTCGCCTTCTTGCTTGGCACAAAATTCCCCTCGCACTTTGCGTTTTTTTTGTTGTGGGGCTTGCTGACGTTTGGGCGCGGCGTTACACTGCGATAAACCACCTCCTCATTTACGTATGTAAACTGCGGAGGTGGTTTTCTTGTGTGCCTTGCATTTGCCGCACACTTTGCGTTTTTTTGACGTCAACCGTCGACCGTCTACCGTCTACCGTCTGCATACCCCTCCGCCTACGGCACCTCCCCTAAGGTAGGGGAGGAGTTTTTTCAATTTTCCATTTTCCATTTTCCATTTTCCATTCCCTTTCTGCCCTTTCTACCCTTTCTGCCCTTTTGTCAATTTTCCATTTTCCATTTTCAATTCCCTTCCTGCCCTTGTCGCTCCAACTTCCACAAAAAAACAAGGCCCCCGAAGTCGGGAGCCTTGTCTATTGAATGTTTGGTCTTTGTTTGGCCTATTACTGTGCAGCGGTCCACATAATGTCCCAGATAGACACACGGTCTTTTTTGCCGCTTGCAGCTTTCGAGGGACCATTGTTGGTGAATACAATCTGGAAATCACCTGCAACATTTACCTCCTCCTCGAAAGTGAGGATGTTATATTTAACACAAGTGGTGTTCACAACCGCGAACGACTTAACGGTTGCACCGTTCTGCTTAATCTCCACGGTCATATCAATGCCGTTCTTGTCGGTGAACGAGAGGGCATAGGTAAATTTGAGTTTACCACAACCGGTGGTCAGCACGGGCGAAGTGATGGTGCCTACCTGAGTAGAGTTAGCCAAGATACAGAACGCACGGGTGTTGGGGTCGCTACCGAGCAGGTCGGGCAATACGGGGTTTGCGCCGGTTCCGCCAGCCTGAACTGCGCAGAAGGCACCAACCCAACCAGCGGTGGTCTGGCGATCTGTGTAGGCGGAGTTGGCATTTACGGTGTTGAAGTCATCACGACCTGCCCACTCGCCGGTGGCGGGGGTCTCGGGCTCGGTGGGAGTCTCGGGCTCCTCGGGCTCGGGGGTAACGGTGCCACCCAGACGAGCACCGGTCAGACCTGCGTAGTCGCTATCCTGTGCGAAGATGATCTGGATGTTGCCGTTGTTGATGGACGAGATACCCTTGATGGTACCCGAACCCTGTGCAACGGTAGCAGCGCCATAGGTTGCATATTTCGACGAGAAAACAACAAACTTATTGCCGTTGGCATCCTCCATATTGATGGAGGTGTGTGCGCCACCCATAACCCAAGTTTTGGCGAGGTCGGCATCTACTACCTGTACGCCCTCGATAGCAACATACTGACCCTCATACTTGTTTGCCAAGAAGTCGGCAATACTTACGGTCTTTGCCTCTACGGTGTTGCCGCTCGACACTTTGGTGATTTTCTCCAAAGCAAGGCCGCTGATCTGCACTGCGCCATTGTATGCGCCAACTGTTACGCCACCGAGGTCAATCTGTACCTTGTCGCCAAAAGCGAACTCGTGGTTGGCTGCGAGGTAGAACTGCAAAGCGCCGGTTGCATCCTGAACATACATACCCTTCTTCGAGGTGAGGTTGTTGAGAGCCATATTGGAGATAACAACACCCTCAATGGTGGTGCCGGCAGCAACGGTTGCGTTCTGACCCAATGCAAGGACGCTTGCGATGGTTGCGAAATCACCAGGGGTAGGCTCTGGCTCGGGCTCTGGCTCGGGGTCGGGAGTGGGGTCGGGAGTAACGGTGCCGCTACCCTCGCCGTCCAATACAACTGCAAGAGTCTTGATACGAACCTGACCATTGTCGGCATACGCCTCGAACTTGTCGGTGTTACCACTCCAAGTGATATACTTAGCATCCTGATTTGCAACTGCGGTGGTGCCGTCAGAAACATTCATATTCCAAGTGTAAATGGATGTGTTATAAGGATCGGTACACAACATAATCACCTGTGTAATCTTCCTGCCATCGAGAGGAGTGATAACCAATGCCGAAGTCTTGTAGACGCGGATGTGGTCATCCTTTGCGGCAACAACAGCGTTGCCGGATTTGTGTGTGTAGTAGCCAACTTTGAGGTTGTTAACGGTTGCAGCGAAACCTGCGCCAAGAGTTGCATCGGTCTCAGCAGCCCAAGTCTGGTTTGCTGCGCCGATGTTCCAAACAACTGCGCCCTCGGGAATCTCAACACCGGGGGTAGGCTCTGGCTCGGGCTCGGGGGTAACGGTGCCGCCACCCTCGCCGGGTTTGTGCGAGAAGATGTAGCTGTTGGTAATCTCAGCTTTCGAGCCATTGTAGAGCTCCAACACGCCGAGAACAACAACCTCATCACCAACCTTGATCTGGTCAGCGGCGGTGAACTTCTCGTTGTTGAGGTATTTACCACGGAATACTGTCAGGTGGTTGGTCTTGCTACCATCGTTGGAGATGTAGTAAGTTGCATTACCATAGGAGGTGCTAACCTCGTCAATCTGCGAGATGATACCTTTTGTGTAGACAGCAGTGGAAGTAGCAGCGCCTTTGGCAATGATGTCGGAAGCGCGTACCACATCGTAGGGCGAAGCCTCGGTACCCTCACCACTACCGGCAATCTCGCCGGGATTAACGGGCTCGTCGTTGCCACCACCACTTGTGGTGCCATTTGCGAGGTCAATCTCTGCGCCACCGCCACCTGCGGTCAGTTTAACGTCGTCCAAGCGGTACACCGAAGCAACGCTTGCCGAGAAACGGAGCGAAACAGTTGCGGGAACCTCTTTGAGGTTGAACTGTGCAGTAGCAAGATTCCAACGACCCGAAAGGTTTGCGTTGGCTGCGAAAGTATAGTTCAGGTTGGTCCACTTCTGACCGTCAGCACTGATTGCAACCGAGAACTCCTCGTTCTTGAAGGTGCTGTCGCCATCCTGAGTATATTTCTCACTACCGAATGTGAGGGTCAGTGCATTGCCTTCGAGGGCGGCAAGCGAAATGCCGTTGATGGTAACGTAGTTCTCAACCTTACCGAAGAAGAGGTTGTTGCTACCGCTACCGGGGTAGTCGGAGTAGGAGGAGTTGCTGGAGGAGTTGGAACGAACGGTGATGTTGTTCGAAGCGTAGGTTACACCGCTCTGGCTCTCGGGGGTAGGATTGCCATATTTGGCATCCATATCAGGCCAATAGGTACCCTCTTTGGCAGCAACCTCTTTGTCGAAGTTGTCGTAGTAGAGGTCCTCGCCAAGAGCAGTCTGGCCTTTGCCGCTCTGCGAGATGGTGATGTTCAGAGGTTTGTCGTCGCCATAGTCAATCGACAGAGTTGCGGTACGAGCCTCGCCCTCGTTTGCGAACACGCTAACGGTGATCTCTTTGCTCTGCGAAGAGTTGTCGGCGTTCACAAAATCCTTGGGAGCCACTGCGAACCACTCGTCGATGTCGGCGGGCGATACGAGAGAGGTGGTGATGGTCCAGCTGCGGGTAGCGGTAACGGTGAACGTTGCGCTCTCCTGCTCGGCACCAAAGGCCATAGTTGTTACTGCGTTGCCCTCGGCATCAGTAACCGAGCACTCTGCGAAGGTCTGTACCTGCGGAGTGGGCTCACAGCCTGCAAATGCAAGCATCAGAGGAGCAACCAAAAACAAAAGCAATTTTTTGAAATTCATAATGTTTGGTGGTTTTGATTGTTAGAAATGTTTATGTGTTATTTGTTTCATAATTTCAGCGTGCGCAAAAGTATTGTTTTTTTCCTTAACGGCCAAGCCATTGCGCGCATTTTATGCGTGTGCATGCGATTTTCCCTGACGAATGGTGGGTTTATCCAAACAAAAGCGTATCTTTGCGAAATTGAAAATGGAAAATTGAAAATTGAAAATTGACAACCTCTCTGCCTACGGCACCTCTCCTAATTTAGGAGAGGGGGTGGTGCTCCCTAACCTCCCTACACTCCCTAAGGCCCCTAAGGGCGATAGGGGCGATAGGGACAGAAAACTTACTAATTAACAGCTAATGGCTAATGGCTAACGGCTAACAGCAAAGAAAAATGCCAGCAAAGAAGATATACAACCTCATACCGAGCGACAAGCGTCGTGGCTTGCCACTGATGTTGCTCACAGCCCTCTGTTCGGCTGTGATTGACTTGGTGGGCATTGCGGCTCTGGTGTCGGTGCTGTTGGTGGTGTTGGACGAGAATTTCCTTGTCAACACCCCCATCTTTGCCGCCATCTACAACGCTGTGGGCTTCACTTCGGAGAGGGCCTTCATTGTGGCTGTGTGTGGCGCGGTGCTACTGCTTATCGCGCTCAAAGGTGTGTGCAGTGTGGCTCTCGGGCAGGTCAGGGGCCGATATATGATGCGCCTCTTTGCCGACCTCTCGCAGAGGATGTATGACAATTATCTCTCGCGTGGGTTACTCTTTGTGCGCTCCCACCACACCACCACCCTAATCAACAACGTCAATGCTATGTGCCACCGCTTTGCCAACGGCATAGTTAGCCCCCTGCTGGGTATCCTCACGGAGGTTGTTGTGGTGGCTGTGTTGTTGGTGCTGTTGAGCCTCTACAATCCGCTGATTGTGCTCCTTGCGGTGGCGGTGTTTGTCCCCGTGGCACTCGTCTACTCCCGCATCATTCGCAAGCGAATGGCCGAGAATGGCCGAGAGGAAAACCGACTCCAAGTGGCCCAAAACAAGACGATGTATGAGGCCCTGAGGGGATATGCCGACATTGAGATTGCAGGCGCAAAGCCCTATATTACAGCACGTTTTGCGCGAGGCATCGAGAGCTTGCGACACTACTCCCAGCGTGCGATGTTGATGCGTGCCTCGTCGAGCCACGTCATCGAGTTCTCGTTGGTGCTGGGCGTGGTTGCGGTCATCATTGTGGGGCTGCTGGCGGGCCAGACTGTGGCCTCGTTGAAACTCTTTTTGGGAGTCTTTGCCGTGGCGGCCTACCGCATTGTGCCCTCCATTAGTCGCATTGTGGGCAGTTGGAGCGAGTTTAAGCGCAACCAATTTGTGGTTGACCTCCTCTCCGAGGAACTCTCCCACAAGCCCCAACAGACCTCGCAGACAACCGAAAAATTGCCCTTTGGGCAGACCATTGAACTCCAAAATGTGGCGTTCGCATACGGCGAGGGCAACCCCGTGATTGACAACTTTTCGCTCACCATCCACAAGGGCGAAAAGGTTGGTATTCAGGGTGTTTCGGGCAAGGGTAAGACCACCTTGTTCAACATTCTTGCGGCCCTCTACCAACCGCAGCAGGGCGCACTTGTAGTGGACGGCGTTGCAGTCGACACGCCCGAGTTGAGGCGCAAGTGGCAGAACAATATAGCCTATGTTTCGCAAGACCTTTTCATCCCCGATGTGAGCATTGCGGAGAACATTGCTTTTGGTGTTGATAAGGGGCAGATTGACAACGAGAGGCTCCAAAGGGTGATAGCCACGGCGCAGTTGGGCGACCTTGTGGAGAGCCTGCCCGAGGGGGTTGATACCATCACGGGCGAGGCAGGGTGCCGACTGTCGGGTGGCCAACGTCAGCGTATCGGCATTGCCAGAGCGTTGTATAAGGAGGCCTCGGTGTTGATGTTCGACGAGGCTACAAGCTCTCTGGACGAGGCCACCGAGAGGGAGATTGTGGATGCTGTGGCGGGCCTGTCGAAGGCCGACAGCAGCCTCACAATTCTCTTTATCTCCCACAATAAAAGGACTTTGGAGTTTTGTGACAGAGTGATAGAATTGTAAGCGGGTAACAAAAACATTACCTGCGAAGATGGAGAAATATTTACTAATTACTCTCTACTAATTACTAATTAAAACAGACGGTCGACGGTCGACGGTTGACGGTCGACGGTCGACAAATAAGTATGAATATGCCAACCAAACAGATAGCCAATGACCTCTTTTTTGCCTCCGCAGAGGAATTTCTGCGAGAGGGTAGGAGTGTGGAGTTGCGTGTCAAGGGGTTCAGTATGAGGCCCTTTGTGCGTAACGAGAGGGACGTGGTGGTGCTCTCGCCCATTGAGGGTGTGGAGGTTAGGAAGGGTATGGTTGTGCTGTTTCGACACAAGGGGCGACACGTTCTCCACCGAGTGCGCAAGGTGGGGGCGGATGGTGGCCTTGTGATAGAGGGCGATGGCAACTATCGCATCACCGAGAGGGCCACTACGGAGGATGTGGTGGCGTGGGTGAGCAGCGTGAAGCTTTGTGGTAATGGAGGCTTTGCCTATGGCTCGTGCCGTTGGAGGGTGCGTAGTGCGTGGAGCCTGATGGTCAAGATGTTGCGCACGATGGCTGTGGATATTAAACGTAAACTAATAGGATAGAATGAAACTGAAATCAAATTGCAAGGTACGCAAGATTGCGGGCGAGAGTGTGATTGTCCGTATGGGCGAGCAGAACGTGAAGATGACCACCATCATCTCGCTCAACCCCACCAGCGAGTGGCTCTGGGAGCAGTTGCAGGGTGTGGAGTTTGATGCCGAGAAGGTGGCTGACCTCCTTGTGGGCGAGTATGAAGTGGAGCGTGAGGTGGCATTGAAGGATGCCGAGGCGTGGATGGCCTCGCTCGTTAAGGCCGACTTGGTGGAGGAGTAGGTAGGGCGTCGACCGTCAACCGTCGACCGTCGACCGTCGACCGTCAATTAAAATTGAAAATTGAAAATGGAAAATTAGGGTGCGCCGTTGGCGCAGAGTTTTTCATTTCCTTTTCTGCCCCTATTGCCCTTAAAGCCTTTAGGGAATTTAGGGGGTAAGATAATTTTCAATTCTCAACTCTCAACTCTCCATTCTAATCCGGGTATCTTTTTTAATACCCGAGAAAGGAATAATTCTCAATTCTCAATTCTCAATTCTCATTATGTTTTATTCGGTTGCAGGACACATATTTGAACTCACAAGGGAGGCTTCGGAGCATCCCATATCGATAGGACTCAATTTTGCCCCTTTCAGGGTGGACGACAATGCGGGAGGTACGCTCTTTCGCGTGGTGTTGGACCGCCCCGTGGTGCCACGTGCCGACGAGCCGCTGACCACCTTCGACTACGACCTCCAAGAGGGCGATTGCACACTCCGCATCTATGCCGACGAGTATCGACTCTCGTTGCGTAGCAGGGGTAAGCAGGCGACCATTGTCTGCCCCCGAGAGCGTGCCGAGGAGGGTCCCGTTTATACGTTCTACGCCGACTTGTTTGTCGATGGCGGACGCCCCAATGGCGTCATTTTCGACCACGCAATGGTCTTTGCCTACTCCTTTGCCACACACTCCTACGACACCCTGCTCATCCACTCCTCGGTGATTGTCAAGGATGGCCTTGCGGTGATGTGCTTGGGCGAGAGTGGTACGGGAAAGAGTACCCACACACGCCTTTGGCTCGAACACATCGAAGGCACCGAGAGGCTCAACGACGATGGGCCTGTGGTGAGAGTTATGCCCGATGGCGAGGTGAGGGTGTTTGGCTCGCCGTGGAGCGGCAAAGGATGTGTGTGGAAGCAGGAGAGCTATCCGCTGGGAGCATTCTTGCGCTTGCGACAGGCTCCCTATAATCAGATAAAAAGGCTACACAAGATTGCGGCCTTTGGAGCTTTGTTGCCATCGACATTGCCCACTCTGCAAAAAGAAGAGAGGGCGCTCGACCACATTTGCGATGCCCTCTCCAAGATAGTTGCCACAAAACCAATCTTTATGCTTGAATGCCTGCCCGACGAGGCTGCGGCACGCCTCTCCTATACCACCATTTTCGGGGTGTAGATACTCTCTTTTTTTAACGGAAGATAACTTCTGGCAATATGTATGAAATACAAACATCCCTCTGGCACACGTGTCCGAGGGATGTTCGTTTTTGCTGTTTTCATCCTCTTGCCCCAATTACTCAAGGTACACAATCTCCTTGGTAGTTATTGCATTTAGATTTCCATTGGGGTCGTAGCTGTATTCTTTAGCCGTACATTTCAGGCCATTATACTCACGTTCTTCTCTATAGCTCACCCACACCCTACCATTGCTATCCATGTGTTCTACCTCAGTTTTAAGGCGTTTAGTGCCATCATAGATGGAATATTGTCTGTAGTGCTCACTATTCGAAAGATCAGAATACCTCCTGAACTCCTCTAGATACTCAAGCCTCAAGAAGGTTTCGTCAAGATATGTCATTGTTATATCTGAGAGATACTCTATTGCACCGTCATCTCCATACCCCTTCATAACGCCTGTTGCTGTAAGGCCATCGTAAACATAAACCTCGTCAACAATGAGTTTGTTGTTTAAATAGGACTTGCGGTTAACCAACTTCGCACCATCGTAAATATTCTCCGTTTTGTTTTCTGCCGACTTGTGGCACTTAACGCGTAGGTAGGTGTCGTCCGTGTACTCCCTAATGAATACTACAGCTCCGCTCTTGTCCGTAACAGTGACAGTGAGGCCATCATAAGTATAGTTGAGTGTATTCTCCAGGTTACCATCGATAAACCACTCGCATTTGATGATTTTGCGACCATCGTAGGTGTAAACCTCTTTCTTCTCCGGACTTTTGGATGTGGTGACAATGTTCTCGGTTTGCTGGGTGAGGCTCTGTATGTAAAGAAATGAGAGATCCTCCTCCGGCTTGTCGTTGGGATTAGTATTATTGCCATCACCCGTCGTGCCGCAAGCAAGCATCAGGAGGGCACACGCACACACGACTGCTCGTTGTGTGAATCGAAAAATATTATGTTTCATTGTGCAATTAATTATGGTATCAATAATTTTTTATTATTTAAGTACCACAAAGATAGGATAATTGTCCCAAATTGCAAATATCCAAATAGCCTCACCAGGGACTTGAGGGTGTGCACAGCGGGTGGTGAGGTGACCTTTGGAGCTTTGTTGCCCTCGACACTGCCCACCCTTCAAAAAGAAGAGAGGGCACTCGACCACATTTGCGATGCCCTCTCCAAGATAGTTGCCACAAAACCTATCTTTATGCTTGAATGTCTGCCCGACGAGGGGGCAGCACGTCTTTCCTACGAAACAATCTTTGCTGCTGCGGGATACAGATAGCGGCGGATTGATTTCTTGGGGGTTTTCTCAAATTCGCTTTCGCAGAGTTTGATTGCCGATACTTTCTCGTAGGCGGCCACCAACTTGTTGAGTTCGGTGAGGTTGTTGGCCATCACCTCTTTGAGTTTGGTGGTGCTCCAACCATTCTTCTGTGCCATCTCGTAGTTGGGCACAACCAGAGCGGTGAGCTTACCGCCCTCCTCCTGATATACGAGCGACTCCACTACGGCTTCGAGGTTGTTGAGTTTAGCCTCAATCTCCTCGGGGTAGATGTTCTGTCCGTTGTTGGAGAGAATCATAGTCTTGCAACGTCCACGAATAAAGCAGTTGGTATCTTTGTCTACAACGCCCATATCGCCGGTGTGGAACCAACCCTCTGCATCAAACGCGGCATCGGTAGCCTCCTGATTTTTGTAGTAACCGGCTGTTACGTGCTCGCCCCTTACGCAAATCTCGCCGGGGATGTTGTAGGGGTCGGCCGAGTCAATCTTCATCTCCATACCGGGAACAAGCTTACCACACGAGAGCGATTTGTAGACGGTGTGGTGTGCATAGCAAATCAGCGGAGCCATCTCGGTCATACCATAACCCACGGTGTAGGGGAGGTCGATTTTTTTGAGCAACTTCTCAACATCGCTATTGAGGGCTGCGCCACCCATAATCAACTCCGTGAGTGCGCCACCAAAGGCCTCCATCAGCTGTGTGTGTACCTTTTTGTAGACAACCTTGTTGAGCAAGGGAATCTTAACGAGGGTTTTGATGGGCTGTTTTTCGAGTGTGGGCATAACCTTACCCTTCACAATCTTCTCAATCAGCAGAGGTACGGTGAGGAGCAGGTCGGGCTTCACATCTTTGAGAGCCTTCAACAGAATGGGTGCTGCGGGCAACTTACCCAGCAGGGTGATGTGTGAGCCGGTGGCCAGAGGGGTGAGCATATCGAATGCACAACCGAAGGCGTGGGCGAGGGGAAGAATGCCCAACACACGCGAGCCACGATAGTGGAACTTATACTCAATGGCGAATACCACGTTGGCCGTTACGTTGTTGACGGTGAGCATTACACCCTTGCTGAGGCCGGTGGTACCGGAGGTGTAGGAGATGATGCACACCTTGTCGTTGGTTACCTCGGGATAGATGATATCCTCGGTGGAGAAACCTTTGGGGTAACGCTCGGCAAAGAGAGTCTCGATGTTGTTGTAGAGGTTGCTGATGGTGCCCTCCTCTTTTTCCCAGAGAACATTCATCGTTTCGTAGTCAACCACTGCCTCCAACTGCTCAAACTTCTCGGGGTCGAGTTTGGTCCAATAGTCCACGCTCAGGAAGAGGATTCGCGAATCGGAGTGGTTGATGATGTTGGTTGCATCAATGGGGTTGAAGTCCTGCAAGATGGGGACAATCACTGCGCCGTAGGTAAGGGTGGAGGCGTAGATGCTCACCCATTTGGGGGTGTTGCGACCAATGAGGGCGATTTTGTCGCCTGCCTTGATGCCATATTTCTCATACACGAGGTGGTTTTTTGCAACGAGGGTTGCGAGGGTGTAGTATGAGAGGGTCTCTTTTTTGAAGTAGTCTGTCAGTGCGGGGAGTTCGGCGTTGTTGCGGAAACTCTCCTGATACATTTTGATAAGGTTTTCCTTAACCATTGCTAAATAGATTTATTTTACTTTCCCTTTGTTTCGTTTTTTTAGAATGCGCGAAAATAGGACCAAACGCCCAATGGGCGATGCAAAGTTGCCATAATGCTCCGCTACCCAATGGTGTGATTTTCTACCATATGTAGGGAGTGGAGGGTTGTAACACGTTGTTTTACCATGTATTATCTTTTGTCACCTGTTGCCATTACTCTACGATGTCGAAAGCAAAAAACCACTCCCCCAAAAAACACGGGTAACAAAAATGTTACCCGTGAAAAAGTCGGTTAAAACCTATACTTATTGAAAGCTAACGGCTAATGGCTAATGGCTAACGGCTAATTATTGCTGCAAAACCACCACCGCTCTTCATCTCCACCGAGAGGGTGTCGCCACCCTTGATGGTGCGCTTTTCGGTGCGGTAGTCGGTACCCGTAAGGTCGGCGTTTACGCCGTCGAGGAACAATTCTGCCTTCCACTCACCTTCGCCCAGGAAGTCCAGCGGAATGTCAATCGTGCGGCCCTCCCACGAGGTCAAACCTCCGAGGAACCACTTTTCTCCACTCCTGCGAGCCGTAACAATGTAGTCGCCCACCTTGCCGCACACAACCTCGGTGTGGTCAAACGTGGCAGGTATGGTGGCCATAAAACGGGTTGTTTCATCCTCTGCCAAGTAGTTGGACGGGGTGTCGGTGAACATCACAAAGGGTGCATCGAATACTACGTAGGTTGCCACTTGGTGAGCTCTTGTGCCCTGACTCATCGGGCGGTGGCGTATGGGGCGGAAGTCGGCCTTCGAGGCGTTAATCATTGCGCCCTGCGTGTAGTCCATAGGGCCTGCAGCCATACGGATGAAGGGGATGGTAACGTCGTTGCGAGGCATATCCACCTTGCTGCCGTCGGTCCATTTGAGCTGTTCGAGTCCATAGACACCCTCGTAGTTAATCACATTGGGCCAGGTGCGACTCATACCGGTTGGCTTGTACATTCCGTGATAATCTACTACCATCTTATACTTGGCACACACCTCGGCGATGCGATAGACATCCCTCACGGTGGTCTGGTCGTGGGCGTCGAAGTAGTCCACCTTGAAACCCTTCACACCCAATGCTGCATAGTGGGCACACACCTCCTCGGCCTGCTCCACCAAGAGGTTGCCAACGGCCCACAGAATCACTCCCACGCCTTTCTCCTCGGCGTGGCGGCAGATGGCCTCAATGTCGAAGCCGTCGATGGTCGCCAGCAGGTCGAAGCCTTTGTACCAGCCTGCATCCACCAGGATGTATTCCAGACCATATTTGGCGGCAAAGTCGATGTGGTATTTGTAGGTCTCGGTGTTGATGCCAACCCTGAAATCTACACCCGTCAGGCGGTTGCCACTCCACCACTCCCAAGCCGAACGGCCGGGCTTGATCCAACTCGTGTCCTCCAAACGTGAGGGTGCACCGAGGCGGTAGACCATATCGTTGGTGGGGAGGTCCCTATCCTGCTCGGCCCACGCTACGATGCGCCAGGGGAAGGTGCGGGTGCCGGAGGTTGTGGCCACAAGGTCGGTGTGGTAGCCATTGGGACGTTTGGCACCGGTGTTGTTCTTGCGGAAGTCGGTGGGCAGAGGTGTGGCAATGCCTTTCAGGCCGACTCCCTCGGTGGCGGCGCTTACGAACAAACCGGGGTAGTCCTCCACGTCGGCCTCCATAAGCAGCAGTTTGCCCTTCTCCTCCACGTCAATCAACACGGGGAGGAATGCCAACTCTTTGTGCTCCTTGGCTTTGGATGTAGGCTCCCAAGTGTATTGACTCTCAAACGAGCTCTCATACTTGTCGCCCCTCGGACGGCAGTAGGGGATAACCAGAGGCCAATCTTGGCTCATTTGCCACTCAACAATCTCCTCGGCAACGGATATTTCTCCTTTCAGATTGGTGCAGAAACGATAGGCCACGCCCTCGTCGTAGGCCCTGAACTCCAACGACCACCCGCCGCGCATCTGCAAGGTGAGGTGGTTGTAGGTGTCGTCCACCTGCGGGTTGCGGTGGAAGGGGGCCGCAATGATTTGATTTACTGCACCTTTTTGTGTTTTTCTCACCTTGGCATTGTCGCCCAAGATGGTGCCGTCGGCAAGGCGGAGCGCAATGCGCGAGGGGGCAACAACTTCGGCTTCATCCACCAACACTCGGTAGTGGATTTGCTCGGCCACATCAACAACAACAGAGAGTCGCTTTGAGGGGCTTTGCAGTGTGTACTCTTTGGCCAGTGCGGCTGTGGACGAACACACCACCGCTGCCAACAATAGTGTAAGGGAAAGAAGTCGTTTCATACGGGCTTATAGTTTAGGATGTAATCGAAATGTCGCTCAATGGTCGTCGGTAGACGGTAGACGGTCGTCGGTCTATTTTGGAGCTTTGCGGTAGAGGTAGGCGGCAATGATGAAGAAGATGAGGTTGGGGAGCCACACCATAAGGGTCGACACCCACCCCTGACTGCCCTTGGCAATCTCCTCAAAGACTCGGCCCAACATAATGTAGGTGAAGCACAAGATTACGCCAATACCGATGTTTACGCCCGTACCGCTACGCATCTTTCGTGCCGAGAGCGATACACCAATGACGGTGAGGATAAAGACCGAAGCGGGGTAGGAATACCTCCTGTGGCGTTCCACCTCAAAGATACCAATCATATCCGAACCTTTGGCTTTCTGCTGGTCGATGAACTCGTTCAGCTCGCCAATCTTCATCGTGGTTATGAGGTTCTCCACCTTACCCAACTCCATCTTGGAGAGGTTGATGAGGGTGTCGAGTTTCTCGTGTCGCTCGAAGATGTCGTCCTCGCCCACAAATTGGTGTGTGACATATTTTGGTGCGGTCCAATGGCCGTTCTCCTCGTTGTAGCGGATGTCGGCAGCCTCCAACGACTCCACGATTTTACTACCCTCAAAGCGCTCGATGCTCATAAACGAGGCTCTGTTGGAGGAGCCGTTGAAGTTGCGTACATAGACAAACGTGCCCGGCTCAATCTGTCGGTAGATGTTGGGCTCAAACTGCTGGTGGCGGTTTTTGCGCAGATACTTACTCTCAAACTCAACCCTCTGTTCGTTGGCCACGGGTATGACCTCCAAGTTGAGGTAGAGCGATACGCCCGAGATGACCATTGCCGACACAAAATATGGCCACAGCAGGCGGCGGAAACTAACACCGGCCGATTGTATGGCGGTGATTTCGGTGCGCCCGGCCATCTGCGAGGTGAAATAGATTACGGCAATGAAGGTGAAAAGGCCGCAGAAGAGGTTGATGAAATAGGGGATGAAGTTGACATAGTAGCCGAAGATGATGCGCTCCAAGGGTGCTTTCATCTCGATGAAGTCGTCAATCTTCTCCACAGCATCAAACACCACCACGATGATGATAATCAGCGCAATGGCAAAGAAAAACGTGCCGAGGAACTTACGAGTGATGTAGCCATCAATCAACTTAAATCCCGGCCAAAGACTCTTGCGACGTTTTATGTTGCTTTGTTCGTTATTCATAATTGACTACAAAAGTAGCAAAACAATTTTGAATTTTGAATTCTGACTTTTGAATTCCCACTATAATCTTCTCGCAAGCTTGATAATAACCTCCTCCTTCCAGGGCTTGAAATCGCCCTCGATGATGTGCTTGCGGGCTTCGCCAACCAACCACAAGTAGAAGGCTACGTTGTGGAGCGAGGATATCTGTGCGGCCATCATCTCGCCCGACACGCTCAGGTGGCGCAGGTAGGCCTTCGAGTAGAGCGTGTCCACAAAACTCTTACCATTGGGGTCGATGGGCGAGAAGTCGTCTTTCCACTTCTCGTTGCGGATGTTGATGATACCATCCGAGGTGAAGAGCATACCGTTGCGACCATTGCGGGTGGGCATCACGCAGTCGAACATATCCACACCCCTCTCGATGGCCTCCAAGATGTTGATGGGTGTACCCACACCCATTAGGTAGCGTGGACGGTCGGTGGGGAGGATGGCGTTGACCACCTCAATCATCTCATACATCACCGGCGCAGGCTCGCCCACCGCAAGGCCACCAATGGCATAACCATCGGCGTTGTACTGCTTTACGAACTCCGCAGCCGAAGCCCTCAGGTCGGGGTAGGTGCAACCCTGCACGATGGGGAAGAGCGATTGGTGATAGCCATACTTTGGCGCAGTGCGCTCATACTGATTGAAACACCTGTCGAGCCAACGCTGCGTCATAGCCAACGAACGTGCCGAGTAGCGGTAGTCGCTCCTGCCGTCGGGACACTCGTCGAAGGCCATCATAATGTCGGCACCGATGGTGCGCTCGGTGTCGATGACACTCTCGGGTGTGAAGATGTGCTTGGAGCCGTCGATGTGGCTCGAAAACCTCACTCCCTCCTCGGTAATCTTCCTGCGTGCTGCGAGCGAAAAAACCTGAAAACCACCACTATCCGTGAGCATCGGGCGGTCCCAAGTGCTGAACTTATGCACGCCACCGGCCTTCTCTATTATCTCCATACCGGGACGGAGATAGAGGTGGTAGGTGTTGGCCAGGATGATTTGGGCCTCCACGTCCTCTTTGAGGTCGCGGTGGAAGATACCCTTCACCGTGGCGGCCGTACCCACGGGCATAAATATGGGCGTTTGGATATTACCGTGTGCTGTTTCGATGAGTCCCGCACGAGCCTTCGTTGCGGTGTCTGTATGTTGGAGCGTAAATTTCATAGCGCAAAAATAGCGAATAGAATTGAGAATTGAGAATTAAGAATTGAGAATTAGTAAATATTTTTCCCTTTCCTCCCTTTCTGCTCTTACTTGCCATTCCTCTCCTCACGGGTTACAAAAACGTTACCCGTGAAGTAAAAAGGCCGAGGACGTTTGTCATTCTCCCCTAAGTTAGGGGAGATGGCACAAAGTGCCAGAGAGGTCTGTTGTTTTCCCTTTCTGCCCTTAAACAGACCTCACCCGCCCGTTGGGTACCCTCTGCCCTCGCTTACTCGCATTTGCGGGAATGGAAAATAATGGAAAGCGTGTGTCTTGGCTTTGAGGACACACGCTTTGTATTGGTGTTAATGATGATGCCTAAAAACTTTTCAGGCTGCTCTCCGGAGCGTCCACCTCGCCTTGCGCTCGGCGGAATTTGCCGAAACGGATGTAGGCCGATATGTTGTTGGAGCGTCCGAGCACCTCGTTGGAGCTGTGGCGGATGAAGGTGCCCGAGCGGATTGTGCTCTCCACAAATTTGTGGCCGTGCAGAATGTCGCCCACACGCACCGAAAGTCCCGCTTTGATTTTGGGGATGTCGGTTCTGAACGAGATGCCCAGCGAGTGGTAGTATCCGTAGTCCACTGCCTGTGCAACGGCTGCCGTGGGGCGTGCCGAGTAGGAGGCACTGATGCTTGTATTGTCAAACCACTTGTTTTTGCGGAAGTTGTAGGATGCCGAGGCACTCCAATCGAAGGTGTTGATGGTGTTGCTGTACCCCTCGGAGATGTTGTAGGTGGCTGAGGTGAATGTGCCATCCAAACCAATGTTTGCACGCTTGAAGGGACGGATATCTATTCCGCCTCTCACTTCGTGTCGTAGCTCGTTGCCAAAGTTGTCGTAGGTGCTCACAGTTACACCGTCCTCCCTCATCTCCGTTATGGGGTTGATGGAATTATCGACGTAAGTGAATCGGTATGTTGGCATTCCGATGCTCATCCAACGTGGAGTGAGTTTTGTTATAAAGTTTCTCGATGTCCAAGAAATGTTTGCCGAATAGTTCATTTCGGGACGCAAGTGTGGGTTGCCATAACGCAGGTGCATCGGGTTGCTGTCGTTCACGTATGGGTTGAGCAACGAGAAGGATGGTTGCATAGGGCGAGCAGACAGTGAAACACTAAAAGGTAGAGGACCTCTTCGAACGGAAAAACTGCTAGTGGCACTCCAATTCAATATGTTGTAATCCAGCGGTGTATTCCCTGTGTTACGATATATACCCGTAGTATGATCGTACATCGCACGAGCCAAAAATGTTACAGCTCCAAATGTTTTTGATTTTGGTTTAAAAGCACTGCGTATTTCGACTCCTGCGATATTTTGATTATAGAACAAACCGTCGTTGGGGTTTTGTATGAAAACGCCTCCGTTTTGTGAACTCTCATAGAGGGAGTGGTTGTCGTAGCGTCGCCATGAATAGGTTGCAGCAATCGTTATATTCGGGTAGGGATTTTTGGGGTTGTCCGAGATTATGAATGCTGTTTGTAGACGGGCATTTAATTGGTCTTGCTGTGTGCTACTACTGCTGTGTGTTATGAGTGTAGACTTGTCGGCATAGTCGGAGTCTACCCACGAGTCGGTTGTGCTCTCGTTGTGGGTGTAATCTGCTCTGAACCTGATGGAGGACTTTTGGATTTGTATCGGGAGTCCGACATCTATTTTTCCCGTCAGATTGAGTGGTGAAGAAGAGTTGCTTCGGGAGTTGGAGAGTTGATTGTTGGATATGGCTCCCGTGGTTGCATCCGTACGCCACGATTCCGAATAGCTGTATCGGTTTTGGTCGGCAAAACTACCTTGAAACCTTATCGAATAATCTCCTTTGTTGCCCCAACCACCATGATTATCCAACCCTATGGTGTGTGTCTGTCCTCTTGTGCTGTCGGCGGCATTGTTGTATTGGGTGTAGAGTGGTGCACCGCCCTCCGCGCCGAGATATTCCGCACGTGATTTTTTTTGGAGTGTTGGCGAATGGGTGAGCGAATACTTGTACTTAACACCAAAAGATAGATGCCTGCTTGGTTTGACAGCGGCATCAATGTCGGCGTTATATCTTCCATCTTTTGGGGTTGCATCACCACCCAATTCACTTGCAAAGCCAATTGGTAGTGGCTGGTTGGTCTTGATGTTGATAATGACACCCGTGTTGCCATACTCGGCCGAGTGAGGCATAATCACCTCAATCTCGTCCATTACGGCTGCACCAATGAAATCCATTGTATATTGACGCAGTGCCGAAATGAGAGTTTCGGGTTTGCCATTGATGTATATGTCTTGGATATGTCGTCTATTATATCGGAAGGTGCTACGATATCCGCCATTATCAAGGCCTGGGACTTTTGCCATAATGGTTGACATCTTGCGATATTTAGCCTCGGGGTCTGCCTTTACGTTGTAGATAATGCGGCCTTCTTTCTCCACGACGAGTGGTTTGATGGTGATACCCTCAATCTCTACACCTGCTTGGAGAGCTATGTTGCCAAAATTAAGTTGCTTGTCATTTCTGTTTAATTTAACCTCTTTTTCATGAGTTGTGTAACCCACGGCCGAAATAGTCAACTTGTACAAACCTTCCTTGTTGTAGCGCAACATAAAGACACCATCCTTATTGGCAGCTACAGCAGAAACTCCTTTTCCATCCCCATCTGTAAGAACTATGGTAGCATAACCCACGCCATTCTTCGAGGTGGAGTCCACCACACATCCTTGCAAGATGTGTTCGGCAGCGAACACACCGGTAACACTGCCGAACAATAATATGATGAATAATAATAAACGTTTCATTAGGTTTCAGGAGGTTAGTAAAAGCGAAAATTTCACTCCTCGTTACAAAAATAACGAAAATAAAACAAAAAAGCAATTTTTATGTTATCTTTTTTACTTGTGTGGCTGGTGTCTGAAAAGGCTGAGATGTTGTGGAAAATGTAGTGGGGCTTGGGTGGGGAAACAATACCCCGCAGAGGAGATGGTAGAATGGAAATTTTTGCTATATTTGCAAAATGTTTACGCAGTAAGAGCGTAGAAATTACATAGTAAAGCAATGAACGACTTGGGTTTTTTGAGCAATTTTGTGGTTGAGGGCTACCTGTGGCAGAGCCTTGTGGCGTTGGGTGTGCTGGTTGTTGCCTTTGTGGTGCAGCTGTGCATCCTCTGTGCCCACTATGGTCGCATCGCCTCCTATCGCAATCCCGCCCCATCGCCCGAAGCCGACAAGGTGGGTATCTCCGTGATTGTCCCCCTCTTTGAGGCCGACTTCCGATTTCTGGACGAGTCGCTACCCGTGCTCCTCGCACAGAGGCACAACCCATACGAGGTGGTGTTGGTAAACCTCACCGGCAACGAGGACTTCACCGAACAGATAAAACTCCTGAAAATTACAAACCCACGACTCACCTCGACCATTATGAAGGTGGTGCCACACTGTCCCATATCGACCAAGATGGCTCTCAACGTGGGTATCAAGGCCGCAAAGTACGACAACCTCATCTTCACACTGCCCACCTGTACCCCTCGCTCGGAGCGTTGGGCCGATATGTTTGCACGAGGTTTTGTGGGCCACGATGTGGTGCTGGGCTACACCTCGCTGTTGCCGTTCAAGGGCGCAGGCCATCGTACCATCAGGGTGGCAAACCTAATGTTGTCGGCACGATGGATTGCCGACGCTGTCAAGGGACACCCGTGGCGTGGAGTCCTCTCTAACTTGGGCTTCACCAAAAAGGCATATTACGACGCACGAGGTTTCAACCACCTCAACCTCAATGCCGGCGAGGATGACCTCTTTGTGCCCAAGATTGCCACAAGGGAGAACACCTCCATTGTGCTCGGCGGCCCTGCCACGATGAATAGGCGTGTGTGGCCCGAATGGTGGAAGGAGGAGCGCGCGAGTCGTGCCGCCACCCACCCCCACTACTCCCTGCGTGTGAGGTTTGCTATGGGTGCGGAGCTGTGGACAAGGGCTCTGTTTTTCCTCTCGGCACTCGCTGTGGCACTCTTCTTGCCGAGTGTGGCGGGATATGTGGCCTTGGGACTATTTGTTGTCAGGGAGGTGGTGGCTATGCTCATTGCGGCACGTACTGCCCGCAGGCTCTCCGACAGGGCACCGTTGGCCGTGTATCCTCTCTACGACTTTGTGGCCCCTGCCAGAGTGTGGGCACAGAGTGTGAAACAACTATTTACTCCAAAGAGACGCAAGTGGAACTCGAAAAATACATAATCCTCTCCGATGCACAACTCGTAACCTTTGCGCTGGATGGCGACTCGGTGGCCTTTGAAACCCTCTTCAAACGCTACCGTGATGGTATCTATAACCTCTGCTTGCAGCGCACGGGTGGTAATACCGACGACGCCTCCGACCTGATGCAGGAGACCTTTGTGAAGGTCTATGTCAACTTGGAGAAGTACGACTCGAAGTTCACCTTCGGACAGTGGATCTACACCATTGCGCGTAACAACTTTATTGACTATGTGCGCCGCCGTAGGGACGACCTCTCGCTCGACTCGCTCAACCGAACTTCCACCACGTCGTTGGCCTCGATGGATAGTGCCGAGAGCCCCGAGGATCGCATCATTAGCGCACAGCACACCGTGCAGTTGGAGCGTTGTATGGCCGAGCTGCCCGAGAAGTATCGCCAGATGGTAGAACTGCGATTTGTCAAGGAGTACTCCTATGAGGAGATAGCCGCACATATGGGCCTGCCTATCGGTACGGTCAAAACGCAGATACACCGAGCAAGGGAGCGGTTGTGCAAACTGATTGCCAATCAATGACAGTCAACCGTCGACAGTCAACCGTCGACCGACAATTAAAATTGAGAATTGAGAATTGAGAGTTGAGAATTAGTAAATATTTTTCCTTTTCTGCCCTTTCTGCTCTTACTTGCCCATTCTCCTCACGGGTAACAAAAACGTAACCCGTGAAGAGGGCAGGCCCTTAAAAAAAGTTGCTGATTGCTAAAAAAACAAAGATATGAATACCAAACCTACTGCACCCAAAAAGGTTGTACCCAAGAAGAAACCATCCACCAAGAAAGCCGAGCCGAGTGTGGCCCGTGCGTTGGTGCGCAACATTGTCATTGCCGTCAGTCTACTCATCATTGTCCTCTTTGTGTCCAATCTGTTGTTGGCCATCATCACCCGCCACGGCAGCAACAAGGATGTACCCAACTTTGTGGGTGCCAACCTCGAACAAGCCGAGGGTTTGGCTCGCAAGGGACGTTTGGAAATCATCGTCAACGACTCGCTCTATGTGCCTATGTATGCCGGCGGTGTTATCCTCGAACAGAGGCCCTCGGCCGGTAAGGACAAGGTGAAGAGTGGAAGGAAAATATATGTCACCATCAACGCCTCCAAACAGAAATCGGTGGCAGTGCCCTACGTTGCGGGCTACTCGCTCCGTCAGGCCAAGAGCAACCTGCTGGCCGCAGGGCTCGAAATAGACCGCCTCGAATATGTGAGCGACTTGGCCAACAACTACGTTCTGGACCAGAAGTTCAGGGGCGAGAATATGAAGGCCGACTCGGTGGTGTTGGCTCCCATAGGCTCCAAGGTAACCCTTGTGGTGGGACGTAGCGACAACCACTCCGAGCCCATCCCCGACCTTGCAGGTATGACTCTCCGTGAGGTGAAAAATATGCTCTGGGACCACGGCTTCAACCTCGGAGCGGTGGAGTTTGAGGGCGCACTCAATATGGCAGGCCAGAACTCCGCAAGTGTCTATCGTCAGTATCCGGAGCCTGAGACCGAAGCCCGTATGGGGCGTGAGGTGTCGGTGTGGCTCCGAGCCGTAGAGGATGAGAAATAGGTCGTGAATGATAATAGTTTAGCACAACAGAGAATGAAATCACACGCCTTTGATAACTACACACCTCCCCCACGAGAGGAGGGCGACGAGCAGGAGGAGTTCTTCGAGCACTTTGCACTCACCGTCGACAAGGGACAATCGCTGATGCGCATCGACCGCTATCTGGCAACCCATATGGAGGCGTGTAGCCGTAGCCGTATTCAGGCTGCAGCCGATTGTGGCAACATACTCGTGGACGGCAAGCCCGTGAAGTCGAGCTATAAGGTGAAACCCTTAGAGCGCATCTCTATCGTGATGCCCTATCCCAAGCGCGATACAACGCTCATTCCGCAGGATATCCCCATCGAGATTGTCCACGAGGACGAGCACCTTCTGTTGGTCAACAAACACGCCGGTATGGTTGTCCACCCCGGCCACGGTAATTGGGACGGTACACTTGTGAACGCCCTGGCGTGGCACTTGCAGGGTACGGAACTCTTTAAAGAGGGTAGTGGCGACATCCGTGCGGGCCTTGTTCACCGCATCGACAAGAACACCTCGGGCCTGCTTGTGGTGGCCAAAACGGAGTATGCACACGCATTCCTTGCACATCAATTCTTCGAGCACACCATCACTCGTCGCTATCTGGCCCTTGTGTGGGGCAACTTCGAGGAGGACGAGGGTACGGTGGTGGCCCACGTGGGACGTAGCAAGACCGACCCTATGAATATGGCCGCCTACCCCGACGGCGACTATGGCAAACACGCCGTAACCCACTATAAGGTCTTGCGCCGCTATGGCTATGTTACCCTCATTGAGTGCCGCCTCGAAACGGGCCGTACACACCAGATTCGTGTGCATATGCAACACATCGGCCACCCGCTGTTCAACGACGAACGCTATGGTGGCGACCGCATATTGAAGGGTACCACATTCAGTAAGTACAAGCAGTTTGTGGAGAACTGCTTTGAGCTGATGCCTCGCCACGCACTCCACGCTCGTTGTTTGGGCTTCATCCACCCTGCCACCAAGCAGGAGGTCTATTTCGATTCGGAGTTGCCGGAGGATTTTCGTGCGGTGTTGGCCAAGTGGGACTCCTATCTAAAAAACGCAGATAATTGACGATTTCTGCGTTGCACTGCGATAAACGCCCTCCTCATTTGCGTCAGCAAACTGCGGGGGCGTTTTCTTGTGCGCCTTGAACTCGCCTAATTCTTTGCGTTTTTTGTCGTCGACCGACAACCGTCTACCGTCTACCGTCTGCATACCCCTCCGCCACAATGTGGCACCTGCCCTAACTTAGGGGAGGAGTAATTCTCAATTCTCAATTCTCAATTCCCTTTCTGCCTTTTGATTTAACAAAATTTCTTCGTATCTTCGCAGGGAGCAAATCATTGGTGGCCCTTTGCCACGCAAAACAAACAGACACAAGTTATGAATTACGTTGAGTTGAACATATTCTGCAACGACGAGTTGGCGGATATTCTGGTTGCCGAGTTGGCCGACTATCCCTTTGAGAGTTTCGCAACCGAGCCCGACCTGCTGAAAGCCTACATCCCACAAGAGCGAATGGCCGATTGCTACGACCGAGTGGAGGCTCTGTTGGCACACTATGGGGTGGGCGAGCACCGCTATATAGTCATTGAGTCGCAAAATTGGAACGCCTTGTGGGAGAGTAACTTCCCGCCCGTTGAGGTGGATGATGTGGTGGCCATTCGTGCTCCCTTCCACGAGCCCTATCCCAACTTCCGCTTCGACATTGTCATCACCCCCAAGATGTCGTTCGGTACGGGACACCACGCCACCACCTACCTGATGAGTCGTGCGGTGGCAGGGCGTGATTTTACGGGCAAGAGGGTGCTCGATATGGGCTGTGGTACGGGCGTGTTGGCCATCATCGCCGCCAAGTGCAACGCCGAGAGTGTGGATGCTGTCGATATCGACGAGTGGGCCTACGAAAACTGCACCGAGAATTGCGGCGTGAATGGTGTGGCCGAGAAGGTTGCCGTCTTTTTGGGCGATGTGAGCACCATACGTGGCAAGAGCTACGATGCTATCCTGGCAAACATCAACCGTAACATTCTGCTGGCCGATATGCCCCACTATGTGGAGGCGCTCAATGAGGGCGGCGAGCTCATTATGAGTGGCATTTTGGAGGGCGACATCCCCACCATTCGTGCTCGTGCCGAGGAGCTGGGCCTAACCTATGTGGGCTGCGACCTGAAAGATGGCTGGGCAGCGGTGGTAACACGCAAGTAGTAGTGTGATAATAGAACAAGACGGTCAATCTCAATGGAGGTTGACCGTCTTGTTGTTTTTATGTGGGGCATCATCTTCTCCCCTCCCCAACACTTATAGTTGCCTGCGCAGACGTGCCACGGGTATTTTGAGCATCTCGCGATACTTGGCCACCGTGCGGCGTGCTATGTGGTAGCCACGCTCGTTGAGGATATTCATAAGGGCTTCGTCTGTGGTGGGGTTGTGCTTGTCCTCACTCTCGATACACTCCGAGATAATCTGCTTAATCTCGTGGCTCGACACCTCCTTGCCGCTATCGGTCTGCATCGCCTCCGAGAAGAGGCTTTTGAGCGGAATGACACCAAAGTGGGTCTGCACATATTTGCTGTTCACCACCCTCGATATGGTCGAAACATCCAGCCCCGTGAGGTCGGCAATATCCTTCAAAATCATAGGTTTGAGCCTCTTGGGGTCGCCGTCGATGAAGTATTCCTTCTGGTACTCAAAAATCTCGGTCATAGTGGCCAGCAGGGTGTCGTGGCGTTGCTTGATGGCCGAGATGAACCACTTGGCCGACTCAATCTTGTTGCGCACAAACTTCAAAGCCTCCTCATCCTGCTCGCCTGTCATACCGCCCGCCACCGAGGAACGCAGTATCTCCATATAGCGGCGATTGACTTTCAACTCCGGGATGTTGTAGGAGTTCAGGCGCAGGTCGAACTCTCCATCGTGGTAGTCCAGCAGGAAGTCGGGCACCACATAGGGGGCGGCATCATCGGGGGCATCGCCATACATATTACCCGGCTTGGGCGACAGGTGGCGTATCTCCTCGATGGCCTCCGCAAACTCCTCCTTGCTTGTGCCCAGACGAGCGAGTAGCTTATCGTAGTGTTTCTTGGCAAAGTCGTCGAAGTGGTTTTCCAGAATCCTGCGAGCCAACAGTTGCCCCTCGTTAAGGGGTGCCATTGCATCGAGTTGCAACAGCAGGCACTCTTGTAGGTTGCGGGCACCCACACCCGAAGGCTCCAACTCCTGCACCACACGCAGGATGCGCTCCAACTCCCCGACGCTGATGTCGATGCCCACGGTGAAGGCAATATCATCCGACACCGACACGAGGTCCCTGCGCAGATAACCATCCCCGTCGAGGCTGCCGACGAGATATTTTGCTATGGCCAAATCTTTGGGAGAAAGCTCCTTGTAGCCGAGCTGTTCCTCCAACGACTCCTGCAACGATTGGCCACCGCTGATATAGACGGTGCGTTGCTTGTCGTCCTTGGAGAAGTTGTTGGCGTGGAGTTTGTAGGCGGGGGTGTCGTCCTCTTTGAGGTAGTCCTCAACGGAAATCTCCTTGGGCTCCTGCTCTTCGCCACTCTCGGTGGTGTGCTCCTCTTCGAGGACGGGATTCTCCTCAATCTCCTGCTTGATGCGCTGTTCGAGTTGCATAGAGGGCAATTCGAGCAGTTTAATCATTTGGATTTGCTGGGGCGAGAGCTTCTGTTGGAGTCGGAGAAGCTGTTGCTGACGAAACGATGAACTCATAACTACTTGATTTTAATGGTTAACGTAAAATTCCTGTGTGTAGTGTACGGTGTTCTTCGTTTATTTAAGCTGTTAGCTGTTAGCCATTAGCCATTAGCCATTAGCTGTTGGTTGTTAGCTGTTAGCCGTTGATATTTTTAACCACCCACCGCCAACCGCCCAAAAAGACGGTTGACGGTAGACGGTAGACGGTCGACGTTAGTACTCTGCGTTCTTGGGAGTGCGGGGGAAGGGGATAACATCACGGATGTTGGCCATACCCGTAACGAAGAGCAGCAGACGCTCGAAGCCGAGGCCGAAGCCGCTGTGGGGAGCCGAGCCCCAACGACGGGTGTCGAGGTACCACCACAAGGTCTCCTTGCTCATACCCCTCTCCTCAATGATGGTGTTGAGTTTATCGTAGTCGGCCTCACGCTCGCTACCGCCGATAATCTCGCCAATCTTGGGGAACAAAACGTCCATTGCACGCACGGTCTTGCCGTCCTCGTTCTGCTTCATATAGAACGACTTAATCTCCTTGGGATAGTTGATGAGGATGACGGGCTTCTTGAAATACTCCTCCACGAGGTACCTCTCGTGCTCGCTTTGGAGGTCGCAACCCCAAGTGCAGGGGAACTCGAACTTCTTGCCACTCTCGCCGAGGATGCGGATACCCTCGGTGTAGTCGAGCCTTACGAAGTCGCATGCAACAACGCCCTTCAAACGCTCAATTAATTCCTTGTCGAACATATTGTTCAGGAAGGTGAGGTCGTCCATACAGTTGTCCAGCGCATACTGAACGCAGTATTTGATGAACTCCTCGGCCAACTCCATATTGTCCTCCAAATCGTAGAATGCCATCTCGGGCTCAATCATCCAGAACTCGGCCAAGTGGCGAGGAGTGTTGGAGTTCTCGGCACGGAAGGTGGGACCGAAGGTGTAGATTTGGCCCAGAGCCAAAGCACCCAACTCGCCCTCCAACTGACCACTCACGGTGAGTGCGGTCTGGCGTGCGAAGAAGTCCTGCGAGTAGTCCACTGCGCCATCCTCGGTTTTGGGAACGTTGTTGAGGTCCATGGTGGTTACGTTGAACATAGCACCTGCACCCTCACAATCTGAAGCGGTAATCAGTGGCGTGTGCCAATAGTAAAAACCCTTGTCGTTGAAGAATTTGTGGATTGCGTAGGCCATAGCGTGGCGGATGCGGAACACGGCACCAAAGGTGTTGGTGCGGGGACGCAGGTAGGCAATCTCACGGAGGAACTCCATAGAGTGTCCCTTCTTCTGGAGGGGATAGGTGCTGTCGGCCTTGCCGTAAACCTCAATCTTGTCGGCCTGTACCTCCACGGGCTGGCCCGAGCCTACCGACTCCACAAGCCTACCCTCGACGCACACACAAGCACCGGTGGTAACATCCTTCAAGAGCTCCTCGTCGGCCGAGGCCATATCCACAACAATCTGGATGTTGTTGATGGTGGAGCCGTCGTTGAGGGCGATGAAAGCAACGTTTTTGTTGCCACGCTTGGTGCGTACCCAACCTTTGACACTCACGCTCTGTCCCTCGGGGGCGAGGGCGAGCAAATCGGAAATTCTCACTTTTTTCATATCTCTGTTTTTATCGGTTTTTCGGACAAATCTTCCGCTCCCTTTTCGGGCGGTTGCATACAATGCAATCGCAAATGTACACATTCTTTTCGAAATTTCTCCGCAAAGCAAGAAAAAGGCACTTATTTTTGCTTATTTCAACTAAAATTTGTTATTTTTGTAAGTTGCAAGAGGTGTCGCTGTGACGACGAAAAGCGGCAAATGGTAACTTGCACAACCACACCCAAACGGAATAAAAAGTTGCACGGCTGAAAATCAACAACCAAAAACCTAAATACAATGAAACTACCTTACTCTGAACCCTACCGTATCAAAGCGGTTGAAGCAATCAAACCATCCACTCGTCGCCAGAGGGAGAAGTGGATTAAAGAGGCACACTACAACCTCTTCAACCTCACCTCCGACCAGGTGTTTATCGACCTTCTGACCGACTCGGGCACAGGCTCAATGAGCGACCAGCAGTGGGCTGCCATTATGACCGGCGATGAGAGTTACGCAGGTGCAAGCTCCTATTTCAACCTCAAAAAAGCCGTTAAGAACATTTTTGGTTTCGACTACTTCCTGCCCACACACCAGGGCCGTGCTGCCGAAAACGTGCTCTTCTCCGGCTTGGTGAAGGATGGAGATATTGTCCCCGGCAACTCACACTTCGACACCACCAAAGGACACATCGAGTCGCGCAAAGCAACCGCTATCGATTGCACCATCGACGCTGCCAAAGATACCCAATTGGAGATTCCCTTCAAGGGCGAGATTGACCTCGACAAACTGCGTGCAGTGTTGGATAAATATCCCAAAGAGAGGATTCCTTTCTGCGTTCTGACCATCACCAACAACACCGCAGGTGGTCAGCCCGTGTCGATGAAAAACATTCGTGAGACTTCGGAGCTCTGCCACAGCTATGGTGTGAAGTTGCTGATTGACTCGGCACGCTTTGCCGAGAACGCCTATTTCATCAAGAAACGCGAGGCGGGCTATGGTAATAAGACCATCAAGCAGATCGTTAAGGAGATCTACTCCTATGCCGACCTGATGACCATCTCGGCAAAGAAAGACGGTATGGTGAATATGGGTGGCTTCTGCGCTATGCGTACACAGGAGGAGTTTGACCTCGCCAAACGATATTGCATTATGTATGAGGGCTTTGTAACCTACGGTGGTTTGGCAGGTCGTGATATGAATGCTCTGGCTGTGGGCCTCGACGAGAACACCGAGTTTGAGCAGCTCGACGCTCGTATGCGTCAGGTGGCCTATCTGGGTAAGCTCCTCGACCGCTATGGTATTCCCTACCAGCGCCCTGCGGGTGGTCACGCAATCTTTGTGGACGCCAAGAAACTCCTGCCTAATGTGCCCAAAGAGGAGTTTGTGGCCCAGACTCTGGCCGTTGAGCTCTACTTGGAGGCAGGTGTGCGTGGCTGCGAGATTGGCTCCATCTTGGCCGACCGCGACCCCGTGACTCGTGAGAACCGTTACAGCGACCTCGAACTAACCCGCTTGGCTATCGCTCGCCGTGTCTACACCGACAACCACATGGCAGTGATTGCAGCCGCCTTGAAGAACATCAAGTCGAGGGCCGACAAGATTACTCACGGCTACAAGATTGTTGAGGAGGCTCCCATCCTGCGCCACTTCACCGTGAAACTCGAAAAAATCGAAGAATAAAACCACCTACAAGAGAGAGGATATGATGAGAAAATTGTTTACCGCAAGTGTGGTGTTGTTGATGACCATTGGTGCGTGGGCGCAAATGCCCAAGCGAAAGGCTACCGAGTTCGGCTACGAAAACGTGGCCCCGAGGCGCACCGAGTTCATAACATACTCCACACGCAACCTTGCCGAGAAGGGCGACCGCACTGCCGAGCGATACTACATCCCGTTGGAGTATCGTATGGTGGATGCTGTGGCTGTGGAGAGCGACAAGGGTACACCTTGTGTGCGCCGCAACTACGAGGTCGACCTGCCCATTGCTTGGCGTGATAGGGATGTCTTCCTACACACCGAGGGTGGCTCTGCCGAGCGAGTGGTCTATGTGAACGACAAGAGGGTGGGCGCAGCAAGGGACGACCGTGCGCCTGCCGAATTTCTCATCTCCTCCTACCTTGCCGACGGAGTAACGCGCATCTCCATTGTCAGCCCCGTGGAGCCCGACCGTAGGCCCGCGGAGATGGTGGAGCCCAATGCGACAGAGAACCTATTCCTCTACTCGCAGCCTCCCGTGAGGATTCACGATGTGTTGGTGCGTGCCGTGCCCGACGAGGGACAAAAACACGGAGTGCTCAACATCGACGTGGTGGTCAGCTCCTCGCGCCGTACCGAAACACTCTCGGTGGGCTACGACATCTACTCGCCCGAGAAGGAGCTCAAATACTACGACCTGAGGGATATAGAGGTGCCCTATGGTAAGACCGACACCGTCCACTTCCAGACCAACATCTATGGTGCTATGGAACGCTTGTGGAGTGCCGAGAGCCCCAAATTGTACGATGTTACCATCTACACCAAGAGGGGGCGTATTATGACCGAGTACCTCAATTTGAAGGTGGGCTTTGGTCGGACCTCTTTCGATGGCGAGCACATCTACCGCAATGGTAAACCCATCGACCTGCGCACCGTGGCCTACAATGCTACCCCCGTGCGTAAACAGGCCGAGGCCGACATCAAACACCTCAAAAAGGAGGGCTACAACACCATCTGTGTGGGCTATCCCCAGCCGGTGTGGTTCTACGACCTGTGCGACCAGATTGGTATGTATGTGATTGAGCAGGCCAACATCAACACCAACCCTATGGGTGGCGATGTGAGCCGTAAGGGGTCCCTCACAAATCTTCCCCCTTGGTTGCCCGAATTTTTGGAGCGACAGAAGGCCACCTACTACCGCACACGCATCCACCCCTGCATCATTGCGTGGAGCTTGGGTGCACCTTCGGGCGGTGGCTACAATATGTACAAGTGCTACGAGTGGTTCAAGAGCGTGGAGAAGGAGAGGCCCGTAATCTACGGCGACGGCGATTGGAACACAGATATTAGAATTGAGAATTAAGAATTGAGAATTGAGAATTCAGGATTTTTCCGGTGAACGTTGAACTGATTGTCATAGGTAAGACCGATTCGGTTGAGGTGGCGCGCCTTGTGGAGGACTACAAGGGGCGTGTGGGCCACTACACCCGCTTTGGTATCACCACCATCCCCGACGTGCGCAACACCCGTTCGCTGAGCGAAGCACAGCAGAAGAAGGCGGAGGGTGATGCCATACTGCGTATGTTGCAGACCTCCGACTATGTGGTGCTGATGGACGAGCGTGGGCGTGAGTACACCTCCGAGGAGTGGGCTGCGTGGTTGCAGAAGAGGATGGCGAGTGGTTGCAAGCGATTGGTGTTTGTGATAGGCGGCCCCTATGGTTTCTCGCAGGAGGTCTACGATAGGGCCGACAGCCTCATTGCTCTCTCCAAGATGACCTTCTCGCACCAAATCGTGAGGGCCATCTTTGCCGAGCAGTTGTATCGGGCGTTTACCATAATTAACAATGAGCCCTACCACCACAAGTAGGGGCGAGCACCTATCGTGGGCGATAACTGCGTTACGCTCGACCTCGAAATCCTCATTTGCGTTTAGCAAACTGCGGTTTCTCGGTCATCGCAAGCCTTGTTCTCGCCTCACGATATGCACTCGAATTGAGAATTGAGAATTGAGAATTGAGAATTGAGAATCAACCCTCGCCTAAGTTAGGTGAGGGTGCCCAACGGGCGGGTGAGGTCTGTTTAAGGGCAAGAAAGGGAAATAAAACTCTGCGCCAACGGCGCACCTTAATTTTCCATTTTCAATTTTCCATTTTCCATTAAAATTGACGTTAGACAAAAAGAGAAAGAATATGAAACGTATAACAACCTTGTGTATAACCCTATTTGCCACTGTGTGCCTCTGGGCGCAGGGGACTGCCGTGGAAAAGGGTGTCCGCTTTGAGCACTTCTTTGCCGACCGCACACTACGTGTAGACTACATCTTTGCGGGCTCTGCCACCGAGCAAGATCTCTTTGTCCGTGGGCTGTCGAGTAGCGACGGGTGGTATGGCAGGCGTGTGAATATGGATAGGCTACCTGTTGAGGGCGACGGACAACTAACAATGACCGATGTGGCCACGGGTGAGGTTATCTACCGCACGAGTTTTTCGAGCCTCTTCCAAGAGTGGATAACACAGCCCGAGGCAGCCACCATAAGGAAGGCCTTTGAGTTCACGCTCCAAGTGCCTATGCCCAAGGGGGAGGCCGACATCTCGCTCCGCCTTGCCAACTCCAAGATGGAGCAGCTGGCTCTGCTCACCCACCGTGTCAACCCTGCCGACATTCTTATCCGCTGTGTGGATGAGAACTCCGTTACGCCCCACACCTACCTCCACCGTGGTGGCTCGCCTCGGGAGGCCATTGATGTGGTCATCGTGGCCGAGGGATATGCGGAGAATGAGGTGGAGTTGTTCCGTAAGGATGCACAGGCTACCGTGGATGCAATCTTCTCCTACGAGCCATTCGCCTCGCACAAGGAGAGGTTCAACTTTGTGGCTGTGGAGAGTGTCTCAAAGGATAGCGGCGTGAGCCTGCCACGAGCAGGCAAGTGGCGCACAACGGCTGTGGGCTCCCACTTCGACACCTTCTACTCCGACCGTTACCTGACAACCTCCAATATTTTTGCGCTGGCCGACCTGCTTGACGGTATCGCTTGGGAACACATCATCATTCTGGCCAACACGGACACCTATGGCGGTGGCGGTATCTACAACTCCTACACCCTCACCACCGCACACCACCCATTGTTTGCCCCCGTGGTGGTGCACGAGTTTGGCCATAGTTTTGGAGGCCTTGCCGACGAATATTTCTACGAGCAGGACGACCTGACGATGAACCCTCTGCGTGCCGACCGTGAGCCGTGGCAGCAGAACATCACCAACCTGGCCGACTTCGAGAGTAAGTGGGCTGATATGCTACCCGAGGGCACGCCCATACCCACCGAGCCCACCAAGAGGGCTGAGAGGAACTACACCGTTGGTGTCTACGAGGGCGGCAACTATGTAAACAAAGGTGTCTATCGCCCTGCGGTGGTGTGCCGTATGAGGGACAACAAAGCCACCCGCTTCTGCCCCGTCTGCGAGAGAGCATTGGAACGTATGATACAATATAACGTAATTGAACTTGAGAATTGAGAATTGAGAATTGAGAATTATTTCTCTTTTCCTTAAACTCCCTAAACTCCTTAAATTCCCTAACCTCACGGGTAACAAAAAAGATACCCGCGAAGAAAAGCAAAGGAAAGTAGAAAACCGCGCCAACGGCGCACCTTAATTTTCAATTTTCAATTTTCCATTTTCAATTTGAACTTGACATTGGACTAAACTAAACTAAACTAAAAACATTTATAACTATGGAGATTTGGCACTATTGGGCAATCGCAGCCCTGTTGTTGGTGGTGGGAGAGATTTTCACCTCCACCTTCGCTCTGATTTGCTTGGCTATCGGAGCCGCTGCCGCAGCTATTGCCGCAGCTGTTGGTTGTATCATCGAGATGCAACTCGTGTGGTTTATCGTTGGCACCATCGCCTCGTTCCTCATCGTGAGGCCACTGCTGAGGAAACTCTCGAAGGTGGACGAAGTGCCCACCAATGCCGACGCACTCATCGGACGTAAGGCCACTGTGTCGGAGGAGATTAACCCCCAGGCAGGCACCGGTCGTGTGGCCATCGATGGCGACGATTGGAAGGCCGAAAGCGAGGGTGATGAACTCATCGAAAAGGGCGCAAAAGTGGTGGTGGTGAGCCGAGAGAGCATCATCCTGACCGTCAAGAAACTATAATCAACAACCTATAAAATCATCGTTACTATGGGAACTTTAACAGTAATTGCCGTAATCGCCGCCGTGGCGGTGCTCTACGTGCTGGCCGGACTGACCATCGTACAACAGTCGGAAACATTCATCATTGAGCGTCTGGGTAAGTATTGCAAAACCCTCTCGTCGGGTATCAACATCGTGTGGCCCATCCTCGAAAAACCTCGCAAGATTTGCATCCGCAGCGTGCGTCAGGATATGGCCGGCAACTCGTGGGTACGCATCTCCGAGACTCCGCATATTGACCTTCGTGAGCAAGTTTATGACTTCCCCGAGCAGAACGTGATTACCAAAGATAACGTAACCACCCGCATCAACGCACTGCTCTACTTCCAGATTGTGGACCCCGTGAAGGCAGTCTATGAGATTAACAACCTCCCCAACGCTATTGAGAAACTCACACAGACTACACTCCGTAACGTCATCGGTGAGTTGGAGTTGGACGAGACGCTCACCTCTCGTGATACCATCAACGCCAAGCTGCGTAACGTGTTGGACGAGGCCACCAATAAATGGGGTGTGAAGGTCAACCGTGTGGAGTTGCAGGACATCACTCCTCCTGCCAGCGTGCGTAACGCTATGGAGCAGCAGATGCAGGCCGAGCGTGAGCGTAGGGCCAAGATTTTGCGTGCCGAGGGTGAGAAACAGTCCGCCATTCTCCAATCGGAGGGTGAGAAGCAGTCGCAAATCAACTACGCTGCTGCCGAGAAGGAGGCACAGATTCTCAAAGCACAGGGTGAGGCCGAGGCCAAGGTGCTCCAAGCAAACGCCGAGAGCGAGGCTATCCGCAAGGTGAGCGAGGCAATCTCCAACACCAAGACCGACCCTGCAACCTACCTGTTGGCTGTGAAGTACATCGAGACTCTCAAAGAGATGGCCAGCGGTCAGGACAGCAAGACCGTCTATATGCCTTATGAGGCTTCGTCGGTGTTGGGGTCGTTGGGAGGAATTAAAGACCTCTTCCCTAAAAACTAATTATCTCGGGTAAATTTTGCACCGCACTGCGATAAGCGGGCTCCTCATTTACGTTCAGTAAACTGCGGGTCCGCTTTCTTGTTTGGCACAAAATTTCCTCCGAGATAATTAGTTTTTTGTCGACCGTCGACCGTCGACCGTCTGCATACCCCTCCGCCACTTTGTGGCACCTCCCCTACCTTAGGGGAGGTGTTTTATTTTTTTCGCGGGTAACGTTTTCGTTACCCAAGCCTTTCGACTACTCCCCCTCTGATTTAGAGGGGGTGCTGCGGAGCAGCGGGGGCGTTTGTTATTCTCCCCTAAGTTAGGGGAGATGGCACGAAGTGCCAGAGAGGTCTGTTTGAGGGCAGAAAGGGCAAGGAAGGGCAGAAAGGGAAAGCTACTCCCCTAAGTTAGGGGAGCTGTCGCAAAGCGACTGAGGGGTATGTCTGACGGTAGACGGTAGACGGTAGACGGTAGACGGGATAACAGACCTCACCCGCCTTCGGCACCCTCTCCTAACTTAGGAGAGGGTAAATTTTCAATTCTCAACTATCTCCAATTGGCTGTGAAGGAGGTCTTATGTTCGAGTCTTGTGCCTTTGGTCGTGCTGGCCCACCAAGCCTCAAACTCCGCCCTCATACGCTCCACACGCTCCGGGTAGAGTGCCGACAGGTCGTGCTCCTCCTGCGGGTCGTTGAAGAGGTTGAAGAGGTAGTAGGTGCCGTCCTTACGGCCCACCATCTTCCAGTCGCCCTCCGTCATCGCCATCCAACCCGTGTAGCCATAGAAAATCTTACGCTCGGGCATTGGGGTGGCACTTTTGAGGGTGGCGAGGGCAGAGGTGCCGTCAATCTCTCTCTCATTCTCCACACCGCAGAACTCCAAAATGGTGGGCATAAGGTCCATCGTCATCATTGGCTCCGGACAGATGCGGTGGCCCCAGCCGGCAGGGTAGTGGAAGATGGCCGGCACACGCAGACCACCCTCGAAGAGCGTTCCTTTGGCTCCCCTGAGGTAGCCACTCGTGGAGGGGTATTTCTCGGCAGCGGTCTTGGCACCGCCGTTGTCCGACGTGAAGATTATCAGTGTGTTACGCTCGATGCCCGCCTCGCGCAGAGCAGCCACAATCTGCTCCACACCCTCGTCCATCGCTCGGACCATATCCTGATAGATGCGCTGATACTCGCTCGGCTCCATATTCTTGTCGTGGCGGTAGGGACACTTCTCGGCCGTACGCACCGGTGGGTCGTTAGGGCCCTGCATCGGAACGTGCACGGCGTTGTGCGACACGAAGAGGAAGAATGGTTTTTGTTGCTCCACCGACTCGCGGATGAACTCCACCGAGTAGCGGTTGATGAGGTGGGTTACATAGCCCGGCTCGTCCTTCAACTCCTTGCCGTCCCACCAATCGATGCGGTGCTGGGTGTTGTAGTGGGTGTGGAAGTCGATGTTGCCCATCACATAGCCGTGCCACTCGTCGAAGCCGTGGTTGAGAGGGTTGTAGCGTAGGTCTTGGCCGAGGTGCCACTTGCCCATAATGCCTGTGCGGTAGCCTGCCTCTCGCAGCTGGGTGGCAAAGGCGGGGAACACCTCGGGGTTGAGACCGTCCATAGGGTCGGTTTCGGAGTAGATGTGATTAACCCCCGCACGCTGTTGGTAGCACCCCGTGAGGATGGATACCCTCGTGGGCGAACTAACGGGTGCGTTGGTGTGGAAGTTGGTACACACAATACCCTCCTCGGCCAAGCGGTCGATGGCGGGCGAAGGTATGCCGTCGCCACCATAGCAGTTGATGCCACCATAGCCCATATCGTCGGCCAGAATGAAGATTACGTTGGGCTGCTCGGGGTTGTGCTGTGAGTAGGCCGAAGTGCCACCCAGTAGGAGTAGCGGAAGGGTTAGTGTTTTCTTGTCAAAGGGTAACATATTTTTTTCTAAGTCTAACGTCTAACGTCTAACGTCTATCGTCTATCGTCGACCGTCAACCGTCGACCGTCGACCGTCAACCGTCAACCGACAATTCTCAATTCTCAATTCTCAACTCCCTCTAACCGATAGTATCTCACGAAGTCGACATACATCTTCGCCTCGGCACCGGGGGTGGGGAGGGCGGTGAGGCGTTCGGGCTCCCAGATGCGGGTGAAGTTACCTCCCACGGCAAGGTTGAAGAGCAGGAAAAAGTCGTGGTGGAAGTAGTGGCCTGCCGACGAGGGGTCGTCGTCGGGGGTTATCTTCATTCGGAAATAGGGCTCCGCGTCGGGGTGCTTATCGAGGTCGAGATACATAGTCAGATACTCGTGGTCCCAGATGAGCGTGTAGAGGTGGAAGGTGTCGTCCTGCAAGGAGTAGGGTGCGTTGAGGTGTTTGGCATAGGAGGGGTGGCCACCATTGCTACGGGTGCCCCAATGGCAGGCTCCGTTCATATAGCTCTCCTGTGTGCCATCCTCCATACCACGCACGTTGCCCATCTCCACGATGTCTATCTCGCCACAGCGAGGCCAGCCCACCTCCGAGTAGTTACCTCCCATCATCCAGAATGCGGGCCACAACCCATCGGCTGTCTTGGGCAACAGGATGGATGCCTCCACCCTCCCGTGGGTGAAGTGGCGCTTGTGTAGGGTGTTGACACGCCCCGAAGTGAAGTGCCTACCCTCCACATCCTCACGGCGTGCGGTGAGGACAAGGCAACTTTTACCACTGTGAGGCTCCACTTCGACTGTCACATTCTCCCTACGGTAGTATTGCAACTCTCGGTTGCCACCACCGTGGTCGTTGACTTCGATGTTCCACACCTCCTCGTTGAGAGTATCGCCCTCAAACTCATCCTGCCACACAAGGGTGTAGGTCGCATCGGCACTCGGCTTGACGGGACAAGTGGGGTGGGCGGAGTCTGCTCCGTGGGCCACAACGAAGGCAAATAGAGCGCATAGGGTGGTGAGGAGTCGTCTCATAGGGTGGTTTCAGGGTTTAATTGGTTTTCCACAAAGGTAAGCAAAAAGTGTATAAGTCCTTGGGATAATTGTACACAATGATGGATGAAAAGTACAAAATTGAGCAAAGAGTGAAAAATGTGTGGGGAAAGAGGATAAATTTCCCCAAGTTTTTTGTAACTTTGTTTATTAAACCATATCGTTTGGAACAGACGAAGAGATTAGGGCGGTAATGAGGATTGCAATTCAGGGATACGAGGGATGTTTCCACCAGATTGTGGCCGAGGAGTATTTTGGCCGCGGGGTGGAGATTCTACCCTGTGCCACCTTCCGCCGTGTGGCCGATGCCGACAAGGCTTCGCTCTACTTCCGCACGCCCCACCGACAGGGTGCCCTCTTGAAGGCCCTCTTGACGCTCGAAGGGGTGAACCTCTCGAAGTTGCAGTCCTACCCCGTGCCGAGTCAGCCGTGGCACTACTCGTTCCACGTGGATATGGAGTTTGAGTGTATGGACGACTACATCTCGGCACTCGACCGCTTGCAGGGCGAGACAACCGAGTTGCACGTCTATGGTGTATACAAAAAAGCAATAAACCAATATATTTACAACGATGAGCAATAGTTCAATCAACATCACTCTTTCGGAGCGTCTGGAAGGCGTGGAAGAGTACTATTTTTCCAAAAAGCTGCGCGAGATTGCAGAGTTGCGCAAAGCAGGTCGTCCAATTATCAGCCTCGGTATCGGCTCGCCCGACCAGCCACCTCACCCCTCGGTGGTGGAGGCTCTCTACGAGTGTGCCAAGAGGCCCGAAGTACACGTCTATCAGCCCTACAAGGGTGCCGAGTGTCTGAGGGAGGCTTTTGGTGCGTGGTACAAAAAATACTACGGCGTGGAGCTTAACACCAACACCGAAGTGCTCCCACTCATTGGCTCGAAGGAGGGACTTATGCACCTCTGTATGACCTTCGTGCGTCATGGTGAGCAGGTGCTCATTCCCAACCCCGGCTATCCCACCTATCGTTCGGCCGTTACCCTCTCGGGTGGCGAGCCTTTGGCCTACACCCTCTCGCCAGAGAAGGGTTGGTTGCCCGACTTCGACGAGATGGAGACGTGGGATTTGAGCCGTGTGAAGATGATGATTATGAACTACCCACAGATGCCCACAGGTGCGCTGCCCACTATGGAGATGTTCCACCGTGCTGTGGAGTTCGCAACCAAACACAACATCCTCCTCATCCACGACAACCCATACAGCTTCGTGCGTAACGACCAGCCCGTGAGCCTCCTCTCCATCCCCGGAGCAAGGGAGTGTGCTATGGAGATGAACTCACTCTCCAAGAGCCACAATATGGCCGGTTGGCGTATCGGTGTGTTGTGTGGCCGCAAGGAGTGGGTTGAGGCTGTGATGCGTTTCAAGAGCAATATGGACTCGGGCCAATTCCTGCCTATGCAGGTGGCAGCGGTGGCTGCTTTGGAGTTGGGCGAGGAGTGGTACAACGACCTCAATGCTCTCTATCGTGGTAGGGAGGCGGCAGGTAAGGAGCTTCTCGATGCGCTCGGATGTGAGTATGAGCCCAAGCAGGCAGGCCTCTTCTTGTGGGCCAAGATGCCCGAGTGGTTTGAGGGCGACAGCTATGCGTTCAGCGACTACCTCGTGGAGTTGTGCGACCTGTTCGTAACCCCCGGTGCCATCTTTGGCGAGGCAGGACGTAAGTATATCCGCATCACCCTCTGCACCCCCGAGGATGTACTCCGCGAGGCTACCGCAAGGGTGAAGGCCAAATATGTCAAAAAGTAGAAATCAATAGACCGTAAACAAAGCTCTATGCTTCCAATCAACTCTCTCAAAGGGCGCAAGCCCATCGTTATTGCCGGACCGTGTAGTGCCGAGAGCCGTGAGCAGCTGCTCGAAACGTGTGATGCCATCGTTAAGGGAGGTGGTGTGAACATCCTTCGTGCAGGCATCTGGAAACCTCGCACACGCCCCGACACCTTCGAGGGAGTTGGTGAGATTGGCTTGGAGTGGCTCGCCGAGGCGGGCGAGAAGGCTGCGCTACCAACCGCTACGGAGGTGGCGTCGGCCAAACACGTTGAGGCGGCCCTGAGGAATGGCTTGGAGGTGGTGTGGCTGGGTGCTCGCACCACCACAAACCCTTTCCTTGTGCAGGAGATTGCGGAGGCTGTGGCGGGCACGTCGCTCAATGTGCTCATCAAAAACCCGATGAACCCCGACGTGGAGTTGTGGGCGGGTGCTGTGGCACGTATGCTTAAATGTGGCGTGGAGCGTGAGCGTATCGGTCTGATACATAGGGGCTTTGCAACCTCCTCGGTGTGGAAGTACCGCAACGAGCCTATGTGGCACTTGGTGCTCGATATGCAGCGCAAGTTCCCCGATATGGTTATGCTGTGCGACCCGTCGCATATGTGTGGTTGCAGGGAGTATCTGGCGGAGGTGTCGCAGACGGCCGCCAATATGAACTACGACGGACTCATCATCGAGAGCCACATCTGCCCCGAAAAGGCACTCAGCGATGCAGCACAACAACTAACGCCCGATGCGTTGGGAGAACTCTTGCAGGGCATAGATTGGCGTGGTGCAGATAGTGCCGACGAGGATTATAAGCGTGAACTTGCGCTGTGCCGTGAGGAGATAGACCAGATAGACAACGAGCTCTTCGACCTGCTGGCCAAGCGAATGAGTGTGGCCGAGAGGATTGGCCACATCAAGAAGGAGAACGGTGTAGTGATTTTGCAGAGTGGCCGCTGGGACTCCATTGTGGAGCGTGTGGTGGGTCGCTGCAAGGAGTTGGGCCTCAGCGAGGGTTTTGTGCGTACGGTGTTGTATGCCATCCACGCCGAGAGTATCGACCACCAGAGCAAGATATAGACCGTCAACCGTCAACCGTCAACCGTCAACCGACGGCATACCCCTCAGTCCTTCGGACAGCTCCCCTAACTTAGGGGAGCAGCTTTTTTCGCGGGTAACGTTTTTGTAACCCGTGAGGAGAGGAAGGGCAGGAAGGGAATTGAAAATTGACAAAATAAATTTTGTCTAAAATGCTCTCGCTCGGCATAGCCCACAAGTGGCCTCTGCCCTCGCTTATTCGCATTTGCGAAAATGGAAAATTGAAAATTAACAGACCTCTCTGGCACTTTGTGCCATCTCCCCTAACTTAGGGGAGAATGATTTCTCCTCCCCTAAATTTCTCCTCCCCTACGAAAGGGGAGGATGGGAGGGGTGGTCGTAATTGCGCTCGGCGGGGCCGCCGAGCAGGAGGTCGGGAGGGGTGGTCGTAATTGCGTG
>JBGUSZ010000034.1:0-3121 GCA_045132795.1 Tidjanibacter sp. | reverse complement strand
ACCTACCGAGCCCTCCAACGATATAGACAACAGTTTCTGCGCCTCCACCGCAAACTCCATAGGCAGTTTCGAGAGCACCTCCTTGGCGTAGCCATTCACAATGAGGCCCACAGCCTCCTCCGTACCAATACCCCTCTGGTTGCAGTAGAAGAGTTGGTCGTCGGAAATCTTACTCGTCGTGGCCTCGTGCTCCACCACCGCCGAGGGATTCTGTGCGTCGATGTAGGGGAAGGTGTGAGCACCACACCTATCGCCAATCAGCAGCGAGTCGCACTGCGAGAAGTTCCTCGCACCCTCCGCACCGGGCAGCACCTTCACAAGGCCCCTATAACTATTCTGGCTACGGCCCGCCGAGATACCCTTCGACACGATGCGGCTGCGGGTGTTCTTACCGATGTGTATCATCTTCGTACCCGTGTCTGCCTGCTGGAAGTTGTTAGTCAGGGCCACCGAGTAGAACTCGCCCACGGTGTTGTCGCCTTTGAGCACACAGCTGGGGTATTTCCACGTTATGGCCGAGCCCGTCTCCACCTGTGTCCACGAGAGTCTTGCGTTGTCGCCTCGGCAAATGCCCCTCTTGGTTACGAAGTTGTAGATACCGCCCTTACCCTCGGCATCACCGGGGTACCAGTTCTGCACCGTGGAGTACTTGACCTCTGCGTCCTTCTCCACCACAATCTCCACCACCGCAGCGTGGAGCTGGTTCTCGTCCCTCATAGGAGCCGTGCATCCCTCCAAATAGCTCACATAGGAGCCCTCGTCGGCCACAATCAGCGTGCGCTCAACCTGTCCCGTACCTGCGGCATTGATGCGGAAGTAGGTGGAGAGCTCCATTGGGCACCTCACACCCTTGGGGATATAGCAGAACGAGCCGTCGGAAAAGACCGCCGAGTTGAGTGCCGAGTAGTAGTTGTCGGTGTAGGGCACCACCGAGCCGAGGTACTTACGCACCAAATCGGGGTACTCCTTCAACGCCTCGCTCATCGAGCAGAAGATGATACCCTTCTCGGCCAACGTCGCACGGAAGGTGGTCTTGACCGACACCGAGTCCATCACAGCGTCCACAGCCACACCCGCAAGGGCCATCTGCTCCTCCAACGGAATACCGAGCTTGTCGAAGGTTTCGCGCAGTTTGGGGTCCACCTCGTCCATCGACTTCTTGTCGGGTTGTTTCTTGGGGGCAGCAAAGTAGATGATGTCCTGGAAATCAATCGGGGGAATATTGAGGTGCGCCCAAGTGGGGACCTCCATAGTGAGCCACTTGCGGTAGGCCGCAAGGCGGTATTCGAGCATCCACTCCGGCTCCTCTTTGAGTGCCGAGATTTGGCGCACGATATCCTCGCTCAAACCCTTGGGGAGTGTGTGGGTTTCGATGTCCGTAACGAAGCCATATTCATACTCCTTGGAGGTGATATCGGAAAGTATTTTATCTTGTTCTGACATAGTCCTATTGTTTACAAAATCTATCAATCTACAAATATACGAAAAGAATTGAGAATTGAGAATTAAGAATTGAGAATTATTACTCCATAAGGAGTAAATAAGCAAAAAGAGGGCCGAAACAAAAGAATTAGGCCCAACCAAAGCAGTTTTGGTTGGGCCCATATTACACTCTATGGTCTGCGCTCTTAGAGGCTGCCACAAAGCAACAATCCGAGGCCAATGAGTAGAATGGCAAGTGCCAAGGCTTTGGACTTGATATTACGCTCCTTGAAGAATATTGCTCCCAGCGTGAACGACACGATAACCGAGCCACGCCTGATGAGCGACACCACCGCCAGCAATGCTCCCTCCTGCGAGAGGGCATTGAAGTAGCAGAAATCGGCAATGGAGAGAAACACCGAGATGAGTACAATGCTCCACGTCCAATGGAAAGGTTGTTGTTTACGCTGTGGCCACCACACCGCAAACATCATCACGCAGTTGAGCAGAGCAATATAGAGGTTGCACCACGACTGCACCGAGGCCGCCGCAATGCCCTTCATCAATATCTTGTCGCAAAAAGCACTACCCACACCCAGCAGCACCGCCGCAAAGAGGTACATCACGCCCCTATTGTTGGTGAACTTGATACCCTCTTTGAGTCCGGAACGATTCATCAGATAGAAGGCCACAAAAGCCACCACCACACCCGTCCACTGATAGAGATTGAGCCTCTCGCCAAAAATCAGGATGGAGCCAAGCAACACCAACACGGGGCGCAGGGCATAGATGGGCGAGGTTATGGTCAGAGGTAAGTGCTTGACAGCCAAGTAGCCACACAACCAAGTGGCAGCCACAATGGCCGCCTTCAAAGCCACCAGCAGATGCTGGCCCACACTCATAGGCTCCACATCAAACCTGGTGCCCTCAAACCACCCGAGCGAGAACTCGGAAGAGAGAATCACGGGGAAGAAGATGAGTGCCGAAATGGAGGTAGCAATAGTCAACACCGGCAACACGGCATTACCCGTTACCGAGCGTTTCTTGGCCACGTCGTAGAAGCCAAGCATAACCGACGAAATGAGTGCTAACCAAATCCACATAAGTCAATCTTCTTTCGTTTAAGTTTCGAATAGTGCCGGCAAATGTAGTGATAAAATTGAAAATGGAAAATGGAAAATGGAAAATTAACAGACCTCTCTGGCACTTTGTGCCATCTCCCCTAACTTAGGGGAGAATAATTTTTCCTCCCCTAAAAGCCCCTCCCCTACGACAGGGGAGGATGGGAGGGGTGGTCGAAATTGTGCTCGGCGGCCCCGCCGAGCAGGAGGATGGGAGGGGTGGTCGTAATTGCGTGCACGGCCCCGTGCACTCCCTCGCCTAAGTTAGGAGAGGGTGCCGAAGGCGGGTGAGGTCTGTTTAAGGGCAGAAAGGGCAGAAAGGGCAGAAAGGGAATTGAGAATTGAGAATTGAGAATTGAGAATTGAAAATGGAAAATTGAAAATTGAAAATTGAAAAAGCTACTCCCCTAAGGTAGGGGAGCTGTCGCAAAGCGACTGTGGGGTATGCAGACGGTCGACGGTTGACGGTCGACGTTAAAAAAACGCAAAGTGCAGTGCAGAATTGAAAATTGAAAATGGAAAATGGAAAAAGCTCCTCCCCTAAGGTAGGGGAGGTGCCCAAAGGGCGGAGGGGTATG
>JBGUSZ010000033.1:0-28748 GCA_045132795.1 Tidjanibacter sp. | reverse complement strand
CAACAGCACATAGAGGGCTGCAAAGATGTAGCCCAGCGCCTTGCCGATGGTATTGTCTGTGTTGTAGTAATTCATAGACTATGAATTGAGAATTGAGAATTGAGAATTGAGAATTGAGAATTGAGAATTGACAAAACAAAGTTTTGTCTAAAATGCTCCCGCTCGGCAGAGTCTGCAAGCAGCCTTTGCGCTCGCTTACTCGCATTTGCGAGAATTGATAATTACTGCTGCCCTCCGGAGGTCGCACCTTACTCCGGTTGGGTGGCGAGTATGAGCCTATACTTATTGTTATTTGCAATGTTCATAACCTTGACCACCTCGCCGATGGGCACACCCTCGTCGCAGTGGAGCGACACAGTGGGTTCCTCCTTTTCGGCCATCTTTGCCGCCAGCGCAGCTTCCACTTGTGCAAAGGGCACCTTCTCGCCATCCACATAGAATTGAAGGTCCTTGGTGATGCTCACCGTAACATAGGGCCTCTCTTTGAGCTGGTTACTGCTCTTTGGCAGGGTGAGTTTGAGCGCGTTGGGGTTGATGAGGGTGGTTGCCATCATCATAAACATCAGCAGGAGGAAGATAAGGTCCGTCTGTGCCGACGAGCCCACCTCCTTGATGATTTTTGTTCCTCGTTTGATTGCCATAGTGTCTGCTCCTATTTTTTCTCAACGGGCTGGTTGAGGATGTCCATAAAAGCAATCGAGTTGGCCTCCATCTGGAAGATGAGTTTCTCGATGCGAGCCACCAGATAGTTGTAGCCGAAGTGGGCAGGGATACCCACGATAAGGCCCGCAACGGTGGTAATCATTGCCACATACATACCGCCTGCCAGCACGCTCATATCAACCACACCTCCGGCCTGCGACATACTCATAAAGGCCTTAACCATACCGAGTACCGTACCCAAGAAACCGAGCATTGGAGCACCACTCGAAATGGTCGAAAGGAGTGGAAGACCGTTCTCCAACTTCGACACTTCGAGGGTTGCCTCATTTTCAATGGCATTCTGGATGTCGCCCATTGGACGGCCGATGCGGCTGATACCCTTCTCCATCATCCTTGCCACGGGGCTGTCGGTCTTTTTGCAGAGTCGGAGCGCTGCATCCACCTTACCTTCGCAAATCAGGTCCCTGAGGCGACTCATAAAGTTGGGCGCAATTTGCGAAGCCTTCCTGATGGCCACAAACCTCTCCACAAAGATGTAGATAGCAAGGCCGCCCAGCAGCAACAAGGGCCACATAAGCCAGCCGCCTTTCATAAAGAGTTCGCCAAAAGAGAGTGTCTCGGCCGGTTGCTCGGCCACTGCTTGAAGTAGAGTAATCATAGTTTTGTTGTGTTTTATTATTTTCTTAATCTATTGTCGTGTAAGTTTGTAGGCTATCACTCTGCGATAGGTGTCGCAAAGGTATCACTTTTTTCCGTCATCTCGGCTGCTTTCCTATCTTTTTTGCGCCACAAATCCTTGAAGCGGTCAAAGCTACGGCGGTAATAGATACCCACACCGTTCTCCTGCAAGCCCTGGTTCTCATCGAAGCGGTCGATGGTACGCGAGAAGCCTTTGAGGATAAGATTACCCGCCTTGTCAAGCAACAGAGTCAGTGCGCCACCACCGGTGAGTTGGTTGTTTCCGCCCTCGCCGATACCGCTCTGATAGTAGCCCGTATCCACGTTGGCCTCCAACTCCAACAGCAAGCGGTCGTCAATAATCTCCGTCTCGAAGTCCACACCATAGGTACTTGCCGTCTCATCGTACATCTTATACTTCACGTTGAACTTGTAGGCATCGTTGCTCACCAACCTCGACACTTGGTCTACCAATAGGCCCAAGCCGATGGCCGTACCCGTCGCGCCTCCCGATGCTGTACCCTGCGAAGAGGTGCTGCCATCGGAGTAGAAACTACCCATTGCCAGCAGGTAGACAAACTGCGTTGCCATCATCTCCTGCGAGGCAAAGTAGCTCGACAGGATGCTCTGGTACTCCGCATTGGCCGTTGGCACGTTGATGTCGAAGCTCAAATCAATATCGGCCAGCGAGCCTCCCAGGTTGACAATACACTCCACAGGTGTCGAGCCCCTCGATGCCGACACATCCGTGCCGAGCAGGGGAGCAAGAGAGGTCTTAACCTTGTAGACCGCGTCGATGTCGATGGTGGCATCCAGCGGACTACCATTCCAACGGATATAGCTGTCGGGGCTGATGGTAAATCGTTTGGCGATAAGGTTCTGGAAGTTGAAGTTATAGAATCCCTCGGAGATTTGGTAGTCGCCCCTAATCTCCAAGTCGCCATTGGCCGAGTCGATAGTTACATTCAGGTCCGCCTCGCCACTCGCCTCCAAGACGTTATTGGTGGCTTCATCAATAATAAGCCTCAACTGCGTATCCCTATCAACACCAATCTGTGCATCGATGACCATATTACCCTTGCGAGTTGTCTTGCGGTTGCGGCTTTCCATCAACATCTTTCTGCGTGCCACAACACCCGTAGTGTCCGCCTCTATCGCACCTCGTCCCTCCACAAACTTCACAAAGTCGACACTTGCAAACTCGCTGGAACCACTCAACGGCAGGTTGAACACCGAGCCACTACCCGTATTGAGCGCAGCGTCAATCATCACATCCCCACTCTCCGATACCACCGATGCGGCTCCCGAAGCGGTAACCTTGCCATAGAATGGCGAAGAGGGTGAAGCGGCAAGGTCTATAACCGCAAGCGAAGTGGGCAGAAGTTGGATGTTGAACTTCACACCATTAAGGTCGGCCAAGTTCACCTCTCCCGAAAGCAGCGCACGACCTCCATATTCATCGTTCACCTGCGTGGTTGCAAGCGTACCCACATTGTCGACAAAGTCGAGTCGAAGTGCGTCGACTTTGTAGGTTACACCCGTGAAATCGACCTTCGTTTCCACGTTGTCCAACATCAGTGTACCATCGATCTGGGGCGAGGCTCCCGCACCCACAATCCTCAAATCGGCCACCGCACCGCCCTTCAAGTCGGACACCAAGCCATTGGCCAGCGACCCGAAGGCCGCAAGGTCGAGTTCCCTGACGGTAACAGCACCCTCGTAGGTATTGTTTCCCAAGTTGTATTGTGCACTGATGAGCGTCGAGCCCAGAAGACTGTTTTTCAGTGTCAAAGAGATCTCTTGTTCCTCCTGTGGTAGATTTACGCTCAGGGTCATTGGAGCAATAGGTACACCGCCCGCCGACATATTGTCAAACATCAGCACACCCTCACCCGAGGGATTGGCCAAGGCGGAAGTTATCTCCACGTGGCCATTCACTCCGCCCTCAACTTCCTTCATTCCGAGTAGCACCTCTGCCAAGTCGCCAAGATGAACATTGCCCAGCTCCAACCTCAAAGGGGTATTCTCATTTGCGGCAACCACTCCATCGAGGAAGATACGTTGGTCGTTCGAAGAGAGTGTAAAGTCGTCCACCGCAAGGCTCTCGGAATCATACTCAATCTTCTTTGCCACGAGGTCCCAACGGTTGTTGTAGAGCATCACAAACGAGTCGGAGAGCGAAGCCTTAGCCATCGGATTACCCTTCTTGTCATACCACAGCTCTCCGTCGACCTGCACACTTCCGCTTACAGCCGAGGTATTGTCGCTAAACAGCAGCGTTGCCCCCAGTTTGTAGCCATCCTCCGCATAGGCATTCAGCACCACGTCGGGGATGGAGAGTTCTTCCGACAGCAGTTCGTTGACCTCCACATTCAACCCGATGTGATTTGTGGTACCCTCCACAGCGATTTGTACCCTCGATGCAAGCCACTCTTGCCATTCGGCATAGTCGCTATTGACCGAGAGAACAAACTCATCCGCCGAGGGCGAGAATTCCAACGACAGAGAACTGTCGGCTGCAAGGCTCGCATTGGGCACAAAGGCCGATATGAGATTGTCATCGGAGTTGATGCTGATGTGCATCGTGGAGTAGTCGGCAGCTCCATAGAGTGCACCCACCCGTTTCTCCTGCATCGTTTTCTCCTCCCGACCCTCCGCAACAACGGGGCGATTGAGAGGCAGCGGAGAGGGCAATCTGTTGGCAAAGTAGGCAAACACATCCTCATAGGATGCCCTACTGCGGTACTCCACGTCCGCGATGGGGGAGTAGAGCGAGAAGGATTTTTCCACTCCGTTATTACCCACAACCACGTTGACCAGCTCGGTAGTGAGAGTGTCGGTTGAGGTTGCATAGACAAGGTCGTTTATCATTGCCCTGCCGACTAGTTCGTCCAGCGAACCACCCTCGGCCGAGGCCTCCAAGTTGCACGACAACCACGAACGGCCATCGCTCGGCGCAATGCCCATAGCCACAAAGTTGGCACCCTCCAAACTCAAATTGAGGTTGAACTGTGGCTCCAACCACGACAAATCGCACTCTGCTTCGAGCGCACACAGCAGGTTGCGGTCCAACGAACGGAGTGTAACTTTGGCTATATCGTGTTCATAGCTACCTTCGAGCGATATGTCGTTGTAGGTGTATCCGCCATAGGCCAGGCGGTCCACAAAGAGCTCACCACGGCCATCCACATAGTCCTCTCCGAGGCGTCCTTCCAGGTCGGCCGTGAGGGTAACCTTGCCGAGCTCCTTCACCTCTGCCACGTGGCCCACATTAAGACCTCGTGTCCACACCTCACCATCGAAGCCAATTTCGCCCTTGTGGGCAAAATCAACCACACCCGCCACCCCTGCACGTCCGAGGTCGGTATTAATGCTGACGTTGGCATCCACACTATTGTCTGCAGCCAAGCCCGAAAGGTTCAAATCCACCCACTCGAAGCGGCTTACCCATCGAGCAATCTCCTCCGAGAGTGGCTCGCCCGTCACTGCGGTATAGATGGTCTTGGCCTGTGCAGTGGTGGTTGACAAGTGAAGCGAGTCGACGCTCACACGCGCTTTCGGTAGCTCCATCACATTCTCCACCCTCACTCGACCTCTCACCTCGGCCTCCTCCACAACGGCATTGGACAGACCAACCACAAAGTCGTCCACAATACCATCGAAGCTACAATCGAACTCCTCCACACAAACGCCCACATTGCCAAAGTCGGGGACAAACATCTCCAATGCCTCGGGAGTAAGGTAGGAGCCTTCCGACTCGATGGCCATCACAACACTACTGTTGTAGCGCTGGAAGTCATCCCATTCTTTGGCTACGAGCTCCACCTTCGGCAACCTCGCACGAGCCTCGCCGGAGCAGATCAAAATGTCGTAGAAGAGCAACTCCGCGTCGCCCACGATGAACTGCTCAATGCTACTCTCCTCCACGTGTGCTCCCGTCTTGTCGGTTGCGGTGAGGTGGTTGATGTCCATCTCCACCCTTTCGCCCACAATCTCCAATCGGTCCACGTCGGCACGAGCAATACGGAGGTCCATATCGGAGTAGTTGATACCGCTCTTTTGCGGTTTATAGACTTTGTTGTTACGGAGTGTAAAGTGGGTGTCGATGGCCCTGATGTCGGTGATAACCAAAGGCTTGTCGCTCGGCTTGGCGGGAGGTAGTTGGCTCTGTACCCTACGCACCAAAGAGTCCAGATTGGTGCGCCCATTGTCGAGCGTGTAGAGATTCAGACGTCCTCTCTCCATACGCACACGGCTCGGCAGAAACTCCCCACTCTTCAAGAGAGCGTTGCGGTTGATTGTGGCCGACACCCTCGGGGCATACAACAGCGTATCACCCGCAAGGTCTTCCACATACAACTCCTCCACGACCACATTCGACAACCCCGCGATGGATACTCGCTCCAACGATAGGTTTAGTTCAAACTTCTCCGTGAGCCAATCCACCGCTTTGTGTGCAGCAAAGGTCTGCACTCTCGGTAGCGAAAAGGCTAACGCAACCGTGAGTACAAACAAAAATAGCACTAAAACCACTGCACTAAGCAAATGGAGTGCTATGTTTGCGAGTTTTTTTATACCTTTGCTCATTATTGGGTGTTTTAACCTACAATTTTACGAATTTTATTGTCGAAAAACAAATATGGAAGTTACAATTTTAGGTATCGAGTCGTCTTGCGACGACACCTCGGCTGCCGTTCTGAGGGGAACAACAATGCTTTCCAACGTGATTGCAAGTCAGGCCGTACACGTAAAATATGGCGGCGTGATTCCCGAACTTGCCTCTCGTGCCCACCAGCAAAACATTGTGCCTGTGATAGATACGGCTCTCAAAGATGCCGGCATCACTGCCGACCAAATTGACGCCATAGCCTTCACCCGAGGTCCCGGACTACTCGGTTCGTTGCTCGTTGGAGTCTCTTTTGCCAAAGGTCTTTCGCTTGCAAAAAATATTCCGATGGTGGAGGTTAATCACCTCCAAGGACACATTTTGTCGCACTTTATCGACCTGCCCGACCAGCAAATCCCACACCCTGCATTTCCGTTCCTCTGCCTGCTTGTGTCGGGTGGACACACGCAGATTGTGAAGGTCAACTCTCCGCTTGACTTCGAAATTGTCGGCACCACCATTGACGATGCTGCAGGCGAGGCTTTCGACAAGTGCGCCAAGGTTATGGGCCTACCTTACCCCGGAGGCCCCGTGATTGACCGCCTGGCACACGAAGGCGACCCCGAAAAGTTCCGTTTTGCAAAGCCCTCGGTGGATGGTTTCGACTACTCGTTCAGCGGTCTGAAAACCTCGTTCCTCTACTTCCTGAGGGACCACGTGGCCGACAATCCCAACTTCATTGAGGAGAACAAAGCCGACCTGTGCGCCTCGCTCCAAAAGACCATCATCGACATCCTACTCAAAAAACTCATCAAGGCTTCCAAAGCGCTTGACATTAAGGAGATAGCCATCGCAGGTGGCGTGTCGGCCAACTCCGGACTGAGGGAAGCCATTGAGGACGAGGGCCGTCGTAGGCATTGGAAAACCTATCTCCCTCCGTTGAAGTTCACCACCGACAACGCTGCAATGATTGCCGTCGCAGGCTACTACCATTACCTCAATGGCGAGCAGAGCGAATTGGATGTTGCTCCCGTTGCAAGGCTCGAAGAATTACTCAAGTAGGAACACCTCGAAAACAGACTCTGTATGGTTGCAAGAAAGCTTGTCCGAATGGCCTGTGTGGCGGCGTTGCTACTCTGCTCGTGTGGCACAAAATATGTGAGTTACACCGACACAATCAGTGTCAACGGAGTGGAGATTTTCTATGCTGTGGAGGGGCGTGGTAAGCCGGTGATTTTGTTGCACGGCAACGGTGGTAGTCATAACGACCTTGAAACCACCACACGACAGTTGGCCCAAGAGGGATACACAGTCTATGCACTCGACTCACGAGGTCAGGGAGCTAACGCTCCGCTGGCCGAATACCACTACAAGGATATGGCAGAGGACGTGCGCCAATTCATTTCTGCAAAGGGACTTACAAAACCTGCGGTGTTCGGTTTCAGCGATGGAGGAATCATCGCTCTGCAACTCGAAGTGATGTACCCGGGCACCTTTTCGGCCATTGCCACAGGCGGTGCAAACATCTTCGTAAGGGGTGCTTTGGTGCCCGAGTTTGAGGCCTATTTCCTCTCGCAGGAAAACCCCAATCCGCTCAATGTGATGATGCTCAACGAGCCCACGATGAGTGTGGAGGACATGCAACAAATTGCCTGCCCTGCGCTGATTATGGCGGGCGATGGCGACCTCATTCGCAAGGAGCACACCGAACTGATTGGCAATAACATACCACAGGGCGAGGTGGTCATTGTTCCCGATGCCGACCACGGCTCCTACATCTACCACTCCACTCGGGTGGGCGACCTATTATTGGACTTTTTCGAGCGTATCGGATATTAATTTCACATCTCCCTTGCTATGAATTTCACAGGAATAGTTGTGGGCCTTGCCACATTCTTGATAATCGGCCTTTTCCACCCCATTGTCATCAAAGCCGAGTACTATTTTGGGGTGAGGTGCTGGTGGGTATTTTTGCTCTCGGGCATAGTTTTTTGTGCCTTGTCGCTCCTTGTCGACAACACCTTCCTCTCCACCATTTTCGGTGTTACGGCCTTCTCGTCGTTTTGGAGCATTTTGGAGGTTTTCGAACAGCGCAAAAGGGTGAATAAGGGGTGGTTTCCTGCTGGCCCCGGCCACAAGAAATAAGACTATATGTGGCACATATATGTGATTTAGTATCAGAGCGATACATATTAAAAAACAACCACGGGTAACGATTTCGTTACCCGTGGTTGTTTTTGTGATATCAAACTAATTGGTGGAGTTATCCTCCATTAGTTCTTATAGTCGTACTCTACGGTGCAGTTGAGCGACTCGGAGGCTACGGCGTTGGTAACGTGGTAGCTTTTGCTGTCGGCATCAAGGGTGGTAACGTAGAACACAATGTGGCAGTTGGGCTGTATCCACTCGCTGCCGATGGGCATATTGAATAGATACTCAGCCGTTTCGCCCGCTTTGAGGGTGCCGAGCGAGTGGCCAACATAGTATCCCCTATTCTTGCCGTCGGCCAAGCGAAGTGCATTCTCGTGCACCTTGCATTCGCCCGTCTGGTCGCCCTGTTGAATGGCGGTGATGTTGCTCTCCAAGAGCATCGCAGCCACACAATACTCGCCCTCCTCGGCAGCCTTCACACTCACCCTTGCAAGTGCGCTCACGCCATCGCTCTGGATGCGGGCAGCAATGCCGGCCTTGGCGGGTGTGGCCTGCGCCTGGTCAATCTCGTTGAGGAAGGTTTGGTTGTCGTATATGCCGCTATAACGCAGGTCAAAGACGTAGGCAGGGTAGCTAGTTCCTGCGTATCCAATGGCCCCCACGAAGCCCGGCTCTCGGTAGTACATCGGGTCGGTGTTGTTGTAGGTGTGAACGCCAACGTGGACAAACTTGTCGGCATAGTCGGGGTTGTTCCACAACCTCTTGATTGCCATAATCATCCTCGGGCAGTTGGGGCAAGCCGTACCGGTGAGTTGGAACAACACAGACCTCTTGGTGAACGATGTGTTGTCGGGTTGCATATCGATAGCTGCCATAGGAATAGCCATATCCACAGCGGTTAGCTTCACGGGTTTATCTTTGGTGTTGAGGGTTTTTACACTTGCCCAGAAGGAGTAGATACCGGCCTCCTTGGGATTGAAGCGATACATATATTTCTCAACGCCGTTGTCGTCCGTAACCCTCTTGGTACTCATCGTAACCGGCTTATCGTTGTAGTCGTAGAAGGTAACCTCGTCGTCCATCATAGCGTCCAACACCTTACCGTCCCTGCGCACGATGAGATAGACCTCATCCACGCCCACTTGGAAGAGTTTGTGTGAGGAGGTAACAGAGAGGCCCTTCTCGTCGTTGTCCGAGAAATCGAGTGGTGGTTTTACAACGGCAATCACTTTGATATCCTCCGAGGTGTGGGTGGTGCCCTCCTTGTCGTAGGTGAAATAGAAGGTGTGTTCGCCGGCTTCGGTGGTGGTAAAGGTGAGTGCTTCGAGGGGCACGATGTTGTCATCGGCCTTGTTGTAGGCTGTGATGGCGCTTGCCTCGGTGATTACAATGCCGTCGAAGGTGGCCGTAAAGACCACCTTGTCGGAGCCGTCTGCATAGATTACACCTGCCGATGCGGTCATCTTGAAGCCCGTGCCATCGCCCTGGAATTGGTTGTCCTCCTCAGTGCCACGGCAAGCGGTGAGGGCCACCATTGCGGCCACCGCAACAGCAAATATCTTTGTCAGTTTCATAGCGTTTCTGTGTTGTTAACTTGTTTTTGTAGTTGTTGCGTGTTATCCCTACTTGGTTTTGAGCGAGTTGAGATACTCGATGTTCCTCTTGTGGAACTCCTCAACGCCGATGATGGGATATTCGTAGGTCTTCACGCCCTCGCCCTCGAAGGAGGTGATTGCCTTGGGTTTGGCCACGGGTTTAATCTCCTGGTGGCTCTGAACCTTGTTGACAATCTGTTTCTTCCTTGCGCTACGTGTGCTCTTGGCAGCCGCTTTGGCCACTGCGGGAGTTGCGGGCTCGGTGTAGCCACGAGTCATCACAATATTGGAGATGATGCGGCTGCCGTAGTAGAACGTACCGCTGTTGTCCTGATTGTGGCCAACGCAGGGGTAGAATGTCTGTGTCTCACGACCGGTCTCGGTGTAGGTGCCATCTCCGTTGTCTTTGTAGGAGATAACATCCATATCCACGGGTTTGATGGTGATGGTGTTGCCATCGGCACTAATCTCCACAGGGAAGCGACCGTCGGTGTAGCGATTATTCTCTATGTCGCCGTATGCCTTGGTGTTCTTACCGCTGTTACCAATCAGGTGATACTCCTGCCAGAAGTTACCAAACTGGGTTTTGAGGGTGGTGTGCGACGAGAGCGGGAATATCTCGTTGGTGTTGAAGGGCACCCAATAGTTGCTACCGTCGGTCTGGATGTACCACTTGGGACCGAAGTCATAGACCGAAGCGGTGGAGTAGGCACCGTTGTAGTCGGCCGATGCGAAGAGTTCATAAGCATCAGCATAGGTTGCATCAATGTAGCCTGTGGTGTCGAAGCCCCAACCGGAACAGAGAATCCTATTGCTGTTGCGCAGGTTGTAGTTGAATGCGTCGGCAGCTATCTTGAACTCATCGAAGTAGAGGTCGGCTTGCTCACGGGTTACCTTTACTGCCTCAAAGTTGGCGTAAACCGACTCGGGGAGAGTTGCGGGGTAGGAGAGGCTGCCACCGAGGGTAATCTTGGTGCTAACCTCCTTCTCAATCCACTTGGTCTTCTCGTTACCATTCTGGTCCTTGATGACGTTACCTGCCTCGTCGATCTCCTTCTCGTTGTAACCGATGGTGGCAGTGGCGGTCCACTCGCCAGCCAAAGCGTTGAGTGCGGTCAGGTCGAGGGTGGTCGCCTCTTGGAGTATAATGTCAGACTTGGTGGGCTCTGTGGAGTAGACACGAGTGCCATCAATGTTGCTTATCTTAACGGCCATGTAAATCTTCTCATTGGGAGCGGTTGGGATGGGAATATCCAAACCCTCGGGGCTGTTGATTGCATCAATATCTACACCTTGGAGGGGTTTACCATATTCGTCAACAAGTGCTTGGCACGAGCCATTGATTTGGTACCAAGCCCTCTCGGTGTTGGCAACATAATATGCCTTTGTTACATTCGATGCGGGGTTGGTGCTGCGCAGGTTGAACACGGCCTTGGAGGAGGTGCTCTTCTCGGGCACATAGTTCAGCTCGAAGGTTGGAGCAGGCTCGGTTGCCTCTTCGAGTTTGAACTCTTTGCAGGTGTAGTTCTGGAAGTGTCCATCCATAAAGCCGTCGGTTATATTATCGTCGGCCAAACCTACAACGTGCAGGCGGTAGGTTTCATCTCGGGTGATTGCGTGCTCAAAAAAGAAGTTGGCAAGTTCCAGACGCAAAGTGCCATTGGGGAAGTGCTCCTTGCGATTGAGGGTCTTTGCACCCTCCAACATTGCAGGATAACTGGTTACCCACCACTGAATATATTTTTCATAATTTTCCTCGCCACCGAGCAGACGCACCAACACCTCGTGCATCTCGTTATTCTCCATATAGACCACAAAGTCGTCCAGACCTGCCTCGGGCTCGAAAATCATTGCTGCGCCGTCAGGTCGAGTCTCAATGGTTGTTTTAAGCTGTTTGGTGAGCAGTTCGGGCTTCTTGATTTGAACGATGTCGTTCACAAAGAATGCGCCCTCGTTCCAGAATTGGTCCTGATTGGCGGCAATACCATACATCTCCTCCTCGGAGCGTGCATTATCCAACATAAGTTGGAAGAAATCAATGTCAAAGAGAGGAACATAGTAGCCATAGCCCCAACCAAACAACGAATCACCCCAACGGTACTCACCCATCATAACCTTCTGGGGTTGTCCGGCAACCATAGGGTTGTAATAGAAAAGTATGCCATCTTCGCTCTCGCTGTCGAGTTTGTAGGAATGCTCCTCGTCGAAGGTAAGGGTGGTCGATTTGTTGAAGTAGTTGCCAAAGGCTTGGTCGTTGAGGTTGAGAGTCTCAGCAACAGACTGTGGACGACCTGTCTGGCCACCATATACAATGTTGAGATAGTAGGTATAGAGGTCGCAAGTAGCCCACTTGATAACGTGGTTGCCCAAGTTCTCGGGGGCTTTCACATCCATCTTGAAGGAGTTGTAGGTGATGTCGTAGTAGCGGATGCTCTCCGAGAAGTCGATGGTTTTGATGCCTTCCACCTTGATAACCTCTTCATAGAACTCTTGTGTTTCGGTCAACTCACCGGCGATGTAAACCACAAACTCGCTGTTTACAGTGAGGTGGCTGAGGCCAACCTCGGTGTTGCCATTTGCCACATCGTTCACAAGGATACCCTCGGCGAAGATGATGGCGGGGGTGGGGGCAGTGAAGCTTTCGGTAATGTCGGCTACGTTGTAAACCATATAACCAAAGCGCGAGATGTTGGCGGTGGTAACTTTGAGTTTTGCCGAGTTGGCAGTCTGGCTACCGGCAATGAGTTCTGCCTTCAAAGTAGGACGGATGGAGGTGGTGAAAGTTGCGGTTGTAACATCCTCAAACACATAGGTTTGCTCTGCGCCCTCTTTGTCCTCGGTGCGCAGACGACCTGCGAGCGAGATGGTGTATTCGGTATTCTCGTTGAGTCCCTCAATCTCGATACGCTTGGCTGCCACGTTGTCCTCGTCGCACTCCAATTCGATGAGGATTGCACCTTCGAGGTCGAAAATCTCCTCTGCGGAGTACTCTTTTGCCTCTGCGGTAGGCTCAACAACATAGGCCACCTCGTTGAGGATGCTGGTTGTGATTGCGCCCTTTGCTCCGGTGATGCTTGCAGAGTTGATTTTCACAGTCAGTGCAGCATCTTTGAGGGGGTCTGTTACTTCAGGTTCATCGGGACCATCCACAGGACCTTCGGGGGTTACGCAAGCGGTCATACCCAACAGAAGAGCAAAGATGCCGGCCAACGCGATGTTTAGAAATTTTTTCATTGTGTTTACAGAATGTAAAAGGTTTATATTTATTTGTTGTTTTTTGCGGTTCACACCTATCCAAAATCGGGCACAATGTACGAATTTTTTTTGGAACATTTCAGTTTGTAGGCCGAGAGGTGTGGTTTTTGTTGCATTTTCCCGTTTTTACTTTCAAATTTACCACATTGTGTCGGGTGTAGTTTCGATTTGCAATACAAAACAGCATTTGGGGGAGTTATTATAAATATAAGGTAAAATATTTGCAGGCTCGAAAAAATGATGTATATTTGCTACATTGAATAGTGTTGTTCTTTGTGTAATCAACTGAGCGTTAGTGGCTTGGTTGAAGATGGGACGACGCGCTGCAAAAAGAGAAATTTAACCTTCAAATCTGTAAGATGAAAAAACTTATTTTGGCCGCTTTTGTGGCACTCGCAACAACCGTAGCAATGGCTCAAATTCCCTCCGTAAAGGTTGAGAACGGCAAGGGTAAGAGCATCAAAACCTCCTCGTTGGTGGATGGCGAAACTCCAATGATTCTCTCCTTCTGGGCCGTATCGTGCAGTAACTGCATCTTGGAGCTCAACGCCATCAGTGAGAAGTATCCCGATTGGCTCGAAGAGGCCGATTTCAGGGTTGTGGCCGTGTCGGTGGACGATGCCAAGAACTCTGCAAAGGCTCGTGCCTTGGCCGAGGGTAATGGTTGGGGCGACTTCACGTTGCTCTATGACAAGAATCAGGACTTCCAGCGTGCAATGAACGCACCCGTGTTGCCCCACGTCTTTGTGGTTGACAAGAGTGGCAAGATTGTCTATTCTCACACCGCCTATCAGCCCGGCGGTGAGGAGGAGCTTTTTGCTGTTATCAAAGGTTTGAAATAGGATACACACAGCTGGTTGCCATTCGTAGAACATCGGGTGGCAACTTGCTTTTTGAATACCCAAACGTTTTTTTTGTTGAATACAAACTTTCTTTTCCCACACGATGAATAAAAGAATACTGTTTGCCTTTGCGGCAATGCTTGCCTGCGGTGCTGTCGATGCCCAGATCGAAGAGAAGGGTTTTCTGACAGGTAGTTTCGAGAGCAACACCATTGGCTATGTCAACGACGATAAGACCTTTGCGAGGGTGCCCGATGGTGGCTTTGGCTCCAACAACTACCTCAAAGTCGATTACTACAAAGGCTCCCTTTCGGCAGGTCTGCAAATGGAGGCCTACCAACCCGCATTGATTGGTTTCCCCTCCAACTTGCAGGGTACCAAACTTGCCAACTACTATATCGCTTGGAACGACGAGGACTTTGCCTTCACGGCAGGTACATTCTATGACCAATTCGGTAGCGGTCTGCTGTTCCGTAGCTATGAGGATAGGGCGTTGGGCAACAATAGCGCACTGTTGGGTGCAAGGCTTGCTTGGCACTACAAGGATATCTTCGAGGCCAAACTCATCTGGGGTGTGCCCCGCATGCCCTTTACGAACTATGTTATGAGCGAGGACGAGGATAATTATATGAAGGGCTATCCCGTTCGTAATGAGTGGGCCGAAACCAACGTGAGGGGTGCTGATGCGTCGCTCTCGCTCTCCAACCTGCTGGGCCTGGAAAGTGTCAATGTGGCTCTGGAAGGCTCGGTGCTCAACCGTTACCAAGAGGTTGGCCTGTTGGCCGAGGAGGAGGGTGTAAAACCTTCAACCACGGGCTATTCGGCAAGGGCCAATGTGGAGTATAACGGCTTTGTGGCTCGTGCCGAGTGGGTGGATGCGGGCCAGAAACACTACCGCTACCTCGTTGGCGACAAGAACTACCTCGTCAAGAACGGCAATGCACAACTCGTTGACCTCGGATATAGTGGTAGCGGCTTGGGTGTAAACCTCTCGGTGCGTAGGTTGGAGTGGATGAACTCCTACATCGACGGCCGTGGTATCGTGCTGGACGAGAGTAGCATCACCAACAACAACCTCAATTATGTTCCGGCTCTGTGTGCACAATACTCCTACTCGCTCACCAATATCCACCCCTACGTTCCTATGCCATACTACATCAACGGCCCATTTGTGAATAGTGGCGAGATTGGTGGCCAGCTGGATGTTTATTACAACTTCCGCCGTGGCACCACGCTGGGTGGTAAGAGGGGTATGAAGGTCAACTTCAACCTTTCGACCTACTATAACTTGGCCGAGGAGGGTAGCTTTGCTCCCGGTAAGATGCTGTGGATGAATGTGAATGTGGGAATGGAGAAATATCTCACCCGCAAGTTCAAACTCAAAATGCTCTATGCTATGCAGCAGCGCAACACCTCCTATGGTGTTGGCGATGGTACGGCTGTGGCGAATGTGTTTGTGGCCGATATGCTCTATAAGTTCACCCCGAAACTATCCACTCGCTTGGAGTTGCAGTACCTCCTCTCCTACGAGGCTTCCAACGGCTACGATTGGATGGCAGCACTCTTTGAGGTCAACTTGGCCCCCAAGTGGAGTGTCTTTGTGAGCGATATGTACAACCACGGAATGGAGAAGGTACACTACTACAACGTGGGTGCAAGCTACACTGCTTCGCGTACCCGCGTGGCTATTGGCTGGGGCCGTACCCGTGAGGGCCTCATCTGCTCGGGTGGTGTGTGCCGTATGATGCCCGCCTACACGGGTGGCAACCTCACCATCACCACTTCGTTCTAATAAGCTGTTAGCTGTTAGCCATTAGCCATTAGCTGGGCAGAAAGAGCAGAAAGAGCAGAAAGGACAGAATAGAAAACTGCGTCCAAAGGCTCACCATATTTTTCCATTTTCCATTTAAAAAGTCGTTAGACGATAGACGATAGACGTTAGACAAAAAAACTATGAAACTGAAACAACTCATATTGTTTGCTGCAACCGCCCTGCTTGTGGTGGGGTGTAGCGGTACGCCCGATGATAACCCTCAACCTACTCCCAATCCCGATGATGGCAAGGAGGATGTTGTGGACCCAGCAGAGGACACCTATACCCTCGTGGCCGACAAGGGAGCAGTGGATGCCGACGGTGTGCAGAAGGTAACCTTCTCGCTGCTTAACGGCAAGGGCGAGAACTTGTGCCAGAGCGACCCTGGTATGGTGAAGGTGATGAATAAGACCACGGGCTTGTGGCTTGGCTATGGTAAACACTCGTTCGCTTCGGTGAGGAACGGAGAGTATGAGTTTTCGGCAACCTACCGTGGCTACGATGCAGAAAATGTGGTCAAGGTGAGGTTTGAGAATAGGGGTAAGTATGAGAAATATCGCCAGAGTGTGGTTATCTACAAAGCTACGGGTGCTTGGTGTGGTGCTTGCCCTACGCTTACAGCCAACCTCCACACCGTTGCCGAGGAGTGGGGCGAGCAGATGATTGTGGTGGCTTGCCACGGCGGAGGTGCCGACCCCTTTAAGCTCTCGCCCGATGTGAGCGCAGCGCTGCTGACGCAGTGGAATTCGAGCGCCTATCCATCGTGCGTGTATGACAACAACGTCTTTGTGAGTGGCGCAAAGGATGTGGAGAATGTAAAGAAGAACATTACGGAGCAGATTAGCAAATACCCCGCAACGTGTGGTGTGAAGATTACCGAGGCGAGCCTGAGTGGTAAGACTCTCACGGTGAAGGCCTCGGTGAAGAGCGACAAAGGTGGCTCCTACGACCTCGGATGTGTACTCTTGGAGGACAACCTCTACTATGCAGGTGGCAGCGAGCCTTCGGGCGTGTATAGCGACGTTATGCGTGGTCTGGCGGGTAGTTTCAACTACTACAACAAGGCTAGCGCAGTGGATGTTGCAGCCGATGGCGAGGCCCACAAGGAGTTCACCATCGAGGGCCTTTCGGTTGCCGACTCCAAGAATTGTAAGGTTGTTGTCTTTGCGCTTGTGAGGTTGAGCAACGGCCAGACCGTTACGGACAATGCTGCAGTGTGCAAGGTGGGCGAGAGTATGAGTGCCTACGTTCTTAACGAGTAATAACCTCCGATAATGAAACAAAGCCTCCAAACAATCCTTCGTTGGGCGAGCCGAGTGGCTTGCCTTGCGCTGTGTGTGGCCCTTGCGTGGGGTTGCAGAGGTAGCGAGGGTGGCGAAGAGGTGCCCGAGGGCGAACTGCGTATCTTTGCCGACAAGACCACGATTGTTGCTAATGGAGTGGATAAGGTTACCTTCACGCTGATGTATGGCTCGCAGAATGTGAGCACGGCGGAGGAGGTGCAACTCGCTTGGTGGAAAGACGGCGTGGAAAATAGGGGCCGCTGGGGCGAGGTGGAGTTCTCTACGGTGGAGTCCGGAGTCTACGATTTTAGGGCCATCTATGGCTCCCAACAGTCGTCAAATGTGGTCAGAGTGGTGGTTGAGGAGGAGCCCACCACGGGTGCCGAGAGAGATTATGCCCAGATGTTTGCAGGCTTCCAATTCACGTCGGTCTATTGTAGTGGTTGCCCAAGCCTCACGCAGGCCATCAAGGCCGTGCAACAGAGGGGCCTAAACCTTGTGCCTATGGCTTTCCACCGCAATATGGGCCCCACGATGATTGACCCGATGACCTTCGAGATGCCCAAGAAGGAGGACTACCTCTATGCCTGTGGGTCGAGTGGCGATGCGCTGCCATTCTTCTGTGTCAATATGGTGAGTGGCAAGACCCTCACGGCAGTCTATGACCGCACCAACGGCTCGGAGGTGGAGGCTGTGATGGACTATGTGGCCGAACGATACCCTGCGGAGTGCGGTGTGGCCATCGAGAGCCGCTACGATGAGGCACGACGAGAGGTGGAGGTGAAGGCTAAACTTACGACCAATAGGTCGGGATACTATAACTACCAGATTGTCCTCTTGGAGGACGGCATCGCCTTCGATGATGAGGTGTGCGACAATGTGGTGAGGGCCCTCTCGTCCACCTCTCGCTATGGTCACAAGTGGAACGATGGGGGAGTGTGCCGCAAGTGTGAGGAGGTAGAGGGTGTGCAGACCATCAGGCTCAACACTGCGTGGAAGGCGGAGAATATGAGAGTTATGGTGCTGGCCATCGATAATGTTGGACGCATTGTTGTCAACTGCAACGTGTGTACCGTGGGTGAGAGTGTCGATTATAAGATTGAGAAATAGAACGTTATGAGGATATACCAAACAAAAATAATTACCCTTATGCTGGCCGTTGGCGCACTGCTTGGCGGTTGCAGGGGCCACGAAGAGACGATTGACGAGATTGTGCTCACGGCAGATGTGGCAAGTGTGGTGGCCGATGGACTCTCGAAGGTGAAGGTTACGGCCACGAGTGGCGGGCGTGATGTGACCTCGCTGGTGGAGTTCCACCACGGCACCGAACTCTTCGCCCTCGAAGGGGGTGAGTTTACAACCGTGAAGGCGGGCCGACACAAACTCTCGGCTTCGTGTGAGGGCGTGGTGTCCAACGAGTTGGAGATTGTGGCAACTGCACCTGCGGAACTGCCTGCTTCGAGGTTTGTAAGACACATCTGCGCGATGGATTTTACGGCCACCGACTGCGCCTTCTGCCCCGATGGTCAGAACCAGATGTTGCAGGTCAACAAACAGATGGAGGATGAGGCTAACAAAATACACCTCTTGGCTCTCCACACACCCGGTGTGGACCCTATGGGTATTGCTCTGGCGAGCCAGATGATGAGCGACTTTGGGGTGTTGGAAAACCCATATTACCTTGTGGATATGCGCGATAAGGGCGGTTTGAACTCCAACGAGGAGAAGAGCGCCTATCGCAAGAGCCTTTTGCGCTCAATGGATGAGTACCCTGCCCACGTCGGAGTGGCGGTGAGTACCAAGTTTAATAAGGACAACGGCACATCGTGCGAGGTGGAGGTGAGCCTCCTCTCGGAACGCAACGACCACTACCGCTTGGCGGTCTATGTGGCCGAGGACGGCATCGAGGCCGAGCAGAATGTTAACGGCTTCTATAAGCCCTACATTCACAACCACGTTGTGCGCCGCCTGTTGAGCGACACCTATCGTGGCGACAATCTCGGGGCTGTGGCTGCCGAGGGTTGTGTTACGAAAAAATACGCCTTCGAGATGGAGGATGGATGGAAGAGCGAGAATGCCTACATCTACGCTTTGGCCATCGATTCGCAGGGATTTGTGAACAACGTTGGAGTATGTCGTGTCATAAACGACACTTTTGAGTACGATTATTTGGAGAAATAGATAAAAACAGATACTTTCACACGCTATGAAAAAGATTTATTCCATATTGCTGATGCTGTCGCTGCTGGTAGGAGCGGCAACTCTCTACTCGTGTGCCGAGACTCCTAACACAGGTAATGGCACTGAAAACACCCCTCCCGAGCCCGAGCCTGGACCCGGACCCGAGCCAAGTTTGGATGCTCCCGAGCCTCTCGAACACCCCAACGTACCCACTCCCATTGCGTGGGGCGCATATAAGGCCGAGCCAAAGGTGGCTTCGGATGGTGTGGCTATAGAGGTGATGGAGTTGGAGAATCGTAACTTTGTCTTTGCGTGCCGTCCCGGTTTGAGGGCCAAGTCGTTCAGGTTGGATGTCTATCCCCTCAGCGTGCTCTACAACGCCCTGATGGAGAAGATGAACACCGAGGGTATGCCCTTGACCACTCCTGCAACTACCGTTGAGATTGAGGGCTGGATTAGGGAGTTCTTGTTTGCCGAGGGAGGCAATGCAGGCTACACCTTTGATGAGGAGGAGCCCGGCTATAATAATATGGTATTCGATTGGGCCAACTCGGAGTATATGCAGGCGCACATTGTGCCCGATTGCGAGTATGTAATTGTGGCTGTGGCGTGTGCCGACACGGAGGGTAGCGCAAGCGAGCAGTTGGAGATGACGGTTTGCTATGTGCGTACACCGAGCAGTGAGTTGGTGGGTAACCCACAGGCCGATATTAACGTGCAGACTTGGACTGACCGCTTTGTTCTCACATTCTTGCCCAACGACGACTGCCACTACTTCTACTATCTGTGGTCGATGGAGGCCGATATTACCCCATATTTGACACACTATGGCGACCAACTGTATAGGGACTATATGCGTAACCACATCGTTGGTGGCGAGATTGGCCGTGACGACCTCGATTACCACAAACTTGGTATGAGCGGTTTCCCTGTGGGTGTGGATACAACCTTTATGGTTACGACCATAGGTACTGACGTGTTTAGCACCCCTGCTACTACCTACCAGAGCAAGACCTTCAAACTCGACAAAGTGCCCGATGATGCAAGTCCTGCCGAGGTGGACGTTACGATTGATACCGACCACGTTGGCTCCAATATGGCTTGGTTCTCGGCAGATATGACCGCCTCCACAAGGGCAATGTTCTACCGAATGTATAAGGCCTCGGAGGCTGCCGACATCAAGGCCGCAAGCCCCGAACAGCAGGCTGAACTTGTTGCCGACCTTGTCTATCAGGGCTATGGTTTGAGTAACCACAACTATAAGTTTGATATGGAGACCAATGACCTCTCCCAATCTAAACCTTGTGTGGCTACGGAGCGATATATGAATCTCGAACCCAACACCGAGTATGTGTTGGTCTACACGGCTGTCAATCCCTATCAGGAGGCAATGGCGTTGAGGTTTAGTGAGCCTTTTACGACCGATGCGCAGGTGAAGGACAAACCCGCAGAGAGTAAGGCCGACGTGGAGTTGAGCCTTGTGGCAACAAGCTATACCAATGTGAAGTTCAACTTCACCTACAATTTTGAGAACACCGCCATCTACTACTTCCGCTTTGTTAACCCCGACAGTACCAACCCCGAAGAGGGTGGCCTCGCAGAGGATGCTACCCGTGAGGAAAAACTGAACTTCCTGTTGGGTGTGGATGAGATGCTGGGTGCATCTGTGGCTAATGTGTGGGAGGCCGATAGGACCAATGGCGACAACTATACAATGGTCTTGGAGCAGGGCACTACTTACAAGATTGCATATGTGGGTGAGGACTGGAACGGCGTGTTGGGCGAGGTTAAGTTTGTGAGCGTAACCACCCCCACGCTCATTGGTGGCCTTAATCCCGAGGGTAAGATTGAACTCATTAAGGAGAACGACAAGTATGCCTTCAAGTTCAGCATTGTCAAGGAGGCTGCCAGCTTCAAGTACCTTATTGGCTATAACGAGGCAGAGGCTGCGGTGAGGTACATCGGCGTTGACCGCTACACGGATATGATGAAGACCTGGAATTGGTTTGCTACCGACTGCGGTCTTACCGCCAAGGGTCACCTGAGTACCACTATGGATGTGGATAAAAACCAACTTGTGAATGGCAAGTGTGTGGCGCTAATGATAGCCATTGGTACCGATGCTTTGGGTGGCGAGGTATATGGCGACTTGGAACACCTTATATATGACAATGGCGAGGCCCGCACTTTGGAGTCTTACTACCCCGATATGGCCACTCCTGCCCAGCAGGCTGCTGTGAAGGCTTCGGCTAAACTTAATGCGGCCTATGTGGTGTCGCACCAGAGGGCCGAGGTGGAGCGCCCGAGCCGTGTGGTTATGCCCGCAGAGGCCGACGATGTGGAGTCGCTGCCGAGGGTTGTGCGTGTCAATATGCATACCAAACACCCCAAGAATCTCAAATAACCATTTTGTGGATTTGATAAACCACGGGTAACGAAGCAGTTACCCGTGGTTTTTTTTTGTCGACCGTCGACCGTCAACCGTCGACCGTCGACCGTCGACCGTCGACCGTCAATTGACCAAGCTTCGCTTGCTCTAAAATGCTCTCGCTCGGCATAGTGTGCAAGCACCCTCTGCTCTCGCTTACTCGCATTTGCCTCAATTTTCCATTTTCCATTCTCAATTCTCAATTCTCAATTCTCAATTCTCAATTCTCAATTCTCAATTCTCAATTCTCAATTCCCCTTCTGCCCCTACAAAATACAATAGGTATCCCCCTGTGTGCAAAATTCCGCCACCCAACGACATAAAAGACTGCAAGACCTTTTTTGTGCAAAAGTTTTTTATAAAATTTTTTAATAAAAACTTGCAGAATAAGTTTGAAAGCTATAATTTTACATTTGTGTTTGGCCCTGTAAAGGCCTGCATAAAGGTTAGTTAGGCATCTAAAAATTGCAAACTGAAACAAAACAAAACTAAATTCCTAATTTTATTAACTAAATTTCTTTAAGTATGAAAAGATTTTACACAAATCTGAAAGCGATGGCTACCAAGATGCTCGCAGTGGCATTGGTGGGTGTTGCGGCTGTTTCGTGTGCTGAGGCATACGACGACACCGATTTGCAGAACAAAGTCGCCGATCTTACCGAGCGCGTTACCACTTTGGAGGAGCGTTTGGATAGCGAGGTTGCTGCTCTGCGCGCATTGATTGACGAGAAGGTGGCTTTGGCCGAGGCTGCTGCTGATGGCGCTTGGAAGTTCACCTTGGCCGACGGCAAGACTTTGACTGTTTATCCTCAGTATGTTAACAATGGTATCACCGTTGTTACTGTTGGTGGTGTTCAGTATTGGGCACAGGCAAACGGTGCTGCTGAGCCCGTTCTGTTGAAAGACGCTAATGGCAACCCCGTTGAGGTTGTTAATGCTCCCGAGGTTAGGGTAAATGCCGAGGGTAATGTTGAGGTATCGGTTGACGGCGGTGCAACTTGGGTTGCTTGCGAGGGCACTCCCGGTCTGTTTGCTGCTATTGACGTTAAGGAGAACCACGCTTGCCTGACTTTGCAGAGTGGCGAGGTTTTGAAGTTCGCTCTCTATGAGCAGGTTAACTTCAACATCAATGGTAACGCACTCTTCATTGCACCTGCTGCAAGCGAGAAGGTTACTATGACTTTGGACGGTATCGTTGAGATTATTCCTTTGGTTGTTCCCAAAGGTTGGGATATCAGCATCGATGGCCTGATTATGACTGTTACTGCTCCTGCTGTTGTTGAGGCAGACGAAGAGATGGGTGGTCCCTCTGTTGGTCCTTTGAGCTTTGACGACGATATGGGCGTTGGCGACGATATGGGTGTTGTTGCTCCCGCTGGTGAGGCAGGTGCTGCAAGTGGTGCTGTGAAAGTTCTTGCTGTTTCGAAAGAGGGCAAGGTTGTTGTTGCTACTTTGAAGGTTACCGCTACCGAGATGTACACTTCGTTGAAAGTTGTAGGCGATGATGTTGTGCTGACCAATAATAACTATTTTGAGAACTGGTATGGCGACCTTATGCCTATGGATTTGGCTTATGCCATCTTCCCCACTAATGAGTACACCGTTGAGTCGTTCGTTGCATCAAATCCTGCCGGTTGGAATTCGACCTTCAAATATGAGGTTGGCATCTACGCCGAACTCGGTACCGTTACTTTCAAGGTTGCCGATTTGCTGAAAGAGCTTTGCGGTATCGAGAGTGTTAAACGTGGTGATTCTTTCACTGTTGTTGCTTTCGACCCCAATGCATCTCCTTTGACAGCCGATGTCATTATGAAGGATGTGTATGCTGTAACCTATTTTGATGTTGAGGCTGGTAATAAATCATTCAAAGATGCTAACATCAACATCACTGTAGAGGGTTACACAGGCTATGAGTTGTGCATTGTTGACAGTTCTAATCCTCCCTACTATTCTCCTCAGGAGATGTTTGAGGAGATGGTTGCTCAGGCTAAGGATATGAAGGATGCTGGTCTTTCGGACGAACAGATGGCAATGTATCTCAATCCTTGGGGTATCGCTATGTCGGGTAACTACAATGGTTCGCTCTTTGCAATCGATCCCGATGTGGAGGTTAAAGCCAACAACACCTATGTAGTTTACGCTTGGCCCAAAGTGGCACTCAAATCTATTGCTGATTACACTTGGGATGATGTGAAAACCTACTATGTAAAAACTGATGGATACACTTCGGGCGGTATGTTGCAGCCTACCTTTGGCCTCGTTGACAACTGGGGTGATATTCTTCCCGAGGCAACCTATCAGACCGTGAATGTTGCAGTAATTCCCGCCGAGGGTGCCTATATGACCTATGGTCACTATTTCGAGCCTGAGGCATTGAAAGGTATGTCGGATGCCGACATCGTTGCCGAGGTTCTTAAGAGTGGTTTTGTAAGGAAAGATGAGCCCGTTAATGTAATGGCAGAGGGCCTGAAACCCGGTACCACTGTTGCTGTTGTTGGTTTCTGCGTTGACCAGAATGGTAAGTATGGCCCCATCATCAAGAAGGAGGTTACCACCAAGAATGTCGAGTACAGCACCGCTACTATTGAGATTGCCGACTTCGTTGTTACTCCCTCTTTTGGTATGTCCACAGACGATGCCAACTACTCGTTCAATGTGAAAGTAAATGGCGAGGTTAGTCCTATCTACTTCCGCTTGGTTGAGGTTGATGAGTATATGAATGTTGAGGGTACTGCTGCTGAGTTGGCAATTGCCATTTTGGGCAAAGATTCGGGTGATCCAACTTTGGAGAACTACTTCCTCGACATCAACGTTTTGCCTAAGGATGATGCAGGCAAGTATACTCCCTATGGTAGGGTTGAAAACTTGTGGGGTGGTACATCGGTTGTTGGTTTGAACGCTAGCAAAGATTATATGATTATTGTTGGTGGTGTTGGTGCCGATGGTCTTCCCACCAAGCCCGTATATCACAAGTTCGACACCTTCCCCACTTTGACTATGATCTATGCTGACGATGCAAAATGGGCAGCAACCAAACCCGTTGTTAAAGTAAGCGAGAATATGACTGCTACTCAGCTCTATACTGAGCACTATGAGTGGGAGATTGAGAACGAGGGTTATGTACTTACCGGTGAGGCTTTGACCTATCCCGCTTATGCAACCAAAGAGATTACCATCCAACTCGCAGAGGGTTGCACCGAGTTTATTGTAGGTTGCTTTAGCTCCGAATATGTACTCGGAAAGCAGAGCGTATCTGCTCGTGTTTGGTTGAATAAACTGTTGACCGATATGGAGGCTTGGCCTACTTTTGAATCCGAGTATGACAAGATTTGGTCGAATAGCTACTACAACTACAAGGGTGAGGCAAAAGAGGTTACTTTCTCTTCGGCAGAGTTCGCTACTTGGGTAACCACCTATCTGGATATCGCTTGGAAAGATGCCGAGGGTAACTGGTATGAGAGCACCTTGGAGCTTCTCCACGAGGAGTATCTTCCCGAGGGTCTACCCAACTTGGGTGGCGGCGGTATTGCAACAAATAAGTAATCACCGTAGGTACCACACAGACTTCTTGTGAGTGATGGAGGGCTGCAGCCCTCCCCACCGCAAGACCGCAGATAGGGCGAGGCGCACGTTTGTGCGCCTCGCTTTTTTTGTGGGTATCTTTTTTAATACCTAAGACCTCGGAGGGAACCACCTTCTTCACGGGTTACATTTTTGTAACCCGAGCCATCCGACCACCCCTCTCCTGAGTTAGGGGAGGTGCCGAAGGCGGAGGGGTCTGTTGAAAGGGCAGAAAGGGCAAAAAGGGCAAAAAGGGGCCTTAGGGAAATTAGGCCCCCCCCTGTCGTAGGGTAGGAGTAATTTTCAATTTTCCATTTTCGCAAATGCGAATAAGCGAGGGCAGAGGCCACTTGTGGACTATGCAGAGCGGGAGCATTTTAGACAAAATTTCATTTTGTCAATTTTCAATTCTCAATTTTTATTTTGTATCTTTGTGAGCTAAAACGGAACGTAATATAAAAAATAGGTATATAGCTATGAGTACAAACCTCAATCTTTCCGAACAGGAAATCCAGCGTAGGGCTTCGTTGCAGGCTCTCCGTGACCTCGGTATCGACCCATATCCCGCAGCGCAGTACCACGTGAACGCTTCCGCTGCACAAATCGCTGCCGAGTTTGACCCCGAGAAGGGTAACTTCGCAGAGGTTACCATCGCAGGTCGTATGATGAGCCGCCGTATTATGGGTAGCGCATCATTCTTTGAACTCCAAGACCACTCCGGACGTATTCAGGTCTACATCCGTAGGGACGAGGTGTGCCCCGAGGGCGACACCACACTCTACAATACCGTGTTCAAAAAGTTGCTCGACATTGGCGACATCATCGGTGTCAAGGGCTTTGTGTTTATCACACAGACCGGCGAGCTCTCCGTACACTGCAAGGAGTTCACGCTCCTCTCCAAGAGTATCCGTCCCCTGCCCATCGTTAAGGAGAAGGACGGTCAGGTGTTCGACGCCTTCACCGACCCCGAGCAGAGGTATCGCCAGAGGTACGTTGACCTCATCGTAAACCCCCACGTTAAGGATGTATTTGTGAAGAGGTCGAAGATTATGAACACTATGAGGGAGTATTTCAACGAGGCAGGTTGCTTGGAGGTTGACACCCCTGTATTGCAGCCCATCCCCGGTGGTGCAGCCGCAAGGCCCTTCATCACCCACCACAACTCGCTCGACATCGACCTCTACCTCCGTATCGCCAACGAGTTGTACCTCAAAAGGCTCATCGTGGGTGGCTTCAATGGTGTCTATGAGTTCTCGCGCAACTTCCGCAACGAGGGTATGGACCGTACCCACAACCCCGAGTTTACCTGTATGGAAATCTACGTTCCCTACAAGGACTACTTCTGGATGATGGAGTTCACGGAGAAGATGTTGGAGAAGGTGTGTGTGGCTGTGAATGGCACCGACGAGGTGAACATCGCAGGTAAGACCATCAGCTTCAAGGCCCCCTTCCGTAGGCTTTCGATGACCGACGCCATCAAGGAGAGGACCGGCTACGACATCACCGGCCAGAGCGAGGAGCAGCTCAGGGAGGCGTGCAAGAGACTCAACGTGGAGATTGACGACACTATGGGTAAGGGTAAACTCATCGACGCCATCTTTGGCACCTACTGCGAGGAGCACCTCATCCAGCCCACCTTCATCACCGACTATCCCATCGAGATGTCGCCCCTGTGCAAACGCCACCGCAGCAACCCCGAGCTCACCGAGCGTTTCGAGTTGTTCGTGAATGGCAAGGAGCTGTGTAATGCCTACTCGGAGTTGAACGACCCCATCGACCAGTATGAGCGTTTCCAGGAGCAGTTGCGACTGAGCGAGAAGGGCGACGATGAGGCTATGTTTATCGATATGGACTTTGTGAGGGCGTTGGAGTATGGTATGCCCACCTGCTCGGGTATGGGTATCGGCATCGACCGCCTCACGATGTTTATGACCGGCCAGCAGACCATCCAGGATGTGCTTCTCTTCCCCCAGATGAAACCCGAGCGTGGCTCGCAGAAGGACTCGGACGAGAAGTATATCGAGAAGGGTATCCCTGCGGAGTGGATTCCTGTGTTGCAGAAGATGAGCTTTGTGAAGGTGGAGATGTTGCAGAAACTCTCGGCCGGCAAACTCTTCAACGACCTTTGTGGCTTCAATAAGAAGAACAAACTCGGCCTCAAAAATCCCACGATGGATGATGTTAAGCGTTGGGTGGAAGCCAACGCTTAACATCGTCAACCGTCGACCGTCGACCGTCAACCGACAAATTATTAGTTGTGAAAAGATTTGAGGATTTGCGAGTGTGGCAAGATGCTCATAAGATGGTTAAAGATGTTTATTTTCTTACAGACACCATCAAAGATTGGTCCTTTAATGACCAAATCAGACGAGCAGCAATTTCGGTGATGAATAACATCGCAGAAGGCTCCGTATCGGGCTCAGATGCCAATTTCGTAAAGTTCCTACACATTGCTAATGGTAGTTGTGGCGAGGTTAGGAGTATGCTATATTTAATGGTAGATTTATTCCAAGTTGACAATTCGAAGGTCGCAGTTATCCGCAATGATTGTGAACGTATAGCCGCAAACATTCATAGCTTGATAACATACTTAACAGACGGTAAAACAAAATAATAGATAATAGATTAAACTGTATTTTTATAAACTTTAATTTGTCTATCTCCGTAAGACTATTGACGGTAGACGGTGGACGGTAGACGGTAGACTTTTTTTATGCGTAAGAAAATTGTAGCGGGTAACTGGAAGATGAATACCACCCCCGCAGAAGGTTTGGAGTTAGTTAAGAATGTAATTGCACAGAGTGCAGAGGTTTGCGAGTGCGTAAACTTCATCGTTTGCCCTCCCTTCACCCACCTCTCGCAGGTGGCCGAGGCAGCCAAAGGTAGCCGTGTGGCTGTGGGCGCACAGAACTGTGCAGCAGAGGCCAAGGGTGCCTACACCGGTGAGGTTAGCGCAGCAATGATTGCTTCGCTGGGCGTGGAGTATGTAATCTTGGGCCACAGCGAGCGTAGGGAGTACTATGGCGAGACCAGCGAGACTCTCAACAAAAAGATGGCACAGGTCTATGCTAACGGCCTGAAACCCATCTACTGCGTTGGCGAGCGTTTGGAGGAGCGTGAGGCCGAGAAACACTTCGAGGTTGTTAAGGCACAGATTGAGGAGGTGGTGTTCAACCTCACCGCCGAGCAGTATGCCGACCTCGTTATCGCCTACGAGCCCGTGTGGGCCATTGGTACCGGTAAGACCGCAACTGCCGAGCAGGCCGAGGAGATTCACGCCTACATCCGCTCTACCATTGCCGAGAAGTATGGCAACGAGGTAGCCGAGAACACATCAATCCTCTATGGCGGCAGCTGCAAACCAAGCAACGCCAAAGAGCTTTTTGCCAACCCCAACGTTGACGGTGGTCTCATCGGTGGTGCAGCCCTCAAGGTTGCCGATTTCAAAGGTATCATCGACGCTTTCAAATAATGAAACGTATAACACTGCTTTTATCAATAATGCTCTGTGCCCTCTATGCGGCGGCACAGAGCACTATTGTGCAAGAACTTGAGCGCACCGAGCCCGGCAAAGGCACCATAACCATAGAACAGCCGGCAAAGCTCGACAGCCTTATGGGCCGAATGTCGGCCAAAACCACCCAGGTCGAGGGTTACCGCGTTATGGTATATTCGGGCAATAACTCGCGTGC
>JBGUSZ010000032.1:0-12413 GCA_045132795.1 Tidjanibacter sp. | reverse complement strand
TGCTCTTTCTGCTCTTTCTGCCCTTTCAATAGATGTCCCCGCCTTTCAAAAACAAGCCACGGGTAACGATTTTGTTACCCGTGGCTTGTTTGTCTTGTTTGCTCTATTTGTCTTGTGTCTGATTAGTTGAGGTCCAGGAGTCCCTCAGGGAGGGAGAAGTGGACGGTGCGTTGGGTGGGGGAGTACTCCACAATGAAGTCGTCCACCGCAGGGATGATAACCTCCCTATCGTTGATGTCGATATAGAAGAGAGGATTCCAATCGTCGTCCTCAAAGTCAACTATCTTTCCACTCTCCTCGTGGCCCTCAAAGGTGGCTGTGAAGCCCACAAAGTCCTCCAAGTAGAGTTCGTCGTCCTCCTCAAAAGATGTTTCCTCCTCGGGTTCCTCAAAGCCCAGCAGAAGTTCTTTGCCGATGAGTTCGGCAGCACGGTAGGGGGTGTCGAGGTCGGCAAACCTCACCACAGCACCACTCTTACCCCTACGTTCGAAGTGGTCGAAAAAAAGAGGAACCACCAGCTTGTCCACATAGACAAACAGCGGTTCCTCTGTTGTGAAGTCCGAAGGAAAAGTGTCGTAGAGGTTCAATGTGAGTTCGCCGTGAGTTCCGAAACTCTTACCGACTTTGGCTACTGCAAACTCTTTCATTGTGGTCTTCTCTGTCGGCCTTGTGTTGTGCACTCGGCCTGATAAATACTCCTCTATCGTTGCGAAAACTCCCTTGAAATTCCCCTCTCTTCCTTCAAACTGTTTTACCGGACCTTCGTGGGGGCTTTTGACTATGCCTCCTCGGTTGCGGTCTCCTCGGTTGCCTCCTCAGCAGCAGCCTCCTCGGCAGCGGCAGCGGCAGCAGCCTTCTTCTCAGCTACTTTGGCAGCGATAGCCTCTTTGGTCTTTGCCTCCTCAGCGAGTGCAGCCTTGTGAGCAGCTACCTTGTCAGCGGCAATCTTACCAGCCTTTGCAGCGATTTTTGCGTTCTTCTCGTCCATCCACTTGTTGAACTTAGCCTCTGCGGTAGCCTCGTCAAAAGCGCCTTTGGCTACACCACCAAGGAGGTGTTTTTTGTACAAAACGCCCTTGTAGGAGAGGATTGCACGGCAAGTATCAGTGGGTTGTGCGCCTTTCTGCAACCAGTCGAGTGCTTTGTCAGCATTCAACTCGATTGTAGCAGGATTGGTATTAGGGTTGTAAGTACCAAGTTTTTCGATGAACTTACCATCGCGTGGCGCCCTGCTATCTGCGGCAACGATGTGGTAGAAGGCGTAGCCTTTCTTACCGTGGCGTGCCAAACGAATTTTTACAGACATTGTGCGTAAAAGTTTAGTTATTAATAATTTAGTTATCTATTGCCGTTGGCTTTTACACCAATCAGCCCGCAAAGATACAAATAAAATGCAAAATGCAAAATGCAAAATTGAAAATTGTTGATTTTTATCGGTTTACTATAACACTCAATTCTCAATTCTCAATTCTCAATTCTGACTTACATCTCTTCTTCCACGTTCCACACAAAGGCTCTCATACCTTGTAGTTGGGTGTCGCGGTCGATGGCACGCAGGGCCTCCATCGCGGGTGCAATCTTCGAGTCCTCCACCATAGCAATAACCGTGGTGTTCATCGCAGGCCAAGTGTGGCTACCCATATGTGGCTCGCCTGTGTAGGAGCCCCTGCCGTGGGTGAGTGGAAAGAGTGTGTAGCCCCTGATGCCCTGCTCGTCGAGGAGTGCCTCGATGCGCTCGGTCATCGCCTGATTGTAGGATATAAAAAGTGCTTTCATATATTTTTGTTCTTATTTTATGCAGGTTTAACCATTCTGTTCATTGCTCTCGGCAATGGCCTTCATCTTCTCCTCATACTTGCGTTGTGCACGAGCTTTGCGGCGTGCTTGTGCCTTTTCGCTACGGCCCATAAATATATAATATAGTACGGGTACTGCAACGAGGGTAAGAATCAGTGAGAAGGTCAGACCACCGATGATGGTGATACCCATCGGCTGCCACAGCTCTGCACCATTACCCAAGCCCAATGCCATAGGCAACATGCCGAGGACAGTGGTGAGCGAGGTCATCAACACAGGGCGCAGACGGCTCTTGCCGGCCTGAACTACTGCATCATACATCGCCACACCCCTCTCGCGCAGCAAGTTGGTGAAGTCCACCATCACAATACCGTTCTTCACCACAATACCCACCAGCATCACAATGGCAATCAGTGCCATAAGGCTCAACGGGGTGTTGGTCATCCACAGTGCAATGGCCGAGCCGGGGAGTGCATAGAGGATGGTGAACATAATGATAAAGGGCATCACAAACGACTCAAACTGTGTAGCCATAACGATATACACCAGCAACACAATGAGTACCATAAGCAGTCCAATGTCGGCGAAAGACTCCTGTTGGTCCTCGAAGTCGCCACCGATGGTGGTGTAGACGTCCTCGGGCATAGGATAGTCGGCCAACACCTCGTTGATTCTTGCCACCATTTGTCCGAGAGCCACCTTGTCGCCGAGTGCCACATTTACGGTTACGAGCCTCTGGCGGTTTTGGCGTTCGATGGTGGGTGGTGCATAGGTCTCCACCACCTTACCGATATCGCGCACCCTCACGCCCTGACCACGCTGGTTATAGACGAGGATGTTCTCCACATCTTCCAACGAGAGTCGGTCCTCCTTGTTGTAGCGCACTTTGATGTAGTACTCCTCGCCATCCTCGCGATAGATGGAGGCAGTCATACCATTGATTCGGTTACGAATGGCAGTTGCCACGGTGGAGGAGTTGAGGCCATAGTAGGCCAAGCGGTTGCGGTCGAACTCCACGTTATACTCGGGCCTCATATCGTCCCTCGACACGCGCACGTCCCTTGCGCCCTCCAAGCGGGAGAACTGCTCCACAAGGTCGCCGGCAATTTGGTTGGTACGCTCGATGTCGTGGCCGAAAATCTGCACCTGCACCGAACTACTACCGCCCATCATACCGCCACCTGTACTGACGTGGGAGCGTTTAATCTCCGGAATACCGGCAAGGTCGGCACGGAATTCATCGGCAATCTGGAACACGGTGCGCTCCCTATCCTGCGGGTCGGTCAAACGGAAGGTGTAGTTGATGATGTTGCTACCCGTGGTGCTCATTGCGGCAAACACGTTGGAGGTGCTCGACGAGCCTGCACTTGTGGAGAGCAGTACCACTTCGGGGTACTTGGCATAGACGATGGAGTCGATGCGGCGAGCCACAGCCGAGGTGTAACCCACGCTGAGGTTTTGGTCGAGGGTGATGGTTGCGCTCATCTGGTCGCCATCGCTACTCGGCATAAACTCCGTGGGAATCTTGGTGGCAAAGAGCCACAAACCAAAGCCCAGCAGCACCATAGGCACAAAGAATACCACCTTCTTGTGTCGGAGTGCCCCACGAAGGGTTTTCTCGTAGGCCCTGTCGAGCCAACTGAGGAAGCGGTCGATGGGTTTGTAGATGATGCCAATGCCCTTATAGACGTGTTGGTTGTTCTCGATGCGGAGCAGTTTGGCCGAGAGCATAGGGGTGAGCGAAATGGCCGCAATGGTGGAGGTTGTTACCACCAGCGACACAATCCAACCCAACTGCTGGAACATTACACCCGCCATACCTTTAACCATTGTCAGGGGCAGGAACACAGCCACAACAACCAGGGTGGTTGCAATTACCGACAGCCACACCTCGTTGGTACCATAGATTGCCGCCTCACGAGGCTTACTACCCCTCTCGATGTGGGTGGTGATGTTCTCCAATACCACAATGGCATCGTCCACAACCATACCGATTGCAATCGAAAGCGACGAAAGGGAGATGATGTTGAGTGTTCCGCCCGTGAGGTGGAGGTAGATGAACGACACCACCAACGAGATGGGAATGGTAAGGCAGATAATCAGCGTTGCTCTCCACCTTCCGAGGAAGAAGAGCACCACCAAAATCACAAACAAGAAGGCGAACATCACCGTATCGGTCAGCGTGTCGATACTATCCTTGATGTTCTTCGACGAGTCGCCCAAGACGTGGATTGTTACATCCGAGGGGAGGTTGCGCTCAATCTCGGGCAACATCTTCTTCACCTTCTCGATAATCTTCACGGTGTTGGCACCCGACTGTTTCTGAATCATCACCCTCACACCCTTCTCGCCGTTGAGCCTCTCGTCGAGAGTCTCCTCTTCGAGGGTGTCCTTAATCTCGGCAATGTCGCGCAGGTAGACCTCCTGACCGCCCATATTGCTGATGAGGATGGTTTTCAGGTCGTCGGAGGAGTTGAACTCGCCGTCGGCCTTGATATTATAGGTGTGGTTACCGATGTCGAGCGTACCACCCGAAGTGTTGACGTTCTCTTGTGCGATGATTGCACCAATCTGCTCCACCGAGAGTCCGTAGGCTTCGAGCTTCACGGGGTCCACGTTCACCTGAATCTCCCTCACGGGAGCACCCATAATGCCCACCGAGCCCACGCCGTCAATGCGGCTGAGTCGGTTGGAGAACTGCTCTTCGAGGATTTTGTTCAGCGCGGGGTAGCTCTCCTCGGCGGTGATGGCGAACGACATAATTGGCATCAGCGAGGAGTTGAAGCGGAACAAAATGGGCTCCTCGGCATCGTCGGGCATATACTCCGAGAGTCGTCCTATGGCATCACGGATGTCGTTGGAGGCCTCGTCGAGGTTGGTACCCCACTCAAACTCCAACGACACGAGCGACACTCCATCGCTCGACTTGGAGGTAATCTCTTTGAGGTTGCTCACGGTGTTCAGACCGTCCTCAATGCGCCTTGTGATGTTGTTTTCCACATCCTCGGCATTGGCACCCTGATAGGTGGTGATGACCGAAATGGACGGCAGGTCCATCTCGGGCAACATATCAATTGCCAAGTTGTTCAACGAAAAGAGACCGAACACAATCACAGCCACAAAGATTAGGGCTGTGGATATCGGTTTCTTTACGGAGGTTTCGTATATCTTCATATTGTTGTATTTTCTCGTTCTTGTTTGCTTCTAATGGCTTCTCGGCCTATTTTACCACCTCAACGGAGGTGTCGTTTTTGATTTTGGAGAGGGCGGTGATGGCAACCTCTTCGCCCTCGGTTACACCCGAGAGAATCTCCACCTGCTGGCCCACCTGGCGACCGAGGGTTACAATCCTACGCTCGGCAACGCCATCTTTGATGACATAGACATAGCGGTCGTTTACGCCCATCTGTTTCTGCACAGCCACGTCGGGTACAACAAGGCTCTTGCGGCTACCCATATTGAACTCCGTGCGGGCAAACATACCGGGGCGCAAAACCTCCTTGGCGTTGGGCACGAGCACCTCCACATTGAAGGTGTGGGTGGTGGCATTGATGGCGGGATAGACAATGTTTACCTCTCCCTCAAACTCCTTGTCGGGATAGACCTCGGCCATAACTTTAACCTTCATACCTTTATATATTTGTGGGTAGTACTGCTCCGAGAGGGCAACGATTGCTTTGAGGCGATTGATTTGCATCACCTGCAACACACCCACGCCACCATCGGCATTACCACCCATGGTGAACAAGTCGCCCGGCTCGTTATAGCGGCCCGTGATGACACCATCGATGGGCGAACGGAGTTCTATGTTGCGCTCCAAGTTGGCGATGTTCTCCTCCATAACCGACACGGAGGTCTCCAACTCGTCAATCTGCGAACGGCTCACGCCACCGGCCTCGTACACACTGCGCATACGGGCGAGGTTCTGTTTGGCATTTTTGAGCTGTGCGGAGGTCTGGTTGTACTGATTCCTGTCGAGGGTGGCAACAAGCTCTCCCTCCTTTACGTGGTCGCCCACGTCAACCCTAATCTCGTCGATGCGGAGAGCCATTTGGGGTGTGATGAAGGTCTTTTTGTAGGGGAGCAGGGTGGTGGTAAAATCAACCGTTTGTGCCACCTCCACATTCTCCACGGGGGCCACCTTGGTCAGTACGGCGGTCTGCTGGGTGAGCACACCCTCAACACTGCTCTTTGTCTTGTTGCCCACGCAACCTGCAAGGGCAAGGGTAGTGAGAGCCACTACCACGAGTTTGATGTTACTTTTCATATATCGTTGTGTTTCTTATATTTCTACATTTCTCAATTCAACTCAAAGCCCTTACCGATGATTTTCTCATAGTCGGCCCTTGCGGCAAGGAAGTCGTAGATGGCTTGCGAGTAGTTCAACTTGGCCTGTGTGAGCGACAACTCCGAGGAGTTGAGTTCGAGGATGGTGCCCGTGCCGGCATTGTAGCGCACCTGGGCAATCTCGTAGGCCTTGCTCGCCTGACGTACCGTGAGCTCATTGCTGGTCATCTTCTCCTTGGCGGTCAGGATGTTGTTGAAGGCACTCTCCACCTGCACGTTCACGCTCTGGGCAAGGTAGTCCCTTTGGAGCGAGAGTTGGCGGAGTGTGTTGCGAATCTCGTGTGCTTTGTTGAGGTTGCGACCACCCGAAAAGAGTGGAATACTGATGGAAATACCGGCCGAAAGGGGCTTCTGCCACCACCACTCCTTCTTGGTTGTGGGAGCAGAGGAGCCTCCGCCCATACCACCCATACTTCCACCGATAATCTCTCCGAAGTTCATTGAGTTGTCGTTACCGGAGTACATAAACGTGGAGAAGGCCGCAACGGTCGGCAGGCGGCTTGCGTTGGTCATTCGGAGCTGGTGTTCGAGTAGTTTGCGCTGAAACTCCAACGAGCGTAGGTCTGTGTTGTTGGACAAGTCCACGCTATCGGTGGGGATGATAGACAGGGCCACCTCGTCGGCAAAGTCGTCCAACGACCCCTCCAACACAAAGTCACTATCGGCAGGCAGGCCGAGATACATCTTAAAGAGGAGCTTGGTGGCCTTGATGGAGTTCTCGGTTTGCACAATATTGGGCCTCAGGTTGCTCAACTGCACCTGTGCCGACAGAAGGTCATACTCGCTGGCAAGGCCCTGCTGGTACATCTTCTCGGTGTTGGCCACCGTCTCGGCAATGGATTTCTCGCTCTCCTTCAAAACCGCAAGCGACTGCTCGGCCAGCAGAATGTTGTAATATCCCTTCTTGACCTCGTTGGTGAGGTTGATTTTCGACGAACGTGCGCTCTCAACGGCCTGCTCCATCTGTGTACGATTCATTTTGAGCGTCTCGTAAACGGTGGGCGCATAGAGTGGCAGGGAGAGCGAAGCGGTGTTGTTGATGGTGTTGTCGGCACCAAACGAAAGTCCCTTGGCCATCTCTTGCTTTACGATGCTGTATGAGTATTGGCTCTGCACCGATACGTTGGGCAGCAGGCTGCCGATGGTCTGCTTACGCACCCAATCTTGACGCTCAATCTCCAACCCTGCAACCTGAATTGTGGGGTTGTCGCTGAGGGCTATTTCCAGAGCCTTTTCGAGCGACAGTTCAAACTGCTGTGCCGAGGCGACAAATCCCACCGACAACATTGCAGCCAAACATACAATGATTCTCTTCATAATTTTACTTTTCCATAATGTTTTTTAATAAATTTTCGTCGATATAACGGCGCCCCTTCTCGGTCGAAATGCCCCTCAGGAATATGAGGATAGCCGTAGGAACGGTCTGCGAGGTGATAACCACACCCGTAGTGGCGGTGTTGGCCTCGATGACTCCCAAGCCGTAGACATAGTTGGTCAGCGCGCGCGAGAAGAAGTCCAAATCGAGGTTGGACAATATCAGCCCGTCCTCCATACCTATCGAGAGCTTTTCGCGTGTGTGGTGCACCACCGCCTCGTGGATTTGGGGCAGAAGATTCTCCACAACCTTGGGGTAATAACGCTTGAGGTCTTCGGATAGTGTGCTCACGCCCGAAAGATTTTTGCTTCGGTGCGTAGCCTCCAACCAGAATGCGTGCAACACATTTTCGGCCTGTGCGGTTACCTCTTGACTGCGATTGTGAATTTGGGAGGCGTGGTGCAACAGACTCTCGCCAATGAGCTCTTCGCGGTCGTTGAAGATTTCGTAGAGTGTACGCTTCGACACACCGCAGGCGTGGGCTATGTCGTCCATCCTCACCGAGCGTATGCCTCGTGCCAGAAACATCTCCTGTGCCATCGACACTATGCGTTCTTTGTTGTTTGTTGCCATAAAAAATAAATACAAGTGTAATTTGCGCACAAAGGTATTGCAGAAAACTCAAAAAACCAAACGAGTTTTCTTGTTTTTTATTGTGAGAATTATTTTTGTGTGCAAAGATTGTGCAAAGCGGTGTGGTGCGGGGCGGTTTTAGGCGGTGTGGTGCGGTTTAGGAGGTTTTAGGTGGAGTGGGGGTGTTGTGGCGTGAGAAATAAAAAAAAGGTTACGTTTAATCCAAACGCAACCTTTTTTTTCTAAACAGGGGATAGAATCACTTCTAACCCTGTTTCTACTAACCTAAAACTACTAACCTAAATGAACCTTAAAACTTCACTGCAAAGATAAGGGCATTTTGGGCAAACTTCCAAATATATTAAAATTTTTTAATAATAATTTAACATTGGAAAGTGTGTTAAATTGTGTATGCGTGAGCGTATTGTGTTGGTAATCAGCACGATATACAAGTTGTAAAATAAAACAACGATTTTTTGTTACCTCAGAAGTTTAAGCAGCCTCGCAAGTACCATTTCGGGCGAAATGCGGGTCATACATTCGTAGTGCCCAAAGAGGCAGGCCCTGCGTCCGTCGGCCGAACAAGGGCGGCAGGGTAGCTCCAGTTGCACTGCATAGGTTGGGTCCTGTCCGTAGCCGCAAGACTCTATGAATGGGTGGGTTGCGCCCCAAATGGAGATGGCAGGAGTGCCCACCAATGAGGCCAAACTCAACACCGGATGGTCAACCGTAACCACTGCGTCAAGTACAGAAATGAGGTCCATCTGCTCGTCCAAAGATGCTCGCTCGGCAACAGAAACCACCGAAGGAAAAAGGCTCTCCATCCCCTCGCAAAATTGTTTTTGATAGGTGCCGCTTCCAAAAACGAACACTTTTTCGTAGCGTGCAGCGAGTTGTTTTATCAATTCGGCCGATTGGTCTATGGGATAGCAATTTCCTTTGCGGTGCGACAGCAGGGCCACACCAATCCAACGGCCACTCTTCTCGCCGGCCAGAATGGTGGCGATGTGTGGAGGCTCGCCTGCGCGTCTGCGACGCACGGGGGCAGGCATACTGAAAGGCAAGCCAAGTCGCTCGAATACATCGCGCGAGCGTTGCGATAGGGGAGAGAGTTGCACCATCACCTTGCGGAACTTGCGAGTGAGGAGCTTGCGCTCAATCTTGCCACGCTCGATTGTGGAGGTTATCCTGCGCCACGGAGTGAGGCAGAAATGCAATCTACGGCTACGAGGGGAGGCTTCCAGGTCGGCTACGCCGTCAATTCCAAGGTGTTGGATGTCGTTCCAAAGTTTAACCCCTCCGAATAGGCCTTTGTATTTTACCTCATCGGCCAAGAGAAATCCGATACCGTTCACTCCTCGGAACAACGGACGGAGTGCCGAGGTGGTCAGCACAGTGAGCTTCACTTCCGGATAGTCGCGACGAAGTCCGCGCAGAGCGTGGACACACATTGCCGCCTTGGCCACATCGGTAAGGCGGATGACAAGTATGTGTGAGGCCTTCGTGATTTTCTTCATCGCAGCACAATGATAGTTCTTTCGCCTACAAAGGTAGGAATTTTTTCAATTTTTCCATTTTCAATTCTTTTTTCATACCTTTGTAGCTTAAAAGTGATAGAATGCAGAGATTGGTATACATAGTGTTGGCACTCTCGGTAGTGTTGTCGGTTGGTCGCGTGTCGGCTCAACAGAAACTCACGCGTGCGCAATATATAGAAAAGTATGCTCCGATGGCCGTTGAGAGCCAATTGCTCTATGGTATTCCTGCAAGTATCACCCTCGCACAAGGATGTCTGGAATCGGCCAATGGTAATTCGAGGCTCGCAAGGGAGGCCAACAACCACTTCGGCATCAAGTGTGGTGGCTCGTGGGACGGCCCTTCGTTGGCACACGACGACGACGCTCCGCAGGAGTGCTTCCGTAGTTACTCCTCTGTGGCGGAGAGTTTCGTGGACCACGCACTGTTCCTCTCCGAGAGAGAGCGTTATCGCTCGCTCTTCGACCTCGACCCCAAGGACTACAAGGGGTGGGCACGTGGTTTGAAGGCCGCAGGCTATGCAACCAATCCCGCCTATGCCGACCTGCTTATCCGCATTATCGAGGAGAACAATCTCCAAAGGTTCGACAACGCTCTGCTGGCCGACTATGTGGCTCCCGTGGTAGAACAGCCCGTGGTGAGGAAGGGCGAAGCGGCTGTGGAGGGTGCAGAGGATGGCGCAGCAGGTGCCGAGGCTGTGAGAGTTGTCGTTGATGTGGACGAGGTGCAACTTCCGTTGGTTGAGGTTGGCGGCTATGGTATCTATGCCGATGCGAAGGGACGCTATGTTGTGGCTCTCGGCACGGAAAACCTGCGCCACATCGGTCGCAGGCTGGGTGTGTCGACTCGTGCGCTGGCCAAAATCAATGCTCTCGACCGCAACGCTGTGCTCGTGGCCGGTCAAATGGTTAGAATAGAGTAGGGACGAAAATAGTTGCTAATCACTCCTTTAACTAATTGAAAAAAAGACGTTAGACGATTGACGTTGGACGTTAGACAATAAGTATATATGGAAACACAATCTGATTTACGCTCGCAAATCAAGGACCTTTTGGTCAGCAAATCGAACCTCAAGCAGCAGGTTCACGACAACACACTTAACCTCTTTGCCGAACTGAAAGACGTTCTGCACGAGTTCTGCACCGAATTGGATGAGGAGCTCGATGAGAAAATTGACAAACGTATCCGTATTGAGTATATGGATAAGGGTAAGTCGGAGGCTCGTGTGCAGGTTGCTGCCGACACGTTGGTCTTTGCTATGCACACCAACATCTTTACCTTCGAGCGTGAGCACCGCATTTGGCACAATCCCTATGTGCAGGCCGATAGGGCTAATGGTTATTGCGGTGTGATTAATATCTACAACTTCCTGGCCGACTCCTTCAAGAACAAACGTGCCGACGACGAGGGCTACCTCATTGGTCGTATCTTCATCAACCGTGAGGGTAAGTTCTTTGTGGAGGGTAAAAGACAGGATAGGTGGCGTGTGGATGAGTTTGGTGGCGCACAGATTTCGCGCGAGGCCATCCTTGAAATTCTCGAGAGGGCCATCCTCTACTCGCTCGGCTTTGACCTTCTGATGCCCGCCTACGATGCCGTAAAGAGAGTTACTGTGGAGCAGTTCGACTCGCGACAGGAGAACACCCAATTCCAAACAGGTAAGCGCTTGGGCTACGAATTCCGCTCGGACGACATCTAATAACACCACCCCAACCACTGACGTATGACAGAACAACGCACTGATATGGACACCACAACTATGCCCGAGAAGAAGGTGGGTGTGGTGCGCCGACTCTACAATTGGATGCTCTCGTGGGCCGAGAGTAGGTGGGGAGGCCTTGCGCTCTTCCTCTTTGCTATGGCCGAGAGTATCTTCTTTCCCGTACCTCCCGATGTGCTGCTGATTGCGCTTTGCATTGGTGCGGTGGCCAAGTCGTTCAAATATGCCGCCATCTGCACCGCAGGCTCGGTCTTTGGTGCCATCATAGGCTTTGGACTTGGTGCCTTTGCGTGGGACTTGGTGGATAGCCTCTTTATCCCTGCCGTCTTCTCGCAGGAGGCCTTCGATAGTGTCGGTGTGAAGTACTCCGAGTGGAACTTCTGGCTGGTCTTTACCGCCGGATTTACCCCAATCCCCTACAAACTAATCACCATCTCGGCAGGTGTATTCCTCGGGATGAAGGACTTCCTTATCTTCATTGTCGCATCGCTCATTAGCCGAGGATTGAGATTTGTGCTTGTGGCCGCACTCATCTACAAGTTCGGCGCCCCAATAAAGAAATTCATCGACAAGTATTTCAACCTCTGCGCCATTGCCTTTACGGTGTTGCTTGTCGGCGGTTTTCTGCTCATTAAATATGTACTCTAATACCTCTCCACTATGGATTTGTTTGGACTTATCGGTAAACCCGTGAGTCACTCTATGTCGGCCGACTACTTCACCAAGAAGTTCGCTGCCGAGGGGTGCCTTGACACCAAAGCATACCGACTCTTTGAGTTGGACACCATCGCTGACCTCAAAACACTCCTCGCAGCACAACCCGACCTGCGAGGACTCAATGTAACGTATCCCTACAAAAAGGAGATTATCCCCCTGTTGAGTTCTCTCTCACCCGAGGCCGAGCGCATCGGTGCGGTCAACTGTGTGAGGGTGGAGGATGATGGCCGACTTGTGGGCTACAACACCGACTATATGGGCTTCGGCACCTCGCTGGACGAATTTCTGGGCGGTGCAAAACCCAAAGCACTTGTGCTTGGTACGGGTGGTGCTTCGCAGGCTGTGCAG